>NZ_PHGS01000010.1:0-158144 GCF_003031125.1 Agrobacterium sp. LAD9 | reverse complement strand
TTTCTTCGTTGACGCCTGCCGTGACCTTCAGGTCTTTTATGCCGTTTCGGGGATGTCGCTTTTCTTCTATTCCTATGCGGCAGGCGCAACCGAAAGAGCCTATCCATTGTTCCGCAGATTTCCCGGCCTTCTCTATGAGGACGGCATCCGTTTTGGGTTAATCATTTCGCAGCGCACCGATGTGATCCGTGACGTCAATTGGTTGACAGCCGTCAACGATGAACTGCTGGCGCGCGTCGGTGGTCTTGAGAAGGCGAGAGAAGTGCTCGCAGACGAAATCGTCCTCCATCCTTACGAGGGGGGCGTCGTTTTCCAGGCGGGTGAACGGCCGGTGCTTGGCGACTTGAACAAGGGGCAGGTGCCCGCAGCGTACCGCGCGGTCAACGATTTTCTCAAGCCCCTGCGTTACGAGGCATGGGATTATCCCTATCTTCGAGCACCCTACGATGTCGATGAGATGGAGTATACGCAATGGTGGACAAGTCGATTTGACGATGGTGAACGTTAAGGTTGCTCAGCCTCGTGAACTTAAGCGAACTCATCACCACGATGGCGATCCTTGAGGAGCGGGGTGAACTCGAAAAACTGGACGAAATTGGATCGCCGCCCGGCAATGTCATCCAATGGCTGTTTGGACTGACGTCCGGGTTCTATTTTGCCGACGGAGAAACACGTCAAATACGCCAATCTATGCTCGGCTTGGCACTGCGTTACTACGATCTCGTAGAGAGCAATACCAATTTATTATCGTTTAATGAGCGGACACGCCGCATTTCAGCAGGAAAACATATTGAGGAATATCTGTCGCAGAGGGAATATGACGACGAAAGGGAGACGGCGAGTTTCTACATAAGGCATATGCCAAAACAGGCGTTGCGTTCGACCGATCCGGTCCACGACTACTTCACTGCCCTTCTTCCCGGCGCCGGTTATCGCGGTGGCAATGGCGTTGTTTTCCAGGTTGGCGAACGGCCTGTGTTCGGCGATCTGAACAAGGGGAGGGTGCCCGCAGCATATCGTGCAGTCAACGATTTCCTCAAGCCCCTGCGTTACGAGAACTGGGAGCGCGCCTATCTTAGAGCGCCATGTGATGTCGATAAGATGGAGTACACCGAATGGTGGACACACCGGTTTGATGGTGGCGAGCGCTAGGATGGCGTTTTGGATATAAGCGAACTCCTCGCCACAATGGCGATCCTCGAAGAGCGTGGCGAACTAGGGAAGCTTGACGAAATCGGCCTGCTGCCCGGTAATGCCATTCAATGGTTATTCGGGCTGACGGCCGGGTTCTATTTTGGGGTTGGTGAAACACGGCGTACACGCCAAGCCATGCTCGATCTGGCGCTACGTTACTACGACCTTGCGGAAGGCAACACAAATTTGTTGTCCTTTAACGAGCGAGTACGTCGCATCTCTTCACGGGAAGACGTTGCGCAAAATCTGTCACAAGATGAATATTTTGATGAGGGGAAGACTGCGAGCTTCTATATCAGGCATATGCCAAAACAGGCGCCGCGTTCGACCGATCCGGTCCATGACTACTTTACTGTCCTTCTTCCAAGCGCCGGCTATCGCGGCGGCAACGGGCGCTTGATGTATCAGACACGGCTATCGGAATTATCACGCGACCCAACTGGCGTGGTTCGTTTATTCGTTGACGCCTGCCGTGATCTCCGGGTTTTTTATGCTGTTTCGGGGATGTCGCTTTTTTTCTATTCCTATGCCGCGGGTGCGACTGAAAAAGCATATCCTCTGTTCCGGCGGTTTCCTGGCCTGCTTTACGAAGATGGCAGCAATTTTACTCTGGAAATATTACACCGCACCGATGTGATCCGTGACGTGAATTGGCTGACAGCCGTTAACGATGAACTGCTGGCGCGCATCGGTGGTCTTGGAAAGGCGAGAGAAATGCTGGGAGACGAGGTCGTCCTCCATCCCTATGAGGGGGGCGTCGTTTTCCAGGCGGGTGAACGGCCTGTGCTTGGCGACTTGATCAAGGGGCGGGTGCCGACGGCCTATCGCGCGGTCAATGATTTCCTCAAGCCTCTGCGCTACGAGAACTGGGACTATCCCTATCTACGGGCTCCCTACGATGTCGATGAGATGGAGTATACGCAATGGTGGACACATCGATTTGACGATGGTGAACGTTAAGTTCGCCCAGCCTCGCGAAGTTAAACGAAACTTATTACCATCATTTCGTCTCGACGCTGCCTTCCGGCGCAGCCGATTGCGTCGCGACCGTTTTGGAAAATGCGGGATCGTCGTGATAAAGCGTGCTGCGGAAGAAGGCGGTTGAAAGACGCTGGATCGCGGCGACCCGCTGGGGCCGTTCGTCTTCTCGCGCGCCTCACAACCAGGGATGTCGCCAAGAGCATGCCCTATCGATTAGGCGAGCGGAGTTGCCTGAGAATGACTTATCGCGAAGACGCGCATCCTACACGAATTTGCACTTTCGACCGGTATCGACGCCGACGGTTCTACGTAACTTCCACGTAATTTTCGATGGCCATACGTCTGCACCTTGGTGCGTCTCAACGGTCGACGGGCGGCCGTAGCGGCGATGGATCGAAAGGACAGACATGAAAAAGATCATTTCAGGCGTACTCGTTTGCTTGACGCTGACTGCGTGCAGCCAGACGGAAAAGGGCGCCGGTATTGGTGCGGCCAGTGGCGCAATCATCGGCGGGCTGGCAAGCGGCACCTGGGAAGGTGCTGCAGTGGGAGCCGCGGCGGGTGGTGCGGGAGGGGCGGTCATTGGGAACATCAGTGAACGAAACGACAGGAACCGCGGCGATCGCTGGGAACATCGGGACCGGCGCGACTACGGTTGCAGATATCGGGATAACTACGGCCGCTGCCGATAAGGAGCTGGCCCTGGCGACGGGGGGGCTAAAAGCCAGCTGGATACCGGGCAGGTTTCGGTTCCCCGGTGCCGGACATCTGGACTGCCGATTCGCGGCCAGTCGGTCATGGCAGTCGAGTTTATCTGAAACATACATATAAATTTGCTGTTAGAATTCTGGAGAACAGCTGTCCGGGACTTGCACGATCAGGCCAATATGAAGCTTTTACTTATCGAAGACGATCCGGAAATGACGGATGCCTTGAGGACGGCCCTCTCGCAGCATGGCATCGTGCTTGACGCTGTTGGAGATCTGGCGACGGCGCGGGAAGCAATAGCCATGGCGGATTACGATATTGTCCTTATCGACCGGCAACTGCCGGATGGCGATGGCAGTACCTTCCTCGCCGATTTGCACCGCACGGGTTCAAATACGCGATCGATCATCATCTCCGCTCTGAGGTCGACCGACGAGCGAATTTCCGGCCTCAATGACGGCGCCGATGACTATTTGCCGAAGCCCTTCGAAATTCCCGAGCTTATTGCCAGAATGAGCGCTGTGCTGAGGCGGGTGCCGACAGCCGGCCCATTCGTCCTGTCGGCAGGAAACGTCACCTATGATCGTGTTTCATGCGATGTGCATGTCAACGGCGTCCGGCTTGCGCTCACTCGCAGGGAACTGCTCATCATCGAAACTCTGCTGAGAAACCGTGGTCGTACCGTGTTGCGCTCGTCCCTTGAGGGGCAGGTCTATTCCTTTGACGACGAGATCCAGTCGAACTCACTGGAATCCAATATGTCTCGCCTGCGCCGAAAGCTTGGCGAAGCGGAGGCCGACATTGTTATCAAGAATATTCGTGGCATAGGCTACTACCTTCATGAGCAGAAATAGGATGACCAGCACATCCCTTCGCTGGCGATTCACTTTTGGTTTTATTGTCCTGCAGCTCTGCGCGGTCATCGCGTCGCTCAGCCTGGTTTTATATCTCCTTTCTGGCATCAAGCCGGATGTGGCGATCACGTCCATCTGGCTGTCTCAGGAAATCGCAGACTCGGTCCGTCTCGAGCCGAATGGCCGGCCCCATCTGGTGCCGACGGCCAAGCTTAAAGAGATTATGGAGGAAGCGCCTGATCTGTGGTTCGTGGCAGACTTGGGCAAAGATATTGTCCTTGCACACAGAGCGCCTCCCGGGAAAATTGCCGACAAAATGCCATTCTTGCGGACGTTCAGAAGTGTCGAGCTCCATGGTGATCTGAATGATCCGCTGAGTGTCGCGCGCATGGAGCGTTTCGACACAGAGGCCGGTGAGGCAACGATTTTTGCTGGCGGTGTTTCGATGTCCCAATATGGTGTGACCGTGCTGTTGGGGAACCTTGCCATCGGCGTGCCGGCGCTGATCCTTGTCGCCATTTCCCTGATTGGCGTTCCGTTTGTCACACGCTGGGCTTTGCGGTCCTTCAGCGATCTGACCAGGCGTCTCGACAGGATCGACCTCGACACACGTGGCGCCCTGGTGGAAGAGCGGGGCTTGCCCAATGAGGTGCTTCGCCTGGTGCGCGATATCAACAGGGCGCTGCGTCGTCTCGATAGCGGCTTCGAGGCGACGCAGCGCTTCTTCGTCAACGCGGCCCATGAACTTCGAACGCCGATTGCTGTCCTGCAGGTGAGAATCGATACACTTTCACCAGGTGCGGACAAGACACACCTGCAGACGGCCATCAAGCGACTTACAGCAATCGCGAACCAGCTTCTCGACACCGAGAAGTACCGGCAGAAGCCCCAGCAGAATGCACCTGTCGATCTCAACAGCGTTGTGTCGAAGGTGGTTGCCGACCTTGCTCCCCTGGCGATTGCCGAAGGTTACGAGATTTCGTTCGATAGCGATGCCGAAAACCTGTTCGTTCCCGGGGATGCCGAAGCTCTGGAGCGTGCATTCATCAATCTGGTCCGTAATGCAGTCCAGTACGGAGGCGGAAGAGGACAGATATCGGTCAGTATCGAGGCTGACGGCAGCGTGACTGTCGCCGATCAGGGCTGCGGAATTGCCGGCGATAAGCAGTCGCGCATATTCGAACCGTTCTACCGGGTCAGCCCTCACGGCTCAGGTGCGGGTCTGGGGCTCAGCATGGTCAACGAGATCGTCACCCGTCACGGCGGCTACGTTGAGCTTTCGTCCACTCCAGGCAAGGGCAGCACATTTGCCGTACGCTGGCGCGAGAAGCGCGTTTTCCAGCAGCGGTAGGTTCGTCGCCTGCGCCAACAGGTCAAGGCGTTTTCATCCGTCGACGTTGGCTGAGCACGGCCGCGATCGCTTGATGTCTGGCGGGCAATCTCTGGCACGCCCCCCCACATTGCAAACACTTTGCCGATCGGTTGATTCTACAACGCGTACCAAACGGATCAGGCACGACGACGGCTCCCCGTAATTTTCAGGTAACTCTCGTGACAGAGAAAGCCCGCAAATTTCAATAGCATGGACCACGACTAAATGACACGACACATTACCCGCAAGCGTTTGATCCTGGCGGCGGCAACCCTTGTCGGTCTGCTGGGTGTCGGGCTGCTGTTTCTGCGTCCGCCGGCGAAGCTTGAACTGGTGACCGCGCAGGCGCGGACGGGTGACCTTGAAGAGGTGGTGCTGGCGACCGGGGTTCTCGAACCGCTCGAGCTGGTGCGTGTCGGTGCCCAGGCCTCGGGTCGCATTGAGCATCTGGTTGTCAAGATCGGTGACATCGTCGAGGCTGGCCAGTTGGTGGCCGAGATCGATTCCCAGACCCGGCGCAACACCTTGCGGGACCGCAAGGCCGCTTTGGCCAACATCCGCGCCGTTCACGCTGCGCGCAGCGCCGGTCTGGTGAAAGCCGAGAAGGATTTCGAGCGCGAGCGTGACCTGCTGGCAGGTGGTTCCACGCCGCGCGCCCAGTATGACGCCGCGGTTGCGATGCGAGACACCGCGCGGGCTGAGGTTCAATCGCTGGACGCTCAGGTCGCCCAGGCGCAGGTCGGGCTGGAGTCTGCGGGTATAGAACTGGATTATACGCGCATCACTGCCCCAATAGCCGGCACAGTAGTGGCGATCGTCACTGACGAAGGTCAAACCGTGAATGCCCTGCAGACTGCGCCGACCATCGTCATGATCGCGCGATTGGATACAATGACGGTGCGCGCGGATATCTCCGAGGCTGACGTCGTGCGTGTACGGCGGGGCCTGCCGGTCTGGTTCAGCATTCTTGGCGATCCGAAGCGCCGTTTCGATGGGGAGTTGCGACAGGTGGAACCGGCCCCAGCCTCCATCGCCAACGAGAGCAGCGCCGCCGCGAGCCGGATTGGCTCAACCAACGGCGCTGTCTATTACACCGGGCTGATCGACGTGGCGAATGAGGACGGGGTTCTGCGGCCCTCCATGACCGCGCAGGTGTCCATCGTTCTGAGCCGCGTCAGCGGCGTCGTGCTTGTCCCGCTCAGCGCAGTGGAAGGGGCGTCCCGGGCCGGCGATACGGCGCGTGTCCGCATACTGGACGCGGTGGGCGAGGTCCAGATCCGGGAGGTCCAGGTCGGTATCGACAACGGCGCGGACATCCAGATCCTTAGCGGTCTTCAGGCAGGCGAGACCATCGTCCTGGGAGCATCCACGGACGAACGCACGAATGGCCAGGCTCAACTGGCCGCGGCGAAGCGGTAGGGCGCGCCATGACGGAACCACTGATCCGCGTACGTGGGGTATCCCGCGCTTTCCCCGCAGGCGACGAGATGGTGCAGGTGCTGAAAGACGTCGACCTCGACATCGAGGCCGGCGAGATGATGGCCATCATCGGTGCTTCTGGCTCCGGTAAGTCGACGCTGATGAACATCCTTGGTTGCCTCGATCGTCCGACGGACGGCAGCTACTGGATCGAAGGACGCGAGACCTCGAAGATGTCCGTGGATGAACTCGCGGCACTACGCCGTGAGCGTTTTGGTTTCATCTTTCAGCGCTATCATCTGCTTGGCGATCTCAGCGCGGCCAGCAACGTCGAGGTGCCGGCCATCTATGCCGGACGCAGCCGATCCGACCGGCACAAGCGAGCGATCTCCTTGTTGACCCGGCTGGGCCTGGCCGACCGGACGGGCAATATCCCGGGCAAGCTTTCGGGCGGCCAGCAGCAGCGTGTGTCGATCGCCCGCGCCCTGATGAATGGCGGCGAGATAATTCTGGCCGACGAACCGACCGGAGCGCTGGATACCCACAGTGGCGCCGAAGTCATGAAGATCCTGCGCGAGCTTCACGCCGAGGGGCACACCATCATTCTCGTCACTCACGACAAGAAGATCGCCGAACACGCGGATCGGGTTGTGGAGATCAGCGACGGCGTAATCATTTCCGACGAGCGCAATATATCCAAATCCGCCGCGACGGCTCGGCCCATCCGCGAACACGCGCCGGGCGCTGGCTGGCGTGGCGCAATTGACCGGATGACTGAGGCCTTTCGTATGGCGGGCGCGGCAATATGGGCGCACAAGATGCGCTCGCTTCTGACCATGCTCGGTATCATCATCGGTATCGCCTCGGTAGCGGCAATCTCGGCACTGGGAGCCGGTTCGCAGCAACAAATCCTGAGTAGTATCAGTTCGCTCGGCACCAACACGATCGAGGTGCGGGCCGGTAAAGGCTTTGGCGACCTGGAAGCGGGCAAGATACGGACGCTGGTTCCCGCCGACGCCGAAGCGCTGGTGAACCAGCCCTATGTCGACAGCGTGACACCAACCGTCACGACGAGCGTAACCGTCAAGCGCGCCGCCGTGGCCGTCAATGTGTCAGTCTCCGGAGTTGGCGCCGACTTCTTTCGTGTACGGGGCCTTGAGTTGGCGTATGGACAACTGTTCGACGCCCAGGACGTTACCGCTTACAGCCAGAATGTGGTGATCGATGCAAACGCCGCGCGAGACCTGTTTCCAGACCGGGTAAACCCGGTGGGACAGGTCATCCTTCTGGGCACAATGCCGGCGAGGGTTGTGGGTGTGACGAAACGGGAAAACTCCTTCGGCCCGGCGGTTGATACGTTGACCGTTTATGCGCCTTACACAACCGTCATGGGCCGCATGCTGGGTCGTCCGAACGTCGACGGCATAACGGTCCGTATCAGAGACGATGTCGATCCGGGCAATGTCGAGGCCGCGGTTTCGCGCCTTCTCGAACGTCGGCATGGCGCGAAAGACTTCTTCCTCACCAACTCGGCGACCATTCGCGAGACTATCGAGACCACCACGCAAACCCTGACGCTGCTGATTTCGTCAGTCGCCGTGATCTCGCTGATTGTCGGCGGCATCGGCGTGATGAATATCATGCTGGTGTCCGTGACCGAACGTACCAAGGAGATCGGCGTTCGTGTGGCTGTCGGCGCGCGCCGCAGCGACATCCTTTCCCAGTTCCTGATCGAGGCCGTCATGGTCTGCCTTGTCGGCGGCTTCATGGGAGTGATGCTCGCCCTCGGGATCAGCGCTCTTTTCAATTTGCTGAGCCCCGACTTCAAAATGATCTTCTCTTCCGGCTCCATCATGGTGGCCTTCGCCTGCTCGACCCTGATCGGAATCGTCTTCGGCTTCCTTCCCGCCCGCAATGCGGCAAAGCTGGACCCGATCGAAGCCTTGGCGCGCGACTGATGACCCGCATACGTCTGCTTGGTTGCGATGCAACGATTCGTGTCCAATGGAGATATGATCGCGAAGGGCAGACTGGAGGGGCAGACCAACTCTAGCATGGCAATCCGGTGTTGAGCGCTTTTAAATGCAATCTCAAGGGTGCGGCATTCGCGGTCCTTATGGACCCGCCGTATCTTCAGACAGGCTGACTCAATTGGCGTAACCATGTTTGTCATGTCAGCTCTAAGGCACCCGGCTGCGGGAAGATAATGGCGGCAATGAGGTCGAAAGCTGCCTGGCAAGCCTGTTCACGTTGCGGCTCGATCGTTACTATTGAATCGGGCGTAGTGTCACGAGACTGATGCCGACAAGGCTGCATCTCGCGACCTGCGCCCATTGCCAGCGAGCCAGGACCTGAAAGTCAGCAGATACAGGGCTGGGGTATATCGCTGGGAGGCTAACCAATCTGTCGCATCGACCTGAGTCCCCTTTTGGGCGCAAAATCGCCTACGCCTCGCAGTCGAACGGGTAAGAATCGAAGCCCGTTAGA
The DNA here is from genome assembly GCF_003031125.1 of Agrobacterium sp. LAD9. Taxonomy (NCBI): domain Bacteria; kingdom Pseudomonadati; phylum Pseudomonadota; class Alphaproteobacteria; order Hyphomicrobiales; family Rhizobiaceae; genus Agrobacterium; species Agrobacterium sp. LAD9. The sequence continues at coordinate 149,129 of NZ_PHGS01000010.1, read as the reverse complement.
CGCCCCTTTTTGCAGGCAAACGATATCGAAAATGGCCGGTCGCTTCAGACGACCGGCCTGCTTGACGGGACGATTACTGTGCCGCTTCTTCAATGAGCTCGGCGACTGCCTCTGGCTGCGAGACCATGACCACGTGAGAGGCGCCTTCCACGACGACCGTGCGTTTCGAACCTGCTCGTTCAGCCATGAAGCCCAATGCCTGAGCCGGGATATTCTTATCACCATCGCCATAGATGAAGTAGGAGGGTAGCGCCTTCCAAGCCGGCTTGCCTGACTTCTCTGTCAGCGCCGCCTCAGTGATTGGCCGTTGACCGGCTGCCATGAGTGCAGCGTCATCAACGCTGACATCATGTGCAAACTGCTTGTGGAACTTCTCCTGATCGATGGACAGGTCGGTAGCGCCGTCGGACAGCTTGACCGGAGCCGCAAGGGCCTCGCCAAGCGTGCCACCTGGAAACTTGCCGGCAAGATCGGCAGCCGCCTCTCCTTCATCCGGTGCAAAGGCCGCCACGTAGACGAGTGACTTGACGTTATCCCTGTCATTGGCGGCGGTCGTGATCACCTGACCACCATAGGAATGGCCGACAAGGACGACAGGACCTTCGATGCTGGCGACGATGTCCGAGACATAGGCTGCGTCGGACGAGACGCTGCGCAAGGGATTGGCGGCGGCAACAACATGATAGCCATCCTTCTGCAGGATTCTGGTGACGCCATTCCAGCTCGAAGAGTCGGCAAAGGCTCCATGAACGAGAACGACGGTCGGCTTGGCAGGTTGGGCAGATGCACTACCGGAGACCAGGGCGCCGACGACAGCAAGGCTTGTAACAAACTTGGACATGATATTTCCTTCTCTCAGTCTTGAGGGTGATGTTGATAGGGAATTTGTTCGGTAAAGCTGCGGATTTTCAGCTGCGGATGAATGCAAGCACGTCGGCGTTGAAACGATCGGCCTCGGTCTCTGCCAGCCCGTGAGAGCCGCCTGCATAGATCGTCAGCGTGGCATTTGAGGCGATTTCGGCCGCACGGTGGGCTGAAGCGTTGATCGGCACGATCTGGTCCTCATCGCCGTGAATGATCAGCGTGGGCCGGTCGATGCTCTTCAAATCCTGCGTGTAGTCCACCTCGGAGAACTCGCGGATACAATCATACTGGCCCTTGATCCCGCCTTGCAGGCCAATACGGCGAAAGTTCTCCCGCAAGCCATCATTGGGGGCGACACCCTCCCGATTGAAGCCATAGAAGGAGACCGTGAGATCGAAGAAGAACTGCGAACGGTTCTTTGCGGTGCTTTCCCGGATGCCGTCGAAGACCTCCATCGGTGTGCCATTCGGGTTCTCGGCAGTCTTCAGCATCAGCGGCGGGACTGCACCCACCAGAACCACCTTAGAAACGCGTTGGGTGCCATGACGGCCGATATAGCGCGCGACTTCGCCGCCACCGGTAGAATGGCCGACCAAGATCAGGTCGGTCAGGTCAAGCGTCTCGATCAGTTCAGCCAGGTCGTCGGCATACTGGTCCATATGATTGCCGTCGAAAGTCTGATCCGAGCGGCCATGGCTACGACGGTCATGAGCAATGACCCTGAAACCATTCTGGCTGAAGAACAGCATCTGCTGGTCCCAAGCGTCCGAAGACAGCGGCCAGCCATGGGAAAAGAGGATCGGCTGTCCTGCACCCCAGTCCTTATAGAAGAGGCGCGCGCCATCGGTGGTGATGAATATCGACATGTTGCTCTCCTGGAAATTTGATTGTTCGCAATTTGTTTGTGCGCGATATATATGTCCACTCATTTAGCTGCTGTCAATCGCTTGCAATCTAATCGCGTACAAATTATTTTTAAGCAAAGGAGATTGCCATGACTGACAAACGGATTGACGCCCCGGATACCCGCGCAGACGTGACCGGATTGCTGTGCTTTTCACTCTACTCGGCGAGCCACGCCTTCACGCAGCTCTACAGGTCACTGCTCGACAAATTGAGCCTAACTTACCCGCAGTATCTGGTGATGCTGACTCTGTGGCATCGCGACGGCCAGACCGTGAAGGAACTAGGGAAGACACTGTTCCTGGATTCCAGCACTCTGACACCGCTCCTCAAGAGACTGGATGCGGCGGGGCTGATCACCCGAAGCCGCAATCCAAGGGATGAACGCGAGGTTCTTATTCACCTGACGCAAAAAGGGGATGATCTCCGGACTAGCGCTTCGGATGTCGGGCGCTGCATTGAGGAAGCCGTCGGATTGGATGCCGAGACAGTTCAATCGGTCAAAGCGTCACTCGACGCCATAAGGGATAAGATCAAGTCATAAGGGCCGCTGCAATGCTAGCGCTCGATCATCTCGTGGCTGAGGATCGACCGCAACCAGAGTTCCACATCCGTGACGGCCGCCTTGGCCTGGACCGTCCAGAGTTCGGCGCCCTCACGGCGCAACTGCTTCACCGTAGATCTGTGCGACCCGATCATCATAGCGCTGCCCCCACGCCCCATGTGAACCGTGAGGGCAGCATGAAGCGACGTGCCCGCCAGCTACGACACCTTGAGCAGATGCTCATAACCCATCATTTGGAACACGCGTGCAGTTTGCGTTTCAACCACCGCGTTGATTACAGGAGTGCCATAGTCCGAGTAATCGATGATCGTGCGCATTGGCTTATCGCCTTTCGGGAGCGCCAACACACGTGCGATCTCGTCGGCAACGCCTTGGATGGGTGCATCGGCTCCTCGAAGAAGAGCACGCAAACCAGGCCCGATATTGTCGAAGTCGGCCTTGAATTTCTCATATCCCTCGACCGCGTCGTCATCGCCTGGATGGACAGCGGATTCGAAATGCGCCGTCCCATCCGGGAAAATGCCCGGCATTACGATCACGGTCTCGATGCCGAAGCGATTGATTTCATAGGCGGTCACCTCTGCCAACGCGTCCAGCGCATATTTCCCGGCGATGTACGGCCCGACAAAGGGTGTCACGATGCGGGAAATGGTGCTGCCAACGTAGAGGAGAACACCGTTCCCCTGTTTGCGCATCTGCGGAATTGCGGCACGGTTTAGCCGGTGAGCACCGACGACATTGGTGTTGAGACAGTCGGTCAACTGGTCCGGTGTGAAGCCTTCAAATACGCCGATGAACAGATGAGCGGCATTGTGAATGACGACGTCGAGGTGTCCGTGATCGGCGACCAACTGATCAACGGCTGCCTGGCAAGATTCTTCGCTATGAATGTCCATGTCGATGACACGGACATAGCCACCATGTTCGGTCGCGTAACGTTCAAGGGCTTCTCGCCGCCCGGCACTTCTCCCGTGAGGATCACGTACCCCGGCGTAGACCGCATAGCCTTGCCGGATAAGCGTTTGCGCGGTCAAAAGGCCCATACCCGATCCGGAGCCTGATATAAGAACGGTCTTCATAACATTTCTCCTTGGTTTTGTTGAAGGGAAGCTCGCAAACGTGTTGAACAAAATGCGCACCCGTACCGCTTTCGCGACCGAAATCAGTACCTGTTTCGAGCTGGAAGATGATTGACGACGGCTGTGCCTGACTCTTGCGGCAACTATGTGAGATTCCGAAGCGTCACTTTTACTTTTCGCGGTAGAATGTCATTCCACCGTGATGTAGTTCGTTCGCACTTACAAAATCTCCGTCAGCGGTAAAACCGGTATCGTCCCAATAATTGATGTGGGCGCCCCGGACCTCATAGCGGCCCTGATATGCGCTTTTGCGGTTGCCGCGCGCTTCATCGTAGCGCCCGTTTGGCAATAGTTCCTGGCGGATGCGCCCGTCAGCCGTTACCCAAATGCCGACATAGGGATGTTGCATAGTGCCTGTCCTTTCATTTCTCGAGGTTGAGATTATACGCCCGGCGTCCGCCTCGTTTGGCATTTCCATAGCGAGGAGCGGGACAGTGAGGATCACCGATTCGAGCAAACCGCAGCCGAATAGCTTTGCTTTGGTCATCGTGATCACCGCAATTCGGAATGTGGAATACGGCGCAGCACATCCTCATAGGCAACGAGGTCAAGGAACGCAGTCACCTCAGTCGCCCTTTCTCCGTCCATGCGGAGTATCCACACATAAGTGTTGGAATAGGGCTTGCCGTCACGAGCGACGGCTTCGCCTTCCCAATTGACGATGACGTGATCGCCATCGGCCCAGATACGCGTTGAGACTGGCCGGATGGGCTTGGTCAGGCGCGTCGCGAGGGGACGAACAGCTCGCTCAATCAAGTCGTCTTGACCGCGGTAAGTTCCAGCATTCGGCCCTGTGCCCTCTATTGTCCAGACAACATCTTGCGCCAGAACCTCATTGAAGAAGTCGGACCCGCCGGCGGCCCAGCGATCGAAGGCGGCTCCAATGATCGCCCTGTTGCGGTCGCGTGGCGCCTCCTGCAAGGGCGTTTCCTGTCCATGCGCGATGGACATCGGCAGCACCACAGCGCAAGCCAGAAGAGTTTTCAAGAAAGTCCAGCGCGAGCGACTGGCGAAATCTATGCTCAGCATGACATTATCTCCTGTCTACTACCTTGTTCGTGCCGAAGATGAGTTGCTGGCCCATCGGGCGGCCGATGAAGCGCTCTGGGAAGATCGGCGGCAAGGCGCTGGACCGGTTCAGCAAGTCGATCTGTTTGTCGCTAAACATGATTTCCAGCGCACCGAAATTGTCTTCCACCTGTCCAAGGGTGCGTGCTCCCACGATAGGCGAGGTTACGGCCGGGTTGAGCAGCGTCCAGGCAAGCGCGACCTGCGAACGCGACGCGCCAAGCTCTTCCGCTACCGTCCCCACCACGTCAGCAATCTCAAGTGAGCGCTCGTTGAGGTGGCCGGTCGAGGCGATCACACCTTTTCGTGTCGGCGCGACATTGGCGTCGTTTTCGTCAGACAGGTCGGCGCGGCTGTACTTTCCCGTCAGGATGCCGCCGCCTAGAGGCGACCAAGGCAGCACGCCAAGCCCCAACTCGTGTGCCATCGGCATGAGTTCAAACTCCACCGTTCGCTCCACGAGGCTATACTCGATCTGGAGCGCCACGAACGGTGACCAACCGCGCAGATCGGCCAGCGTCTGCATCTGCGCCACGCGCCAGGCCGGCGTATTGCAGATGCCAACGTAAAGAACCTTGCCGGCGCTAACGAGATCATCCAGTGCGCGCATGACCTCTTCGGGTGTTGTCGTAAAGTCCCAGGCATGCAGATAGAGAAGATCGATACGGTCGGTGTCGAGTTGACGAAGGCTGGTTTCCACTGACCGCATGAGGTTGAGACGATGGTTGCCGCCCGAATTGATGTTTTGTGCGTCGCGCGCCATCGTGAACTTGGTTGAGAGAACCACGCGCTCACGCTTGTCCTTGACGAAGCCGCCGAGAATCCTCTCGGACGCACCATCGGTGTAATTGACCGAGGTATCGATGAAATTCCCGCCACGGTCGACGTAAGCGTCAAAAATGCGGCGAGCCTCGCCTTCATCGGCGCCCCAGCCCCACTCCGACCCGAAGGTCATCGTGCCGAGAGATAGGGGTGATACGCGCAGGCCGGAGCGGCCGAGCAGACGATATTGGTCTAGCGAAATGGTCTTTGGCATGAAAGCTGTCTCCGATCGAGGCTAACGTGTCGCTGTTTCTTGCCGTCCCATATGAACGGATACGCTACGTCGGAGGTAGAATGTTTGTCCGGGTTTCTTGTACGATCATCCGAATGATACCGATCCCCGTCATCTAAGAGCCTACGCTTTTGTATCGTTGCAAACGGGCCGTGCTGGGCGCGAGATCCTTCATCTGTGACCGTCAGGCTATCTGATGCGTCGGTCGATTTGCCAATCGTGGGATCGGTCATCGAAGCGATTGTGGAGAGGTCTTATCTTTGCCTTCAGCTCGATCTCGACGCGGCCGCGCAATCCGCTGCCCCCAAAAGTCCCAACACCAAGGGAATGCCGGTAGGGATTGCGCTCAACCGCGTTACACCTCCACTGCTCGATACTTCGATTCGGCTTGCCAGACTTCTGGAAACACCAGATGACATTGAGGAGCTTGCACCTTTGACAACTCGGGAAATCCTTTATCGCCTTCTGACGGGGGGGCAGCGGAACTACGCCCCACCAAATGGCGCAGGCTGACAGCGTCTCAGCCAGATTGCCCGCGCCATCCTTTGGATCGGGACGCATTTCCGGGAGGCTTATCCGATTGAGCAGGCCGCCGCCCTAGCGGGTATGAGCCGCATTCACGGCTCCATAATCACCCGGCCAAGCGGTTTCGCATTTTCTGCAAAATCATGAGCGGCTGCCGCTTCCGAGAGCGGAAACGTCTTTTCGATCATCACACGGATTTCGCGACGATCGAGTATTTGAAGCATCTCATCTACCGTCGCACGAACCTGAGGTCTCTCTAATAGCGGGCCCATGAAAACTCCGAGCAAAGTCTGATTTGACTGCATGGCTGGCCACAGATCGATGGTCAGGCTTCCGCCCCCAGCGTTTCCCACAAACACAAGACGTCCTTCTGGTGCCAGGAGAGTCAGAGAAGCGGACAAGGTGACACCGACAGGATCAATCACGAGATCGACTCCTTTGCCTCCCGTGTTCTGTCTGACAGCCTCGACAACGTTCCCCATCGACCGATCGACAACGTGATCAGCCCCAAGGGAGGATATCCTTTGCAGCCGGCTTTCTCCACTTGAGACGGCGATGACGGTTGCGCCGGCTTGAGCCGCGAGCTGAACTGCGGCGAGGCCAACTCCACCCGCCGCTGCCTGTACAAGAACCGTCTGGTTGCGCAGAAGGCCACCTCTGGCAAAAAGACAATGGTGGGCAGTACCAAACGATATCGGCAAAGCGGCAGCCGACGCTGCATCCACGCCGGATGGCAAAAGCCACGTTCGGATCGCTGGCACGGCCCAGAGTTCGGCGTGCGAACCCTGCATGTCAAAGGCAGTAACCCTGTCTCCGACTTTGCGGTCCCTCACGTTCGCACCGGCCCCCACGACGCGCCCAGATGCTGCATAGCCGACTATCCACGGGCGGCCAGGAGGCGGCGTGGATCGACGATTGATCAAGTCTCCTCCTTCAATCGAAATGGCTTCCACTGCGATGAGGACATCATCCGGACCCACAATCGGGTCGGCGACGTCCCTGTACGTCAAAACATCCGGAGGTCCTGCTTGATCGTAAACGGCTGCCTTCATGCCTTCTTTTCCTTTTTAATTATCGCTGGGCCTGTGCGGCGGCAAATCGCGCCCTCGTTCACAACTCACCTGTTTAGAGGCACGATCCATCCCTTGCAGGCTGTCGACAAAACTTGATGTCGAAGAAGCATAGACGTCCATCCGCATATTGATAAGATACTGCGCCTCAAGAAGCTCTATAGATAGGATCGATAAATGGACCGGTATATCCTCCGCGATTTAGCAGTCTTCGAAGTGGTTGCGCGACACCAGAGCTTCACCGATGCGGCATCCGAACTTGGTGTGAAGCAGTCCACTTTGAGCTACACGATTAGCCAACTCGAACGGAAAATCGGGGTTGCTCTGCTTGCAAGAACCACGAGAAGCGTGGCTCCAACCGGCTCAGGGTTACGCCTATTGGAGATACTCGGTCCGGCACTGCGCGATCTCCGGGAAGAGCTCCTGCGTTTACAGGAAGCAAGGGAGACGATCGCAGGCGTCGTTCGGCTGACGATGATCCCGGTCGCCTTTGAAAGCATCGTTCGGCCAATGCTGCCAAGCTTTTGTCAGCGCTACCCCGATGTCGTGTTCGAAATCTCTACGAGTGAGAGACTGGATGACATCGTCACAGAAGGGTTTGACGGTGGGATCCGTTTCGGTACGCTCATCGATAAAGATATGGTGGCGCTTCCCTTGACGGCGTCTACCCCTATCGTGATTGCTGGCTCTGCATCTTACTTTGAGAACTACCCAATTCCCTTGGCTCCGGAACATCTGGCTGGTCACCGATGCATATTATATCGCTATCTGAGCTCGTCACGGCTATTCCGGTGGCCGCTGGCAAAGGGTAGTCAGAAGTTTGAATACAAGGGAGACCCAGCGTTGATCCTCGACGACGGAGCGGCGATCCGATCAGCCGTAATGGACGGGCTCGGTATTGGCTTTCTGCTTCGCTCGCAAGTGGCCTCCGATCTTGAAGCCGGCAATCTCCGGGAGGTTCTCACAGATTGGCTAACGGACCTTCCAGGTTTCAGCCTTTATTATCCGAGCCGACGCAGAACTTCGCCAGCGTTTCGCGCACTCATCGAGCATTTCAAAAAGGAGGGAATGACTTAGAATCCTATTGTCATTGCCTGAACGCAATGAAAACCGGTACCGCAGTTGTGCAATCTTGAAGTCGATTTAAACGAAGGCACGCACGTGTGGTTGAGCAGCATACGTGGATTTGACGTCATCGTTTTCTCAGCCGATTGAAGCGTCCGTTCGCGTAAGGGTCAGTCCGTACACGGTTACGTGAACTTCAATGAGGTGCCTCATGTGATTAACGTCAGTCGCTGCGTATCGAAGGCCTCGTAGACCATAGGTGAGCGTCGTCGCAAAGTCTGCACGTGACACCGGCAATTCCCAAGAAGCCGTTCCTTTTTCCAATATTCGAACGAGAAACTGCTGAAACCGTTCGTAAACTTGACGAACGGCCGGAAATTGGAAATCGAATAGATCGGCAGCGTCGGGATATGCGGTAGCGAGTTCCACTCCATGCAGACCCCAAATAGTACAGGCGTGTAGCAGCTTCTGATCAATAGCCGCGATCTGATCGACCTCATTCTGGATCAGGTCCAGGGATCTGGCGTCCATCATCTCGATCACACGGGTGAAGATTGCCTCTTTGTCTGGAAATATTAAATAGAGCGCCGGACGGGAAATGGCAGCCGCTTTTGCGATGTCGCCCATCGTCGTGCGCGCGAATCCGTACCGGACGAACACATCTTCCGCAGCGGTCAGGACCCGTTCTTCTTTATTTGAAAACTTCTCCATTCCCCTAACTTGACAAAAAGACGAAAAGTGTCAATCTCTGACATATCAACATAAAGTGTCAGAAAGTCAAAAAATGGAACTTGAAGCTCTCTCTCCTGAAACACTTGCCGACGCTGCTAAGCGGTTAGGCGGTGGGCCGGTTGTCATGATCAACTTCCTCCGCTTCAGAGACCGTCCGCTATATTCCGACGGGTTCGAACATGTGAAGACAACGTCTCGATCCGCATACTATGAGGGTTATGCCTCGGCCTTCCAGCAGATCGCGACGGCGCTCAATATTTCAACGGAGCTTATCTACGCTGGCTCCCAATTGATGACATTGCTTCCAAAAGAGAGCGAGGTATGGGACGACATCGTCATCGTCCGCTACGACAGCTTCGCGGACCTGTGCTCAATAATCGACACACCGGAATACGCGTTGCAAGCTGAACCTCATCGCGAAGCTTCCGTCGCGGGCTGGCGGTTCGTCGCGACCAGGTCAGTGATGTAAGTCCCGACGAAAATCGCAAGCTTCCCGGTATACTCGCCGAATTTGCATCAGGTGCATGCTCGGTAGAGACGTGCGGTAAGCGTTTGGAGCAATGGTTTCGAAGATGCGGGGCCACCTTCCGTAGCTTACCGAGCCGTTGATTGAACTGGTGTGCCAGTGAGCAAGCCCTCTCCAACGTGTTGCTGATCGATATTGGGTACCGGCTGGAAACGCTTGCGCGTTTGTCTCGCAGATCTACGAGGACCGGCTAAACCTGCCCGATGGCATCACATCGGCCCTGAACCCGCACATAATAAGGTTTTCCAAAATTGGAATTCGGTCCGTCATTCTTTTGCGTTTTCTTCTCGAGGAAACGACCTCATTTTACCAACATCAAACAACAAATGGCTAAGAAGGAGACACGCCATGAGTAGAGAGCAGAAAGAGAGAATCGCCAAAGCATTTCTGGACGCACTGGGGCGCTGCGACACTGAAACCATGTCGAACCTCAGCACGGACGATATGACGTGGTGGATCATGCCAGGCAATAAGTTTTCCGGCACGCATGCGAAGCGCCCTTACCTCGAGAACTTACCCCGACTTCTGGATGACGCCGCGGGCCCTCTGAAGATGGAGTACCACGAGGTCACCGGGGAAGAAGACAGGCTCGCGGTCGTCGCGAAGGGTGATCTGCCGATGAAGGACGGCCGGCACTATCGAAACAACTACCATTTTCTTCTTCACTTCCGCGACGGCAAGATCGCGAGCGGTCGGGAATTTACCGACTCGCTGCACATCAACGAAATCTTCGGGGCGCCGGGCCAATAGATTCAGCCTGGCACCTGAGGCGTTTGCTGGGGCTCTCCATGAGCATTCGTCTCACCACTTAGCGAGGCCCCGGACCATCAATCTACCATCAGCAAGCGACAGCGAACCGAGATCTTCGGCTCGTACGCAAGCTTGCGTCTTCAGGAGCGACTGACATGAAATACAAGACACTTGGAAACACCGGACTTCTTGTCTCACAACTTTGCCTCGGAACCATGACGTTCAGCGACGGCACGGGCATCTACGAGCATATCGGCGATGTCGGCCAGACCGGGGCGGACGAATTGGTCAAAGCCAGCATCGACGCCGGGATCAACTTCTTCGACACCGCCGACGTCTATTCAGCCGGTGCGAGCGAGCGAACGCTCGGACAATCGTTCAAGAACCTCGGTATTGCCCGAAACGAGATCGTGTTGGCAACGAAGGTCTATAGTCGGATGGGTTCAGGCCGAAACGACGTCGGCGCATCGCGCGGACATATCATGGACGCTGTTGAAGCCAGTTTGAAGCGCCTGCAGACCGATCACATTGATTTGTACCAAATCCACGCAACCGACACCCTCACTCCTGTCGAGGAAACTCTGCGTGCGCTTGATGATCTGGTTCGACAGGGCAAGGTACGTTACGTCGGCGTATCCAACTGGCAGGCGTGGCGCATTGCGACGGCTCTTGGCGTTTCTGCCCGCCTCGGGCTGGAACGATTCAATACACTCCAGGCATATTACTCGATTGCGGGTCGAGACCTTGAACGGGAACTCAAGCCATTGCTCGATGCAGAAAAGATGGGCTTGCTTGTCTGGAGCCCGCTTGCTGGCGGGCTGCTATCTGGGAGATTCAGCCGCGCAAATCAGTCTCCGGAAGGCTCGCGCCGCTCCTCTTTTGATTTCCCGATTGTCGACAAGGAGCGGGCCTGGAACGTCATCGACGTCCTGAAGCCCATAGCAGAGGCGCACGGTTGCAGCCCGGCACGAATAGCGCTGGCCTGGCTCCTCGCCAAGCCGATCGTGACATCGGTCATTGTCGGAGCAAAACGGCTTAGCCAGCTCGAAGATAATATGGCCGCGGTCGGCATCGTGCTGAGTGACGACGAAGTTGCGCGGCTGGATGCTGTAAGCGAGCTGCCGCCCGAGTATCCAGGTTGGATGCTCGCGACGCAGGGCGCTGACCGGTTGGGGCCTGTGGATCTGTGGTCAGGCAAGACCTCTCAGACCTCTTGATTCTGTCGATCCAAACGAGAGACGCCGAATAGGCGTCTCTTGCACCAAGACAGACATACGCGGTTACGCCTCTTTTGCATAAGCGCTGGCGAAAATTACGCATGACGCCAAGCATGAAACCAATGGGCCAACGAGCCTCAAGGAAAGAAACATGAGCAATCGATTGCAAGGTAAAATCGCTGTCATCACCGGCGCTTCCAAAGGACTTGGCGCGGCAATTGCGCGAAGTTTCGCCGCAGAGGGTGCATCAGTCGTAGTAAACTACTCGTCAAGCAAGTCTGCGGCCGAAGCAGTTGTTGAGGAGATCATCGACGCTGGTGGCACAGCCATCGCCGTGAAGGCCGACATGAGTGAGCCCGCGGAAGTTGAAGAGCTGTTTGCGGCAACAAACGCAGCTTTCGGCCGCCTTGACATCCTGGTCAACAACGCCGGTGTCTATGACTTCCAGCCGCTGGAAAACCTGTCTATCGATCTGTTCCGCAAGCATATGGAGCTTAATGTCTTTGGCTACCTGCTCGCGGTCAAAGAAGCTGTGAAATACATGGCGGAGGGCGGCAGCATTGTGAACATGTCCTCGACGGTAACGATTTTCGGCCCAGAAAACGCATCGGTCTATACGGCAAGCAAAGGTGCAATCGACGGTTTGACGCGCGCGTTGTCAAACGAGCTCGCCCCCCGCAAGATTCGTGTCAACGCAATCAAGCCCGGCGTGGTCGACACTGACGGCGTGCAGGCCGGAGGCTTTCTCCACTCTGACTTCGGCCCCATGATCACGGCGCAGACGCCGCTCAAGCGTCTCGGCGTTCCTGAGGACATTATACCTGCAGCGATTTTCCTCGCATCGGACGAATCGAGCTGGACGACTGGCGAATTTTTCATCCTCGCCGGTGGCCATCGCTAATCACCCCTTAATGCGCAACTAATCCTGCAAGGAGATACCAGATGACAACTTATACCGAGATGACACCCACACAGGTCGTCCAGCATTATCTCGAGACGTTCTTCAAGAAGGATGTCGAAAAGACCCTTCAATGCCTGACTGAGGATGTTGTATGGAAGGTTCAAGGGGCCAGTGATGTGCCCACCATCGGCCTCAGGCACGGACGGGATCAGGTGCGCGATTGGATGGCGCTATTTCCTGTCAATTTCGAGCCGCTCGATTTTCAAGTGGAGCGTACCTTTGAAAGCGGCGACAAGGTCGTGATCATCGGCAATTTCAAGCATCGCATTCGTGGCACAGGCAAAGATTTTGTTAGCGACTTCGCGGCAATCTGCTCGGTGAGAGATGGCAAAGTGAGCGCCTACAACTTTATTGAGGATTCATACGCGCTCTGGAGAGCATTTCAGCCGTCTTAGCAGGCAATTAATGTGGTCCACGCGGAAGAGAAAAGCGACCCTCTTCCGCGCCGGGACTGGAAGTACGCAAAGAGGTCACACTGAACTCCATCGCCAAGTCGTCCTCTCGCGTCAGGTTTCATGTGATCGCGGTTGCCCACGGCGGAGCAAGCGAGCGTGTACCGGGACACAGCCGGAAGTCAGGTCACTCGCGATTGGACACTTTTTCCCATTAGCGGTTCACTGCGACGAAACATTGACGATGGCCACTTGGGCAGATGTCGGAAAGTCATAAGCGTCTGGTTTTGCTGGCAGGATTTTCAAAAGCACAATCTTTCCGGAGATCATCTGGAAGTTCAGCTTGTAATATCGAAGGTCGCTGCCGGACGGTGATACGACCGTAACGCGGCAACCTTCGAACAATGGCTCAGATCTAAGCACGACAACCGGCGAACGCAAAAAGGAAAGCGTGTCGTTCAGCCTCTCGCGGGGAGACGCGTTGGTGTCTCCTCGACCTTTACCGTCAACGATCAGAGCGCCGGGGGCGAGAAGCTGTGGAAGCGCGTCAATTTGACGGTTGTTTAGTAGCAGAAAGAATTCCCGAATTGTTTCCGGAAGTTCGGTTCGGTTTGCGGTTTGGGAACCACTTGACAGTGGCATGAGCCGGGAAACCTGCTGGCTCACTTGCAAATCTGTCGGCTGCATTGGCGTTTCCTTTCTATTTGACGATCTTGCAGGTACTCATCGTTAATCGGCCGTGCCCCCTGTCCGTGGACAAACGGTCTTTGCGTTCGAGCTGGCAGAAAAAAAGATGTGCCGGGAATGCGATTTAGCGGTAGACGGATATTCCGTTATCCTTGCCGAATTGTCTGAAGCTGCAACTTTCGTGTTCTGGTCGATCCAGGGGGAAAACGGTGACGAGATTGGTGCTTCTATCGGGAAATGGAGGATTTCTGGGTGGGAGACCCCTGACTCCTTTAATGTCCGATATGCTTGCTTGATCGTCCAAATATCGCTTGCTCAGACTTTCCGTTGGTAAGAAGGCATGGCATAAAAGCATTATGAAAAGTGAACACGCCATCGAAGCCACCATTGCTCGCCATGCACCTCACGACGGTACGTTTGAAACGCAGCTGCCGGGGTTGAAGCTCATTCGCTGTTCCGAGACGACATTGCCGATGCCTGTCGTCTACGAGCCGACACTTTGCCTCGTCGCACAGGGGCGAAAGCAGGCGGTTCTCGGGCAGACAAGCTTTGTCTATGATCCCTCCAGCTATCTGGTCGCCTCCGTTGATCTTCCGGTCATGGGATCGGTAATCGAAGCATCGAAAGACAAACCGTATCTTTCGATGCAACTCGACCTTGACACCGTGGAGTTGGCGGATCTGGCAATTCGCTATCCTTCAGAACAGCACGCGCCAATCAACGGCCCTATCGGCCTGTTACTTAACAAGGTGGATGAGGGTATCATTGATGCCGCTTCGCGTCTCCTTGCGCTGCTGGACACGCCTCGAGATATCGACGCCCTTTCACCGCTGGCGAAGCGTGAGATATTATATCGTCTCATTACCGGTGTTGGAGGAGCGGCGGTGCGACAGATCGTGCAAGCTGGCGCGCATGTCAATCAGATCGCACGGTCTATTGTGTGGATCAGGAAGCACTTTCGCGAGACCTGTTCGGTGGAAGCTGGCGCCGAAGTGGCCGGGATGAGCCGCTCTACGTTTCACGCGCATTTCAAAGCGGTCACCAATATGAGTCCACTAGAATTCCGAACACAGCTTAGGCTTCAGGAGGCTCGTCGTCTGATGCTTAGTGAAGGTCTGGACGCAGCAACCGCAGGTTTCCAGGTCGGCTATGCGAGTCCGTCCCAGTTTTCGAGAGAATATGGCAGGGTTTTCGGCATGTCGCCCGCCAAGCATGCGAATGCTTTGCGCCAATCGCCCAAGCAGTGGATTGAACCCTTGGCACCAGTGAGTTGATGTGTTTCCTCCGCTATCTTTGAACCTCGGTCAGTAAAGTCGGCGCGGTGGCAGCCACGCATTGAAGATATTGCTCGAAACCAACGCTGCGGCGTGTTTGTCACCGTCAAGTACGTACCAACCGTCCCCAACAGTGAAATGATTTGACGGCCGGCGAGGTAGGATGGATGAGGACGTTAGACGAAAAGCCCAGCGCTCGACAGCCGGTTCACCGACTGACCAGCCGCGCCTTTCGTGACGCCAAGATCTGCTGCCATTGGCGTGAGCACTGCCGTGGATAGCAATTCGCTGCTGATCATGGCAGACTGTCTAAGGTCCGTGCTTGAAACAGAAGGGACGACACGGCGATTGACTGCTTTGCCTCGTGCAGCCACCAGACTGTTGATTGCCACTGAGAACTGACCCCAGGCTTCGCGAAGATTGTGAGGCACTTATTCGGGAGGACTATGCCCGTTGTAATCCTGGCGACTCGCTGGAGTGGTTAAAACATCGAGCGCGCTTTTCGAAACTGGACCAGGGCATCCTTTATGAATGGATAGGTATCGCATCGAAACGAGTTCGACAGCAGGAATAGAGGCCAACTGCCCTTGTTATTCGCGCAAAGCAGAAGTCATTTTAGCGGCATCCTATCCGTCTGAAAATTACAAGTCTCCGTGGACTCAGGCCCCCGCAACCAGAATTTACGAATAGTTTCAACAAGAAAGCCCTCCCGTCGCGGAGGGCTTTCTTGCGTTTGGAGCCTAGCACAGAGCTAGCACAACGGACCCCACCGGTTTGACGGGTGCTTGATGGCGTGATTCCCTGTTCTTACATCAAAGACGAAAACAGGTTGGAGAGCGGGTATGGCGAGCCACGAAATCCTCGGAGGAAAGGTCAATGTTTACCGGCGCGGCGGGCTCACGTGGCACTGCTCGGCGTCCGTAAAAGGCCGCCAGTACCGTGCCAGCACCAAGGAAACCGGATTGGAGCAGGCGAAAGCGTTTGCGGAAGATTGGTATCTTGGGCTTCGCGGCAAGCTAGCTGTGGGCATCCTTAAGACCGAAACCACCTTCGCGGAAGCCGCCAAGAAGTTCGAGCAGGAATACGCCATCATACAGAAGGTGAGCGTAGCCAGAAATGGGTCGAGGGCCACAGTATCCGCCTGCGGCTCCACCTGATCCCCTTCTTCGCCAAGATGGGCCTTTCCGAGATCAACGCCGGGACGGTCCAGGACTACCGCGTCCACCGGATGACGACTTCCAAGACCGGCAAACAGCCATCGCGCAGCGCTCTCCATGATGAAGTTGGCACCTTGCGGCAGGTGTTGAAGACGGCCATTCGTCACAAGTGGCTCAGCCATCTGCCCGACCTGTCGCCGCCCTACAAGACACAAGGCAAGATCAGTCACAGGCCGTGGTCAGCCCGGCTGAGTACAAGCAGCTATACGAGGCGACCCGCCAGAACGCCAAGGAGCCGAAGAACAAGCACTTCCGTTGGGAAGCCGAACAGTTGCACGACTTCGTGCTGTTCATGGGCAATACCGGTCTGCGGCCTGACGAGGCCAAGCAGCTCCAGCACCGTGACGTGACCATTGTTGTGGACCCGGACAGCCGCGAGCGCATCCTTGAAATCGAAGTGCGCGGCAAGCGCGGCATCGGCTGGCGCAAGTCCATGCCGGGCGCGGTGAAGCCCTATGTCCCCGCGATCGGGGCGGCCTGTCGGCGCGTCCTTGATGAGCCTTACCCGACATTTGATGACATCATGGATCGGAGGCCTGATCCGCATTTTGAGCGGGATGAATCCTATGGGCGGCTAGTCCCACGGTCAAATTGATGAACGTCCTCGCCTCTGCGATCAATGCCTCGGCTTCGTTGGACGTGCTGAACATCGCCTGAAGAACTATGGCGTTTCGGGTCGCATTGATCTTCTCGGCGGACTTGATCAGGGCCTTCGCCGTGGGGCTCGCCTTCGGGGTCGCGAAGTAGATCGGGACAAAGAAGGCGCTCGACCTTCAAAGGCAGCCCGTTCGCCCAGCGAAGGAACTGGTCTACGATCGCGGCGGATGGCTCGTCCCGTCCGTGTAGTCCCGAAAGTTTGGTCCATTGCGAACAGAGCTTTTCGAGGTCGGTTCTCTCATTATACGGCTTCCTTGAAGGTCTTCGATGCGCGTCAACGTTCGCCTTTGTCATGCCTTCCCCCTGAAGCCAGGCAAAATACTCGGCAAAACCCGGACGATATTTTCAGCGAAGTGGTGACGACTTGCAAGCTGGCAATAACTATTCATCGTGCTTCCACAATGCCTGCTTGAAATCCAGCGTCCGGCTTTCGCTGCGTTGGAATGTTACCAATGCCTCGATGTCGCCGAGGGTGATCTGATCGAGAGGGCGGTCAACCATATTGCTGCGTCGCAGGAACAGGCTGACAGGTCATCGTGCTAACAACCATACAATTTTCATACAGTCTGCAATAGAAACATTTACACAATAGTACACGTTGTGGTAACGGAGCGCAAATTGTCTCCATAGTAAAAGATTCGATGTACTTAGAATATTCGTACTATTTAATTAATACTATTAGAAAGTTTTTCGGTTCTCGCAGTATTGAGCCGGATATTTTATTTGGATCAGCGCATTTCGGGCAACGGTGGATCAAGGCGGTTGCCGTCTGCCTTGTGTGCATCGCAGCGAGCGATAGCGGAGTTGCAGCACAGGGCGTGGAGGGCGGGACGCCGCAGCCCGCGGTTCGCGAACAGAGGTTTGATGCATGGACGGTGCGGTGCATCGAGCCGGCGTCAACGCCAGCCGTTTCCACAAAGGGTGCCAGGTGCGAGGCAACGCAATCGGTTGTCGTCGAGCAGGATGGTCGCGAGGTCGAAGTCCTGAAGCTGGCGGTTACCGCCACGGATGACAAGGCTGGCAAGGCTGAATGGGCACTTGTCGCCCTCTTCCCGCTCGATGTCCTGTTGAATGCGGATTTCGGCCTCAGCGTGGGTAAGGGGAAACCGCGCCTCTATCGTTTCCGCAACTGCAGCCATCTCGGCTGCTTCGGCCTTGCGCCGATCGACCGGAACTTGCTCGGGGGGTTCAATGACGCGCCGGAGGCGGCGATGTTCTTTCGTCTGCTGAATGGCCAAGCCGTCAAACTGGTCTTCTCGCTGAAAGGCTTCCGGCAGGCCGTCAGCGCGCTGAAATCCGGGCCGGCGTCGTTGAGCCCATCGCCGGCGGCTAAAGGGCGGGCGAAACCGTGACCAGATCGCCGCGCCTCCCGCCTTTTCCTGTTGTAGCTCGACATGCGATCGCCGTCACCGCTGCGGTGATCCTGACGGGCGGCCAGGCAGTGGCGCAGGATCCGGTTGGAGCTGCGGTCAAGCAGGCTGATGGAATCTCTAGGCGATTCTCTGAAGATGTCAGGCAGTTTGAGGAAAAGACCAGTCGCACCGTCCGTCAGGCGCCGGGCGGCATTGCGGCTGGTCCGGAACTGGTCGGCGGCGACGGCGAGAGCGGACAATGCGTTGCGGTCAATCGGATCGCTGTATCCGGCGTGACGCTCCTGCCGCAATTGGACCTGCAAAAAACAGTTTCTGAATGGCAGGGCCGCTGCCTGCGCTTGTCCGATCTCAACGCCGTCCTGCAGAAGATCACATTTCTCTATATCAATCGCGGTTACGTCGCATCGCGCGCCTATCTTCCCGAACAGGATCTGTCCACGGGCACGCTTACCGTCAACGTCATCGAAGGCCGGCTTCAGGACATCATCGTCAAGCAGGGCAGGGCGGCAGGGGGACAATTACTGACCGCCTTTCCCGGATTGAAGGGAAGGCCGCTGAACCTGCGCGCGGTGGAGCAGGGGCTGGACCAGATCAACCGTCTGCGCTCCGTCAAGGCAACCATCAGCCTGGAGGCGGGCGCCGAGCAGGGCGATTCCGTTCTGGGCGTGACACTGCAACGGCAAAAGCCGTGGGCGCTGAGCATCGGGGCGGACAATTCCGGCACGCCGTCGACGGGCATCTATCAATCCCGCGCGGATCTCGGTGTCGACAATGTGCTCGGCCTGAATGACCAGTGGTCGGTGAACTATCAGCGGTCGATGGCGCGTCATCCGCTTTTCATGTCCGAAGACCCGCCGACCAGCAATCTGGTCGCCTTGGCGGCCTCCATTCCCTACGGCGCATGGCTGTTCGGCGTCGATAGTTCCTGGAGCAGCTACCGCTCGTCGGTGCGAGGCCAGATATCCGATATCGATACCTCAGGCAGTTCGGAATCGGTCTCCCCTTACGCGTCGGTGATATTGTCGCGCGACCAGATCTCGAAGACCTGGCTGAGCGGGCGATTGACGCGGAAATCGACCGAGAATTTTTTGCTGGGCAGCCGCCTCGACAGCGCCAGCCGCACGCTTGCGGTGGCGTCGATGGAGATCGGGCATTCCCGGCAGCTTCTGGGCGGCGAGGCAAGCGTCAGCATCGAATATCGGCGCGGCCTCAATATTCTCGGCGCGGTCGATGATGCAACGGCGGCGGTGGGGTCGCCGAAGGCGCAATATGACATGCTTGCCTATTCACTCGGCTATGTGCGCAGTCAGGATATCGATGCGTTCACCGGAATCTTCCGGACGTCGCTGTCGGGCCAGTGGACGGATGATCCGCTGTTTGCCTCGGAGCAAATGGCATTTGGCGGCAATTCGACCGTTCGGGGCGTAAGGGATGCGCTGCTGTCGTCCAGCACCGGCGTTCTGTGGCGTAACGAACTTTCCATGCTCCTGCCGCCGCCGGAAGAGGACGGGCTTGCCCAGGCGTTCGGCCGGTTGGAGCCGTATATGGCTGTGGATGTCGGGCACGCCCGGGCGAATGCCGAGGACGGCAGCATCGGCGGCACCATGACGGGTGGGACGGTCGGCCTCAGAAACCGCGGCGGCCAACTAAATTTCGATATTTTCTACAGCCGTGTCCTTTCGATTTCGGGGGCGCGTCGACCGGATGACGGTCTCGTTCAGGCGCGGCTGACAATTCAGTTTTAAGAGTAAGCGGCTGCAAGCCGGTATGGAGTAAGGCATGACCGGAAGACAGATCGCATCGGCGTTTCGCGCATCGTTGGCATCGATACTGAGCATCAGCCTGATCGTTGAGCCGATCATCGTGCGGGCACAGGAGCTTTCCGGCGCGACCGGCGTTTCGCCGGCCAACCAGCCGCGGATCGAAGCTGCGGGCAACGGCGTGCCGATGGTCAACATCGTCACGCCGAATGCGGCAGGCCTGTCCCACAATAAGTATGACAACTTCAATGTCGGGGCGCCCGGTCTTATCCTCAACAATTCGAACGGCGACCTCAATCGGTCCCAACTCGGTGGTCTCGTCCAGGGCAATACAAATCTCGGTGGGTCGGGGCCAGCGCGCGTGATCCTGAATGAGGTGGTCGGCGCAAACCGCTCGCTGTTGCAGGGTGCCACCGAAGTGTTCGGACGGGGGGCAGATGTCGTTATCGCCAACCCAAATGGACTGACCTGCAATGGCTGCGGCTTCATCAATTCGCCGCGCGTTACGCTGTCCACGGGGACGCCTGAACTGGGCGGCGACGGTTCGCTTCGTAATCTCCGGGTCGAGCGCGGCGATGTCACCATCAGGGCCGGCGGCGCCGATCTCAGCCAATCGGATATTTTCGACATCGTTTCCCGAAAAATCTCCGTCAACGGTCCAGTGAATGCGAGAGGTGAGATCAATCTCGCCGCCGGACGCAACGCTTTCGACTACGCGGCGGGCACCGTCACCTCGCTCGGATCGGATGGCAACGAGCCGGAAATCGCGATCGATTCGTCGCTTCTGGGCGGCATGTATGCCGGCCGCATCAAAATCATCGCCACCGACAAGGGCGCCGGCGTCAACATGAAGGGGAACATGGCCGCCAATGCGGGCGCGATGACCCTTACGGCGGACGGCAAGCTCACTCTCGGCAAAACCTATGCCAGCAAGAGCATCGCCGCCAGATCGGCAAGCCGGTCCGTCACGGTCGAGAGTACCCTGTTTTCCGATGAGGCGGTCGTTCTCGAAGGGAAAAGCATCGCGGAATTGGCCGCGGATGCGCTTGTCGGCGCGAAAGGCGACGTCACCATCAAGGGGCAGTCGGTGGTGGTCGGCGCAGGGGCGCTGGCCGCGTCCGGGCTGGATGCGAATGGCGTACAGTCAGCACTCGGGCGGCTGGACATTCAGGCGGAAGAGCTGAACGCGGGCAAGGGGCGGCTCTTCGGTGGCAGTCTGCTTTCAATCGCCGCCGGTTCGATCGACATCAGCCGGGATACCGACAACGGCAAGGATATATTCCGGTCGCTCGGGCTGATCACCATCGATGCGCGGCGCATCGACGCGGCAAACGGCCGTGCGACCGCGAACGGCAATCTCACGCTCAGCTCGGAAAGCGGCCTTGCGATATCGGGAGGACGGATCGTCTCTGGTGGCATGCTGCTCGCCACCGCCGCAAACCTGTCGTCCAGCGCAACGCTCGCCGCGACCGATCGATTGCAGCTGACGAGCAGGAATGGCGATCTCGTTCAATCGGGCTCCGTCCAGGCGAATGGCATCGAACTGACCTCTGCCAGCGATCTCACCAACAGCGGCAAAATCGTTTCGACGAAGGACGTCAAACTGACGGCGACGGGTGCTTTCGACAACACGGCGTCCGGCGTCATCGCCGCACAGGGCGGCGAGCTCGTGGTAGCGGGCACACACGATGTTTCCAATTCAGGCACGATGACGAGTTCTTCCTTCTCCACCGTCTCGGCCGGCGGCGGCTTGAACAATGGTGGAACGCTCGTAGCGGCGAAAAGCCTGGAGCTGATAGCAACAGGGAATTTTGACAATTCGGCATCCGGCGTCATCGCAGCGCAAGGCGGCGAGCTCGCGATTAACGGCACGCGCGACGTTTCGAACTCCGGAGCGATGACGAGTTCCTCCTCCGCCACGGTTTCTGCCGGTGGCGGATTGAACAACGGCGGAACGTTGGCCGCGGCGAAAAGCATCAAACTGACGGCGGCGGGCGCTTTCGACAACGCGGCATCCGGCGTCATCGCTGCACAGGGCGGCGAGCTCGTTGTTACCGGCACGCGCGACGTTTCGAACTTCGGCAGGATGACGAGCTCGTCCTTTGTCAGTGTTTCGGCCGGCGGTGGATTGCGCAACGGCGGAAAACTCGTCGCGGCGAAGGACGTCAGGCTGACGGCAACGGGGAATTTTGACAATGTCGCATCGGGCGTCATCGCGGCGCGGGGTGGCGAGCTTGTCACTACCGGCACGCGCGACGTTTCGAATTCCGGCACCATGGCAAGTTCTTCGTCCGCCACCGTCTCGGCCGGGGCCAAATTGAGCAATAGTGGAACGCTCGTTGCCGGGAAAAACCTTGAGCTGACGGCGACGGGCAACTTTGACAATTCGGGGTCCGGCGTCATCGCGGCGCAGGGCGGCGAACTCTCCATCACCGGCATGCGCGATGTTTCGAATTCCGGCGCGATGACAAGTTCCTCCTCTGCCACGGTTTCGGCCGGTGGCGGATTGAGCAACGGCGGAACGTTGGCCGCGGCAAAAAGCATCAAATTGACGGCAACGGGGAGTTTCGACAACGCGGCATCCGGCGTCATCGCGGCACAGGGTGGTGAGCTTGTCGTAGCAGGCACGCGCGACGTATCGAATTTCGGCAGGATGACGAGCTCGTCCTTTGCCAGTGTTTCGGCCGGCGGAGGATTGAGCAACGGCGGGAAACTCGTCGCGGCGAAGACACTCGATCTGACGGCGGCGGGGAGCTTCAACAACACGACATCGGGCGTCATCGCGGCGCAGGGCGGCGAACTTGTCATTACCGGTACGCGTGACGTTTCGAATTTCGGGGCTCTGGCAAGTTCCTCCTCCACCACCGTCTCAGCCGGTGGTGGGTTGAGCAATGGCGGAAAACTCGTCGCGGCGAAGAACGTCACACTGACGGCATCGGCGAATTTTGACAATGCCGCATCCGGGACCATCGCGGCGCAGGGCGGTGAGCTTGTGGTCACCGGCACGCGCGATGTTTCGAATTCCGGCACGATGGTCAGTTCTTCGTCCGCCATCGTCTCGGCCGGGGCCAAATTGAGCAATGGCGGAACACTTGTTTCGATGAAAAACGTCGCACTGACAGCGGCCGGGAATATCGGCAACGCTGCATTGGGCGTCATCGCGGCACAGAGCGGCGAACTCGTGGTCACCGGGACGCGTGACGTCTCGAATTCCGGCACGATGACCAGTTCTTCCTTCGCCAATGTTTCGGCCGGCGGCACATTGAGCAACAGTGGAACGCTCGTTGCGGCCAAGAACCTTGACCTGACGGCGACAGGGGATTTCGACAATACGGCATCCGGCACCATAGAGGCGCAGGGTGGCGCGCTTGTCCTGACCGGCAGGCGCACTGTTGCGAATACCGGCACGATCACGGGCCTTTCATCCGCCACCGTCTCGGCCAGCGGCCTGAACAATAGCGGGCGCCTCACGGCGGCTGACGCCCTTGTCCTCAAGGTGGGTGACACCGTTATCAACGGCGGCACGCTGCAGGGCGGCGGCGTTACCCTGAATGCGACGTCGCTTGAGAATCGCGGCCTCCTCACCGCGAAGAGCGAAAAGCTGTCGGCGACGATAGCCGGCAATGTGCGCAACTCCGGGGAACTGTCAGCCAGGGGCGATCTCGGGCTCGGCCTGTCCGGTGACCTTGTCAATAGCGGCAGGTTGGTCTCCGTCGGTGCCATGACGCTTTCGGGCGTCGGCGACGCGGCGATGCAAGCCTTCACCAATGAGGCCGGCGCTCTTGTCGATGGCGGCGGCGGGTTGACCCTGCGGGCCGCGTCGCTCGTCAATGCCGGTACGGCCGGATCGGGACGTGGCAACACTTTCGCCCGTCTGTCCGGCAAGGTCGACAATTCCGGCTTGCTCTATAGTGCCGGATGGTCCGACATCGGCGTCGGCGACGATCTGTCCAACACGGGCGAAATCTCGACGCAGGAGCGGGTTCGGCTTTCCATCGTCCGCGACCTGAACAACAGCGGCAAGATTCTCGCCACGTCGACACTCGACATGGCGGCCGGTCGGCGCCTGACGAACGAGCCGGCAGGGGTCGTCCAGGCGGCCGCCGCCACGATCGAAGCCGGATCTCTGATCAATCGCGGCAGGCTGACGGCGCGCCAGGGCGGGCTCGAGGCGACAATCCGGGGCGACGTCGAAAATGCCGGGGAGTTTTCGGCAAGGGACGATCTGACCCTGAAGGCGGCTGGCAACCTCACGAATTCCGGCACGCTGCTTTCCCTCGGCAACATGACGCTTGCCGGGCTCGGCGATGGGGCCATGGGAGCATTTTCCAATACCGGCCTCGTCAATGGCGACCGGCGCCTGACGATCCGGGCCGCGTCGCTGACCAACCCTGGCAGGGCCGGTTCCGGCAACGGCGCGCTCCTCGCCTATCTCGCCGGCGATCTCGACAATGCCGGCCTGCTGCGCGGCGCCGGGTCGACGGATATCGATGTCGGTGGTGCATTGATCAATCGCGGCGAGCTGTCCACGCAGGACGGTCTGACGCTCGATGCCGCCGGTAACATCACCAACTCGGGGAAAATGATCGCAGCGAACAGGCTCGCGGTTGCGACCGCAGCCGGTATGACGAACGAACAGGCCGGTGTTCTGCAGGGCGACAGCCTCGCGTTCAATGCCGCCTCGCTGAACAACGGCGGCACGCTGACGACGAGCGGCGGCAGGCTTGAGGCAACGATTGCCGGCGACGTCACCAATGTCGGCGAACTTTCCTCGCGCGGCGATTTGACGCTCGCCACGCCCGGCCGGTTCACCAATACCGGCAGGCTCGTCTCGTTAGGCAGCATGGACCTTGTTGGAACCGGTTCGGGCTTCATGGGAGCCTTCACCAATGCGGCGAGCGGCCTCGTCAACGGCCATGGCGGTCTCAGCCTGAACGCCGCCTCGCTCGACAATGCCGGAACCCTCGGCTCGGGCGGCGGCGATCTTACGGTGAAGCTCGGCGGCAATCTCGCCAATACCGGCTTCCTCTATGCCGGCCGTTCGGCTTTCTACAATCTGGATGGCAGCTTCACCAATACGCGTGCCGATGTGATCGCGGAGCGAGACCTGACCATCAGGGGGCTGTCGCGCAACAGGGCCGGGGATCTCGTCAACCGTTCGGGTCTGATCCAGACGAATTCCGGCAATATGGATCTGCGGGTGGCCTCGATCGTTAATACCCGCGACGGCAGCGTTTCCGTGTCACGCCTGGCCATCGCTCCCGTCGTCACCGTCAACGGCAATGTGACGACGACTGTCAATGCCACCCGTGATATGGCCAGCATCAGCGGCACGGCGGCGCAGATCATCTCGGGCGATGCGCTGTCGATCGACACCGATTCGCTTACCAACAGCTACAGTCTGCTGTCGGCAAGAACGAACATGGCCATTAGTGCTGGATCGGTTCTCAACGAAGGGCGCGATCTGATTGAAACGGTCGATACGACGGTCGAGACCCTGCACTCCGAGCGCTACTGCGCAAAACGTTTTCTGGGCAAATGCCTCAGCCGCAAGACGCGCACATGGACGACGTCTGAAAGCTCCACCTCGACGCAAACCTACAACGTCGTCTTCGGCACCATCGAGGCCGGCGGCGCACTCAATGCCGTCGTTACGGGCTATCTGCTCAACAACGCCGTGCGTCAGGGCGCTGGCCAGACCGGCACATCCAGCGGCCGCGCGATCGGCGGGGCAAATGTCGCCGGTGCGGCAGCAGCCGGATCGATCGACGCGGCCAGCCTCGGCAATGCATTCGCCGCTGCGGGCATGGCTGCCTCCAGCCCTACGTCTGCAAACGTTATGGCCAGCAGCATTCCCCCTGTAAATATTGCTGCGACCGGCCTTCCATCTGTGGACACGACGACCGCAGGCATTCTTCCAGCAAGCATTCCCGTAAGCCTGCCGGGCATCGACCCGGTGGCCATCGCCGTCCCACGGGCGGTGGTCCCGCTTGAGGAACTCAACGTCTCGATCGAGGCGCTGACAGGCCGCAAGGCAATATTTGAGGCCGCCGCATCGCCGTCCATGCCCTTCGTCATCGAAACAAGATCGCAATTCATCGATCCGTCGAAATTTCTCGGCTCGGACTATTTCCTGAGCCGCATCGGCGGCTACCGGCCGGAAGCCAATATCAAGCGGCTTGGCGACGGCTATTTCGAGTATCGCCTGGTCGCGGACCAGATCTTCGCCAAGACCGGCGGCCGAACGATCGGATCGGATGTGGATCCGGCCCGGATGATGCAGTCGCTCTACGACAACGCCGTCGACGAGCAACGGTCGCTCGGTCTTTCCGGCGGCATCTCCCTTTCCGCCGGCCAGATTTCCAGCCTGAAGAAAGACATCGTCTGGCTCGAGAAGCAATCGGTGAATGGCGCCGAGGTCCTGGTGCCGCGCCTTTATCTCGCCAAGGCGACGATCGGGACGATCGATGTCGCCAGCGCTCGGATCAGGGGAGGCTCGGTCGCGATAGAGGCCGGCGGTATGGGCAATTCCGGAACGCTGTTCTCCGGTTCCAGCCTCGCCATCGCTTCCTCCGGCTCGCTTCTCAACGACGGCGGCAGCCTGTTCGCCAAAAGCGATGTCATCATCGATGCGCGCGGCAGCTTTACCAACCGTTCGGGCCTTGTCTCCGGCGATAACATCTCCATCCGGGCCGCGTCGATCGTCAACGATACGCTGAAGAGCCGCGACATCACCGCCAACGGCTTCACCGACCGGGCGCAGCAGACGGCGCGGATCGCTGCAGCCAACGATCTGCTGCTGTCCGCCTCCGGTTCGATCTCTTCCGTAGGCGGGCAATTCGCGGCTGGCGGCGACCTGACGCTGAAAGCGGGCGCCGCGATCGATATCGCCGCGCTCGGCCTCGAATTCAGCCGCGACGACAGGTTCAAGGGCGGCTACGACCGCGCCGCGAGCCTCAAGAACACACTGGCCGAATTGCAGACCGGCGGCAATCTCATCCTCGCGGCCGGCGAGGACCTGATGCTCGCCGGCGTAAAGGCCACAGCCGGCGAAAGCGCTACGCTCAGTGCCGGCGGCGACGTCACCATCGCCTCCGTGCAGGATACGGCGAACCGCGACATGAGCTATAGCGGCGGAAGCAGGGGGCTGTTCAGCTCGCGCCGCCAGGTCCGCAACTCGGAAAACAGCACGACCGAACAATCGAGCGTGATCGCGGCCAATGACGGTCTGACGATTGCTGCCGGGCGTGACGCGACGATTTCGGCATCGAGGTTGGAGGCGACAGGCGGCAAGCTCGATGCCGCCGTCGCCATCGACGCGGGCCGCGATATCGTCATCGCTTCCGGTCTCGATACGCTGGAGAAGCAAAGCAGCTCGTCCTCCCGTGGTCTGCTCTCATCACGCAAGAGCAGCAGCCAATCCCATGACGAAACCAATGTCGCAAGCGCCATCAGCACGTCTGGGAATATCAGCCTCAACGCCGGACGCGACGCGGCTATCTCCGGCTCGAAGCTCGATGCAGGCGGCTCGGTGGCGGTCGAGGGCGACAGCGTCTCCGCGCTTGGCGCGCAGGAGCGCGACGCAAGTGGAAGCTCATCGTCGAAGTCCGGCCTCTTCGTTGGCTCGGGCGGCGGCTTCGTTTCCCTTTGGGGCAGCAAGTCGAACAGCAAAGAGCAATTTGCAACCACCAATGTCGCCTCCAGCATCAATGCCGGTCAGGATGTGACCCTTGAGGCGCGCGGCACCGACGTCAACATTATCGGCTCGAACGTCACGGCCGGCCGCGACATCGCCCTCAACGCCGCCCGGGATGTGAACGTCACCCCTGGTTCGGAAACCAGCGGTTCGAGCGAAGAAAAGAAGCGCTCCGGCTTCGGTCTCTCCTTCTCGTCGGGAAGCGGCAGCCTTTCGGTGGGCGTGGGCTACGCCAAGGTTTCTGACAAGACATCGCAGTCGCAGGAAGTGAATGCGGTTTCCCGGCTGACCGCCGGCCGCGATCTCACCATCAATGCGGGCCGCGATGCGAACCTTCAGGCGGCGCGTGCCGAAGCGGGCCGGGACGCCGTGATCCAGGCGGTACGGGACGTCAATCTGCTCTCCGCCATCGACCGCTCGAACTATGCGCGGATGCATGAAGAGCTGTTTGCGGGCGTCACGCTTTCGGTCGGCTCGAAGATTCCCGATGCGATCAGGACAACAGCCGATGCCGCGAAAAAATTCGGCAACATCCGGGACGGTTACTCGGCCGCCAATGCGGGCTTTGCCGCGCTCAAGGCCTATGACGCGCTGAGCCCCGTGGTGCAGGGCAATGTTGCCTCTGCCTCCCTGACTGCTGGCTTCCAGGCCTCGAAGCAGACGGAAACCCTTGCCGCCTCGAGCCCGTCCGTGACGGCGATCCAGGCCGGCAATTCCGTTTCCATCGACGCCGGCACAGGCGACATCAACGCCACCGGTGCGCAGATCACCGCCGGCAGCGCTGACGATGGTAATGGTTCGGCCGGCGATATCCGTCTGGCGGCGGGCAGAGATATCAACCTGAAGAGCGCCGAGGCGAGTTCCAGCAGCTCCAGCAGCAGCCGTTCGGCCAGCGCCTCGATCGGTGTCGGCGCAAACCTCAACCTCACCACCGGCGTCAGCGCCGGCCTGACCGGCGGTGCTGCGGTGTCCAGCGGCTCGGCCACCTCCGCTTCCTCCACGCAGGTCATTACACGGGTCGACGGCGCCGGCGATGTGACGCTGCAATCGGGACGGGATACGACACTGGCCGGGGCCGTGGTCTCGGGCGGTACCGTCAGGGCAGATGTGGGCCGCAACCTCGAGATCGCCTCCGTCCCTGACACGGGCACTCGTTCGAACAAGTCGGCCTCGGCCGGCATCAGCCTCGGCAGCAACCCGATCTCCGGCGTGCAGATCGGCGGTGGCAAGGGGTCGGGCGCGACGAACTGGATCTCCGAACAGTCGGGTCTCGTTTCCGATGGCGCGATGGATGTGACGGTGGGCGGCGACACCCATCTCGACGCCGGCAAGATCGTTTCGAACAACGGCAATCTGAAACTTTCCACCGGCACGCTGACCCATGAAAACTTCGAGGGTGAGAAGCGTTACGAGGGCGTCAGCGCCAGTGTCGGCATCGATCTGACCGGCGGCTCCGGCACCTCGGCCAATCCGGTCGGCAATTCCACGCTGGAAGGCACGTATAAGCTCGACGACACCCGCCAGAGCCTCAAGGCGACGGTCGGCCCCGGCGAGATCACCATCCGCGATCCGGAACAGCAGGCGTCGCTCGAAAGCGGCGGCACGACCGCACCGCTCTCGGAGCTCAACCGCGATCCCGGCAGGGCCGAGGAGATCACCCGCGACAGGCATGTGGAGATCGACGCCTATCTGTCCACCGACAGCCTCAGGGCGGCGGCCAAGGGTGTCGAGGTCGCCGGCAAGGCGCTTGGCGAGGCCTTCGAGGCGCTCGGCGTTAAGCTGGCGGCCTCCGGCGATCTGACGCCGGCCGAGTTGCAAACGGCCCGCAAGGTCGCCAAAGCCCTTGACGCCGGCACGCTGGATATTGCGGCGCTGGCGACCTGCTCCGGCCGGCAGGGGTTCAATCTTCTCGATCTGATCTTCACGCCGGCCTACGCGGCGTCGGGATGCGTGCTGTACGACACGAACGGCAAGGAGATCGCCGAACTGACGGCGAGCGAGCGTGAAGCCTGCGTGCAGATGCTGGCGACGCTGATGGAGGAATACACCGAGAAGTATGCGACCGGCGAGGCGGGCAAGGGCGAGTTACCCAGCAGCGTTAAGAACATTGCGGAGCAACTGCGCAAGGTGGGCTCTGACGAGGAGCTTATGGCCGGTTTCCAGGTGATGGGCCTGACGGCCGGTTTCATGCGGAGCCTGCTAACGAGGCTTGCGATCGGCGAGGAGGGCTACAAGGAACTGGAGGCCGCGCTCAAACCGCTTAAGGCGCTCGGCGGGTTGAGCAAGGAGGCCAGCGAGCGGGCGATTACCAGCATCGCCGCCAAGCATGGCCTTTCGGAGCAGGACACCAAAGACCTCAAGCTCGTGATCGGCGTGACCACCGCCGCGATCATTGGCGTCGTTGGCGTAAAGCCTGGGCGAGGAGGTGTAGATCCGAAGAAGGAAACGCCGGAGAGCCCGCGCCGTCCAACGCCGAAAGAATCCGAGGTGGCCGTAGGCACCGATCTCGGTGCAGGTGCCAGACCGCAGGTCAGTTTCAAGGATGGTAAGGAAGTACCTTACGGCACACCTGGCAGCGTTCGTCCTGATTGGTGTCGCGGCGATGTTTGCAGTGCCGAAGTAAAGAACTACAATGTCGCGAACAATATGAATGGCTTGATCGATAACGTAGCCAAGCAAGCTATTCAGCGGCAACGAAATTTGCCAAGCGGTATGCAACAGGAAATCGTAATCGATGTGCGAGGGCAGGTGGTGACCGTTGACCAAGAGAGGCGCGTGATACGGGGAATTGTCCAAAAATCAAACGGAGCGATTAAGCCCGAGTCGATTGAGTTTAAGAGGGATCAATGAACCGTATTGGGTTTTTCGGCGGAAGCTCGATATTCGAGCTTGGGTCAAAGTCGGACGTATTGTGCTTCTTTTCCATTCTGAAGGATTTGGGGCGCGGGCGGGATTCATATGATGTTTTGACCGATCGACTATTCCGAAAGTATATACGCCTTGGCGAGATAGATGCTGCAATTCTTATCATGAATGAAGCGCACGAGTATTTTTCAAAAATACAGAGCGGTGGCTTCGATTGGGATCGGTTCGGATTCAACAAAAGTGATACGAATCTAGATACAACTCTTTCAAACCTATCCGATGTATTTCGCAAGTATTTCGAGGGATTTGAATATTGTGTTCAGTCCTCCCGCGCGTTCAACGATGATTGGGGTATATACAAAGCTGTGAGGGTTGTAGTCTCCGACATGCCGGGATTTCTTGTCGATAAGAGTCGTCCGCTCGAAGAATATGATGCGCTAGGGGCGGACGAGAAACCCTTTTGGTTGAGATAGTAGGACGTACGGGTTCCGTGACAAAGCGTTCTGAAAAGTTCGAGCAACTGCTAGGTGGGTATTTCCATCAGGATTGGGATATTGAGGGAGAGAAAGATTCGGATGTCATCGTGGCTTTTCGTCAAGCAGTGCCCGCTGTTGAGATCGAGGCGACGATAGCTGAGGTGGACCGTATGCTACAGCAATAGACGGGCCCGTGCAGTCTGTGATGAAACGGCTTCTCCCGACGGTAAGACTGTCCGGCAACTAGGTAAAAGGCTGAGGTCGAGATAACCGGCACCTTGAGGTCGTCCGGAAAGCGTGGTGAGCCTGACGCAACCGACGAGGTCTCCGTGGCCCAGCACGGTGAGGTTTTTCGGCGAGGCCGCAAGGCCCGTGCAACCTGTGAGATACAGATTGTGCTGGACGTCAGGTCGTCCGGAAGGGATGCGATGTCGAACCGGCCGGTGAGGTTAAGGTTGCCTTCGATGAAAGCGTATGTCGCAGTGCGAGTGTTGGGCGAGGGGCTCCCGTGCAAGTGTCGGGACATAATAAATGCCCAGGTGCAGTCGGGGATTGATGTTATTTATGGCATATTTCTTGCTTATTTTATTCATAAATTTGGAGGTCTATTTCCATGCAATTCAGCGCATCGATTTTTACCGATCCTGCCCAGCGGGCGGGGTTGAAAACATATTATGACACTAAGAAATCCGAACTTATTGATTCCTTGAGGGCCCCTGAGTCTGATCCTTCGTTTAGGCTACTTTTACGTCTGAGCTTACCATGCCCGACGGCACGACCCTGATCGGAAAAGGGTGGCGCATAACTGCGGAAATGGCGGAAAAGGTCATGGTCAATTTTGACAAATGGCTTGAGGTCATGGCCGACACTTACGAAAGCCAGGAAACCCAGTTTGAAACGGCGCAGCAGCGCGTGAACATGCTGGAGGAGGAGAGCCCAACAGTAGTTCCCATGTTCGCACTGCCTTCTCCGCCAACGGCGAGTTGCTCGCGTATATCAATGAGGATGGCTCGCTGGTTACCTCCAACATTGGCCCACTACATGGTGAGACGGCAATGCATACGGCTCTTGAACTCAAATTGCAGACCGTTTTGCAGCAGGCCGATGCCATGAGGCTCAGCGGCCAGAGCCGGATTGATTACCTGAACCGTGAGGTTAAGAACGTGCTACCCCACGAGAGGGGCGACGTTACCATGACCTCGTATGACAGCGGCGCATCACCGACCAAACGGGAGTTTGGCAAGGCGTGGTACACGACCTTTGATGTCGATCAGGTCTACACCGATGCCTTGGCGGATGCCCGAACTAGTTATGACAGCGCCAAGGTATTGCACGACCAGTGGCAGGAGAATCTTCGCAAGATGCAAAGCTTTCTGCTTGGTTTGCAGGAGACCTCATAGAAAAAGCCCCCGGTGAACCGAGGCTTCGTTATCAGTCTTGGAAAACGCGTCCGTTAATATACAGGTCGTCGGGCACGGCACGGGCAGTTTATCCCACGCTATCCAACAATAACAGAGAACTATCATCTGGTAAGCTACGACGCCGATTATCGGCGCCCTCTAGAAGCAATCTCCGTCGGTAAGCCCCAAGGCGCTGTTGGATCATCGGCCTATTCCCGGAATCGGCTACTAGGGAACTGCCGATGCTCTGATGATCATGTAAAGATTCTGCGGTTGCAGCCCGGCAGCATCAATTGCCTTGTGCGAGGCATCAAAGGCCAAGTCTATCTGGTCTCGCTATTGCAGAAATAACGTGTCTGAACCCCTGTCGCCGACTTGATGTAGCCTCTCTAGAGACTGCGCTATATATCGAGATTCGACGATAATACGACACGGTTGAGAAGATATCCGCCGGTTCCCAAGATACTCATGCCCGAGAACAAACGTCCTCGTGCGGCATGTACATTTTCAGTTCTTTGCCTGTCGCCCTTGTCTTTCCGGTCTGCCGGATCGAAAAGCAGATGCCCCGTTCGAAGTGACACTGGTCATTTCGAACGGGACACTCACATTTGACGACAGAGTGGCCTGTCAGAGGACAGTCACGTTTTCTGCCTTGGACTTGCCGGTCTTGCGATCCTGTCCCACGTCGTAGCTGACCTTCTGGCCATCCTGCAGCGCGCCGCCAAATCCGACGGCTGAGATATGGACGAAGACGTCAGGGCCACCACTGTCGGGAGTGATGAAGCCGAAGCCTTTATCTTGAGCGAAGAATTTTACGATACCAGTTGCCATGATGTCCTCGTTTTTTGATGTGCGACATCATCGCATAGCGGTTGCGGTGATCCGCATCAAGTCAGCGGTCCCACCTTGGCAATAACAAAGCTGGAAAAAGGCGCGTTTACCGCGTTGCCGCTTGTAGCAAAGAGCATCGCGATGAGCCGTTTTCTTCATGAACGGTCACATGTCTGTCATTCCGATCTTCTTACGCTTAAGATCGCGAAGAGATTGGATTTGCCCATAAAGACGTTCTCATTTCAAATTCAGGACCAAACGACTGCAGGTCGGAGCGAGGGATCGACCGGCGTTAAAGGCTGAGACCCGGAAGAACAGCGCGGATGTGATCGCTGAGCGCCCTGGCTGCCGATGACGTCTGCGGATCGGCAAACTCGATTGCGATACCGATCGTCGGCAGGGGTGGCAGTCCGCTTTTGACAATATGAAGGTCCGGTGGAACGGCCGTCCTGGTCAGAACGCTGATGGCAAGGCCGGAACGCGCGATCGCGATGAGGCCGGCAAGGCTGTTGCTGGCAAAGGCGACACGGTAGCGGCGATTGGCGGTTTCCATGGCGTCGCACGCCGCGCGATGATCGAGCGTCACGGGTGCTGAGAGCGCCAGCGGCAGCACATCCTTGGTGATGAGGTCCGGTTCCGGCCTGTCCGCCACCCAGACGAAACTTTCCCTGCGGAGCACGTCGCGGTGTTCAGGATCGGATTGCGAAACCAGCGCCATGTCAATCTGGCGGCGCTGCAAGAGGGGACGCAATTCCGTCGTGGGAGCGCAGACCATGCGCAGATCGACTTTCGGGTAGGTGCTGAAGAAACCTCTCAGCAGTTCCGGCAGGAAGGCGATGGAGTAATCTTCAGGGCAGCCCAGGCTGACGGTTCCCTGCAGCGTCGCCTCGCCCATGTCGGCAAGGATTTCATCATGCCGGGCAAGAAGCGCGCTGGCATGGGCGAGCAGCTTCTCGCCCGCCGCGGTTATACGTACTCCCGAACCCGTTCGCAGCAGCAGCGTGTGGCCGACCAGTTCCTCCAGCCGCTGCATTTGCGTGCTGAGCGCGGATTGGGTGCGCCCGATCTGTGTGGCGGCGACGCTGATGGAGCCAGCTCGCGCGACGATGGTAAAGTTCTTCAGGAGCGTAAGGTCGAGCATGGCGATATCAAAATTATCGATATCGGAATAAAATACTATCAATTGGACCGGGGTGGCAATGGGTTGTTATGTTTCGGCAAGATAAACTTTGGGGAACGAGCCATGGACAATCTCGCTGAAAACTTCGCCTCGCTCAACGACGAACCGGCATTCTGGGACGCTGCCAATAAACACCTGACCCGTTACGGACCCGCCTTTGAGGAGATCATCGTCGAGCGGGCCGAGGGAAGTTTCGTTTATGATGCGGATGGCCGCGCCATTCTCGATTTCACCTCCGGCCAGATGAGCGCTTTGCTCGGACATACCCATCCGGATATTGTCGCCACCGTCAACCGGCAGATGGCATCGGTTGCGCATCTGTTTTCCGGCATGTTGTCCCGCCCGGTCGTTGAACTTGCGGCGCGGCTGGCGGCTCTGGCGCCGGGTCTCGATCGCGTGCAATTGCTGACAACAGGCGCTGAATCCAACGAAGCGGCAATCCGCATGGCAAAGCTCGTGACCGGCGGGCATGAGATCGTCGCTTTCGCACAGAGCTGGCACGGCATGACCGGCGCTGCGGCCTCCGCCACCTATAGTGCCGGCCGCCGGGGTTATGGCCCGGCGACGGCCGGCTCACTCGTTATTCCCGCTCCGAATGCCTATCGTCCGCGCTTCAAGAACCCCGATGGATCGAATGACTGGCAGGCGGAGCTTGACGATGCCTTCGAATTGATCGATCGCCAGTCGACGGGCAATCTCGCCGCCTTCATTGCCGAACCGATCCTGTCGAGCGGCGGTATCCTCGAATTGCCCCTCGGTTATCTCGCTGCCCTGAAGAAAAAGTGCGAGGAGCGGGGCATGTTGCTCATCCTCGATGAGGCGCAAACCGGCGTCGGCCGGACCGGAAACATGTTCGCCTTTCAGCGCGATGGCGTGACGCCTGATATCATGACGCTGTCGAAGACGCTCGGCGCCGGCTTGCCGCTTGCGGCGGTGATGACGCGTGCGGAGGTCGAGCAGAAGGCTTTCGAGAGGGGTTTTCTGTTCTATACGACCCATGTTTCCGATCCCCTGCCGGCGGCTGTCGGCGTGACGGTTCTCGATGTGGTGGCGCGAGATGGTCTGGTGGAACAGGCGATTGCCCGCGGAAATCGTTTGAAGGAGGGGCTGCTCTCGCTGCAGCAACGGTTCGAATGCGTTGGAGATGTGCGCGGGCGCGGGCTTTTGCTCGGACTTGAAGTCGTCGCAGACCGGCATACGAAAGCCCCGGGTTTCGAACTTGGCGCGCGCATCATGCAGGAGGCGATGTTGCGTGGCCTCAGCATGAACATCGTCAAGCTGCCCGGCATGGGCGGCGTTTTCCGCATTGCGCCGGCGCTGACGGTATCGGATTCGGAAATCGACCTTGGGCTGGAGATACTGGCGGATTCTATCGAATCCGCACAGCTTGCCCGCTAGGTGTGGCCGGCATTTGCCGGGAACGTCAGTTCCACCCTTGCGCCTTCGCCGGGTCTGGAACTGATATGCGCTTCACCGCCGCTCTGGCGGACGAACCCGTAGACCATGGCGAGGCCAAGGCCCGCACCGCCATGGTCGCCCCGCGTGGTGAAATAGGGCTCGAACGCCTTGTCCACGGCCTCCGGCGTCATGCCGATGCCCTCGTCGGTGACGGTGATCACCAGCGTATCTTTTCCAGAGGCGGCCTCGATCGAAATCAGGCCGCCATCGGGCATGGCGGCTGCGGCATTGAGGCATAGATTGAGAATGGATTGCTCGAAGAGGGCAGGGTCCAGCGGTATCGAGGGAAGATTGTCATCGGTATCAAGCGCGATCCGGCATTTGGGGCCGACGGCGATTTCCAGAATATCGGCCATGCCCCGCAGCAGGCTTGCGACATTGATGACGCTTGGGTGGATCGGCTGCTGGCTGCCGATGGTGAGCATGCTGGTGGCCAGAGACCGGCCGCGGTCTGCCGCCTTGCGGATACGGGCGATGTGCCGCTTCTGGCGATCGTTGAAACCGGCTTCCCGTTCCAGAAGGCCGAGGCTGCCGGTGATGATGCCGATCATGTTGCCCATTTCATGGCTGAGCTGGTGGGTCATGCGCATAATGCCATCAAGCCGTTGGGCCTTCACGGCTTCCGCTTCCTGACGGTCGAGAGCGGTCACATCGCGGGCGAGCAGCACGATGCCGCCATCCGGCTGGCGTGACATCGAGACTTCGATCACCCGCTGATCGTCAGTGCGATGGCGCACGACTGCGCGGTCGAGCAACTCCCCCGGCTCTGTATCGAAGGGCAGTAGAGCCGGGTCGATTTCCGGGATAGGTTCGACAAACCGGCGAAGCGGCAGTTTTCGCGACGAGCCGGAGCGTCCGACGAGTTCGATGATGCGGCGGTTCATGGTGATTGGTCTGCCAGCCGGATCGAACAGCGCTATTCCCTCATTCATGTTGCGGAAGGTCGAGCGGATGGTGCGGGCCGCCGCTTCCGCCGTGCGCCTGAGGCGCGAGACGCGATCGACGCTGTCGTGGAAGGCGCGGAATGCATCGAGCAGCCGGATCAACTCCGTCTCGGGACCCGTATAGGAGGGCGGCCCGACGTCCTTTTCCCCCTTGGCGAGGGCATTCATGCCGTTGGAGAGCGTCACGATCCCGCGCGAGACACGCATCACTGAGCGGATCGAGAAGATTGCCACGATGAGAACCAGAAGGGAGGCCACGGCGACAATGATCAGTAGCCGGTTGAGAGCATCGGAGGTCGAGATCAGGTCTTCGTTCAGGCTTCGCGCAACAGCGTCACCCTGGGTTTCGGTCACATGGGAAAGATCGCGCGAGACGGTGTGAAGCCGGGAGACAGAGGCGCGGATCGCGAACATTTCCAGAAGGTAACGGCTCTGGGCCTCGAATACCCGCTCATAGGGCCGCAGTTCGGCGACAGGCAGGCGCTCGCCCGGATAACCCTGCTGGCGCGCCGTTGTTTCCGCCACGTAGCGGCGGCGCAGTTCGCCAAGCTGGAAAAGGCTGTCGGATGCGGATGCGGCCTGCACGATGCCGTTCATTCTTCGACGCAGTTCCGGATCGAGGATGCCCTGACCGGTGGCGATTTCGCCGAGCGCTGCTGCCGCTTCCGCCTTGTGCCCCTGCGCCGCGTCGGCATCCTTTGCGAGATCCAGTGTCTGCGCCCTGATAAGCTGGAGCAGTTCAACGATACGCTCGCTCGCAAAACCGCGTGCGGCCCGTTCGCCGCTGTCTGGACCCGTCATCTGCAACAGCAGGTCGACCTGCTGGACCACGGAGCGGCTTTCGCTGGAAACGCGATAGGGCGAGGCGGCATTCATCAGAAACGGGGCGCTGGAGACGAGATCGGAGACCTGCCGCGAGACCAGTGAGGCCTTGGCGAGACTGGAAAAGGCCTGCAAGCCGTAGGCTGCCATTTCATCGCGGGCGCGCTGCAGGCCGTAAATGGCGATGGCGGAAAGGCTGAAGACGAGGATGCAGGTAAAGACGATCGCAAAGGGCAGGCGAAAGGCGATGGAGGAAAGGAAGGAGCGGCTGATCACGGGGAAAGCTCGCCCTCATCGGTATGCAGGACATAACCCTTGCCGCGTCGCGTCTTGATGTGACGTGGAAGATCCGGGTTACGCTCGATCTTGCGCCTGAGCCGCAGCACCAGCACGTCGACATTTCGGTCGATATAACGGTCGCTTTCCGAACCCAGCCTGTCGAGAATCTGGGAGCGGCTGACGGGCTGGTTGGGTGTTTCTGCGAGAATTTCCAGAAGTGCGAATTCGGCACTGGTAAGCGTGCGGCTGCGGTCAGCGAGGCAGACGGCGCGGCGCGCATCGAGATCGATCGCCCAGTCGCCGAGGCGCAGCGCTGTGCGGCCGTGGTCCCGCTCGCTGTCCTTGTCCTGTTTCAGCGACGGGATTGTTCGCCGCAGGACGGCTTTGATCCGCGCCGTGAGTTCGATCGGTTCGAAGGGTTTGACCACATAATCATCGGCGGCGGTTTCAAGACCGAGTACCCTATCGGCAGCACTGCCGGCGGCGGTGACCATGACGATACCGATGTCGATCTGGCTGCGCAGCCGCTGGGCAAAGGTGCGCCCGGATGTGCCGGGCAGATTGTGGTCGACGAGGACGAGCTCCATCCTGTCCTTTGCCAATATCTCATCCGCCTCCTCGGCGGAGCGCGCGCAGGTGGGCAGCCAGCCCTCCGCCTCGATGAGGTCCGAGATGAGCTCGGCCATATCCGGATCGTCCTCGACGATCAGAATGCGAACCTTCTGATTAAGCACTGCATATTCCTCCCGCTGTCATCATAGGCGCGACGGCGGCGATCTTCAAAGGTTCGCTGGTTATCTCCCCTGTCATAATTGTAATAACTGTAATCTTGTTCGGCGGTGCGGTGAAAGATTGGTAACCATTCTTCGATTGCGGTGCGGGCTGGATGTGACATGCTGTTGGTGGAGACTGGAACGGGGAGGTTCCAGGCAGGGAGGCTTAATTGAAAGCATTGACCGCACTTGCGGCGAGCATGGTCCTATGGCTGTGCGGCGCAGGGCATGGCATGGCCGAGCCGAAGTTGAACGTCCTGTGCGGCGTCGACGAGGCCTGGTGTTTGACCATGAAGCGGGCTTTCGAAGCCAAGGTCGGTCTCGAGATATCAATGGTGCGGAAGAGCACCGGCGAAATCCTCGATCAGATCCGCGCCGAACGATCCCATCCCACGGTTGATGTCTGGTGGGGTGGTACCGGCGACACCCATTTGCAGGCGGGTTCGGAAGGGTTGCTGGATGAATACCGGCCCGTCCATCAGCAAGATTTGCTGCCCTGGGCGCAGAATTTCTCCGTGATGTCTGGGTCTCGGTCTGCCGGAATCTATGCCGGCGCGCTGGGTTTTGCCTATAATTCGGAACTGCTTGCGAAGAACAATCTGCCGGCGCCGACCTGCTGGAAGGACTTGGCGAAGGATGTTTATCGCGGCCATATCCTGACTGGCAATCCGAACTACTCCGGTACGGCTTTCACCATGCTGGCCACTCTCGTCCAGCTGTTTGGCGAGGAGGAGGCTTTTGGTTTCATGGCAAAGCTCAACCAGAACGTCGTGAGCTATACCAAGGTTGGTGCAGCGCCGGTCAAGGCGGCGGCGCGGGGCGAGATCTTGATCGGGATTTCCTTCATGCATGATGCCGTGACCCAGAAGATCGAGGGTTTCCCGCTTGTCATCGTCGCGCCGTGCGAGGGCACCGGTTATGAAATCGGGGCCGTCAGCATCGTCAAGGGCAATCGCAATCCTGCCCTTGCGCAAAGCTTCGTGGAATTTGCGCTGAGCCCGCAAGGGCAGGCGACCGGGGCTGCGGCCGGCCAGAACCAGGTGCCTTCCAATGCCCGGGCGACATTGCCACTGACCGCACCTGACATATCGATGATCAAGATGGTGGATTACGACTTCGCCACCTTCGGCCAGCCTGAAGAGCGAAGTCGGCTATTGAGCCGCTTCGACAGCGAAATCCACCCGACCCAGTAGGGCAGAAAACCAACATCCCAAAAGACAGCGCGCGCGCCGCAAGGTGCCGCGACCGGCAGCGCCATGTCTGCGTACTGCCAAGAATTCAGACGCAAGCTACAGGAGGATAACCATGCGACTGACAATACTTTCCACCCTGCTTTTTGCCGGTACGGCGCTCAGCGCCGTATCGGCGCAGGCGGCAGGCGAACTTAACCTGATCTGCTCGGCCGATGTCGTCATCTGCGAACAGATGAAGGGCGATTTCGAAAAGTCACACGACATCAAGGTCAATATGGTGCGCCTGTCTTCGGGCGAGACCTATGCCAAGGTGCGCGCGGAAGCCCGCAACCCGAAGACCGACATCTGGTGGGCCGGCACCGGCGATCCGCACATGCAGGCGGCATCCGAGAACCTGACGCTCGAATACAAATCGCCGATGCTGGATCAGCTGCAGGACTGGGCCGTAAAACAGGCGGAAAGCACCGGTTACAGGACTGTCGGCGTTTATGCCGGCGCGCTGGGCTGGGGCTACAACACTGAAATCTTCAAGTCCAAGGGCTACAAGGAGCCGAAGTGCTGGGCCGATCTGCTGGCGCCGGAGCTGAAGGGCGAAATCCAGATCGCCAATCCGAATTCGTCTGGCACCGCCTATACGGCGCTGGCGTCGCTCGTGCAGATCATGGGCGAGGATCAGGCGATCGACTATCTGAAGAAGCTCAACGCCAATATCTCGCAATATACCAAGTCCGGTTCGGCACCGGTCAAGGCGGCGGCGCGTGGCGAAACCGCGCTCGGCATCGTCTTCATGCATGATGCGGTGGCGCAGACGGCGGAAGGCTTCCCGGTCAAATCAATCGCGCCCTGCGAAGGCACGGGTTACGAGATCGGCTCCATGTCGATCATCAAGGGCGCCCGCAATCTCGACAATGCGAAGACCTGGTACGACTGGGCGCTGAAGCCGGAAGTGCAGTCGCGCATGAAGGACGCCAAGTCCTTCCAGCTTCCCTCCAACAAGACGGCGGAAGTGCCCAAGGAAGCGCCGAAGTTCGAAGACATCAAGCTCATCGACTACGACTTCAAGACCTATGGCGATCCGGCCAAGCGCAAGGCGCTGCTGGAACGCTGGGACCGTGAGGTTGGTGCGGTCGCGAACTGATCTGAACTCCGGCGATCGGCATCCCGGCTTTTAAAGCCGGGGTGTCCGCCACTCTTTCATCGGCATGAAATAAGCGAGGTCGGCCATGACACGTGGCAATCGCAGGCTGGACATGGTCCTGGCGCTCGGGGCTTTTGCCCTGGTCTTTCTTCCCTGGTATCGCATTGAAGGCGGCTTTTTCAGCTTTCGCTGGCTATCCGGATTTTTCTCGTCGGCCAGCAATGCGCCCGGTGTGCTGCAGATATTGTCCTATGGCAAACCATGGCTTGTCGGCGTGATTGTCTTTTTCCTCGCCGCATGCCTTGTCCGGCCTATCCGTGATCCGATGCGACGTGGCAGGCTTCTTGCGATTATCGGAGCCGTCGGACTTGTTTTCCTCGCCTTGCAGGGGCTGGCCATCGGCTTTACCGGCTGGAGCTGGACGGTGAGCGAAAACCTCTTCGGCATGCTTGCCGATGGCCAACCGTCCATGGGTGCCGGCGCCGTTGTCATGTCGTTCGTCTTCGTGCTTCTTTTTGCCTTCGGCCTTGCCGAACGCGGCGTCATGAAAGGCGATGCCTTCGTCGTCGGCGCCATTTCCGTTCTGGTTTTCCTCGTCACGGTTTTTGTCTTCTATCCGATCGGCAGCATGTTGGTTGCGTCCGTTCAGGATTTCGACGGCTCCTTCAACGCCGATGGCTTCATCCGCAATATCAAGGATCCCGGCATCTGGAGCCTCGGTTGCGTCACAGGTGAAGAGCGTTGCGGTGTTGCCTGGCGCACGCTGTTCCTCGCCCTGATGACCGCCTTCGGTTCGACCGTGCTCGGCCTTGGCTTTGCATTGATCGCCACCCGCACGCGCTTTCCCTTCAAGAAGGGCCTGCGGCTTCTGACGGTTCTGCCGATCATCACGCCGCCTTTCGTCATCGGCCTTGCTTTGACGCTGCTTTTCGGTCGCGCCGGCGTCGTCACCGAATGGCTTTCCTATCTCTTCGGTATCGAACCGGGCCGCTGGCTTTATGGCATGACCGGCATCTGGATTGCGCAGGTCCTTTCCTTCACGCCCATCTCGTTTCTGGTGCTGATCGGCGTCGTCGAAGGTGTCAGCCCGTCGATGGAAGAAGCCTCGCAGACGCTGCGTGCCGACCGCTGGCGCACCTTCTGGCGGGTGTCGCTGCCGCTGATGAAGCCCGGTCTCGCCAATGCCTTCCTGATCGGCTTCATCGAGAGCATGGCGGATTTCGGCAATCCGCTGGTGCTCGGCGGCACGCATGGTGTTCTGTCGACGGAAATCTTCTTCGCCGTTGTCGGCTCACAGAATGATCCGTCCCGCGCCGCGGTTCTGGCGATCATCCTGCTGTGCTTCACGCTTTCGGCCTTCCTTGCCCAGCGTTTCTGGCTGGCAGGCAAGAATTTCGCGACGGTGACGGGGAAGGGCGACAGCGGCGCGCATATCGCGCTTCCGCGCGGGCTGTCCATCGGCGTCCACGCCGTCGTCGTGCCATGGATGATCTTCACCATCGTTGTTTATGGCATGATCCTTGTGGGCGGTTTCGTGAAGACCTGGGGTCTCGACAATTCCCTGACCTTCGACCACTACATCCGCGCCTTTTCCGTCAGCTTCTCCAATGGCTCGATCGCCTGGACCGGTGTAGCCTGGAACTCGTTCTGGACGACCATGAAGATCGCGCTGGTTTCTGCGCCATTGACCGCTGCCGTCGGTCTTTTGACCGCCTATATCATCGTGCGGCAGAAATTTGCCGGGCGGAACCTCTTCGAATTCGCGCTTATGATGAGCTTCGCCATTCCCGGCACGGTTATCGGCGTCAGCTACATCATGGCCTTCAACCTGCCACCGGTGGAAATGACGGGCTCGGCGCTGATCCTGATCGCCTGCTTCGTGTTCCGCAACATGCCGGTCGGCGTGCGCGGCGGCATTGCGGCGATGAGCCAGCTCGACAAGAGCCTCGACGAGGCTTCGTTGACGCTGCGGGCCAATAGTTTCCGCACCATCCGCAAGGTCATTCTGCCGCTGCTCAGGCCCGCGATCACGGCCGCGCTGGTCTATTCCTTCGTCCGCGCCATCACCTCGATCAGCGCCGTCATCTTCCTCGTCAGCGCCGAATACAACATGGCGACCTCCTACATCGTCGGCCTTGTCGAGAATGGCGAATATGGGGTGGCGATCGCCTATTCCTCCATGCTGATCGTGGTGATGATCACCGTCATTACCGGCTTCCAGCTCATTGTCGGCGAGCGTCGCCTGCGGCGCGAAAACCGCGTCGCCGGCCTGCCCTCCACTTCCTCCGTTCCTCTTGCCCAGGAGAAAACCGCATGATTTCCGTAAAGCCCGGTTCCGTCACCTTCCAGAATGTCCGCAAGACCTTCGGCGCTTTCACCGCCATTCCCGACCTGTCGCTCACCATCGAGCCCGGCACGCTGGTGACGTTGCTCGGCCCCTCCGGTTGCGGCAAGACGACGACGCTGCGCATGCTGGCGGGCCTCGAACATCCGACCAACGGGCGTATCCTGATCGGCGACAAGGATGTGACCATGCTGCCCGCCAATGAGCGCGATGTCTCGATGGTCTTCCAGTCCTATGCGCTTTTCCCGCACATGACGGCGCTCGATAACGTCGCCTACGGTCTGCAATCCTCCGGGCTGCGCAAGGCAGAGGCGCGGGAAAAGGCGGAAGAGGGGTTGAAGCTTGTCGGCCTTGCCGGCATGGGGCACCGTCTTCCGGCCGAACTTTCCGGCGGCCAGCAGCAGCGTGTCGCGGTCGCCCGCGCTCTGGTGCTGGAGCCGCAGGTGCTGCTGCTGGATGAACCGCTTTCCAACCTCGATGCCCGCCTTCGCCGCCAGGTCCGCACCGAAATCCGCGAATTGCAGCAGCGGCTTGGCTTTACTGCCGTCTATGTCACGCATGATCAGGATGAGGCGCTGGCTGTTTCCGACCGGATCATCGTGATGAAGGATGGCGAGATCGCTCAGTCGGGTGCGCCACGCGATCTCTACGAAGCGCCGGCCTCCGCCTTCATCGCCGATTTCATGGGTGAGGCCAATGTCGTCAGTTGCGAGGTCATCGGCGTTGAGGGCGCCGATGCGCTGATCCGTGTCGGCGGGATCGATCATCGGGTCTCGGCCCGCAATGCCCGGCCAGGCCCGGCCAAACTCGCGGTTCGTCCCGGCTCGATTTCCATTGGACAGCCGGGCGGGCAGGGGCTGGCCGGGCGGGTGTTGCACAGCGCCTATCTCGGCGGTCACGTCGAATATGAGGTGGAAACCGATATCGGTACGCTATTCATTGTCGATCATGCCGTGGAGACCAGCCTGCCGGCGGCGAGCGACGTGACGCTGGGGTTCAGGAACCGGGGTATCGCCTTGATTCAGGCTTGATGCCGCCGGTCCCGCATTCAGGATTTCATTGCGACAGAGGCAGCTTTGGTCTGCCTCTGTGTGTCGGGAACGCCAGCCTCAAATGTCCTTTGCCAGACGAAGCGCATCGTAGATTGCCGCATGGGTATTGCGCG
The DNA here is from genome assembly GCF_003031125.1 of Agrobacterium sp. LAD9. NCBI lineage: Bacteria > Pseudomonadati > Pseudomonadota > Alphaproteobacteria > Hyphomicrobiales > Rhizobiaceae > Agrobacterium > Agrobacterium sp. LAD9. Next base: position 104,766 of record NZ_PHGS01000010.1, on the reverse strand, counting down.
CGGCGACCGCATCGCCGATCCGGAAGAGCCGGTAGGCGCCATCAGGATTGCGCTCGACCGTTTGGGTGGTTCCCGCAAGCAGGGCGTCGTAGGAGATTTCGCCAAGGTTCTTCGAGCCGGGCTTGAGGTCGAAATAAAGGTCATCCAGCGGGATCGTGCCGTGGTTGACGACGATCTGGTCGACGGTCCTCGATTTTGTCACGCCGCCATAATCGCTGCCGACATGGGCGACAAGCTGATTGCCGTTTCTTTCCGCGGCTTCCAGCCGGTAGGTAACGGTGAAGGTGACATCGAGCTTTTGCAGGGAGCGCATATAGGGAACGAGGTTCATGGCCATGACTTCCGGGGCGAAGGCGCGGTCAGGCGTCATGATCTCCACTTTCGCCCCGGCCTTTGCCAGACATTCGGCGGCCTGCAGGCCGGCATGGTCGCCAGCGTCGTCGAAAACCAGCACATTCGTTCCCGGCTTGACGTCGCCGGAAATGATATCCCAGGCCGAGACCACGAGATCGTTGCCTCTGGAAAGCACATCGGTATGCGGCAAGCCGCCGGTGGCGATGATGACCACCTCTGGGTTCTCCGAGAGAACCGTGTCCGCCTCCGCCCAGTTGTTGAAGTGAAAGGTGACGCCCAGTCTTTCGCACTGGCTCATGCGCCAGTCGATGATGCTGATCATCTCACGGCGGCGTTCGCTTTGCGCCGTCAGCCGGATCTGGCCGCCGGGATTGTTGGCGGCCTCGAAAACGACGACCCCATGGCCGCGCTCGGCGCAGACGCGTGCGGCCTCGAGCCCGGCCGGCCCTGCGCCGACAATCACCACCTTCCGGCGTTCCGCCGCTTTGGGTATCTCGTGCGGCATGGTTTCCTCACGGCCCGTTGCCGCATTATGGATGCAGAAGGCGAGACCGCCCTGATAGATGCGGTCGAGACAGTAATTGGCGCCAACACAGGGGCGAATATCGTCCTCCCGTTTTTCCATGATCTTGCGCACGATATGCGGATCGGTCATGTGCGCGCGGGTCATGCCCACCATGTCCACCTTGCCGGCAGCGATGGCGTGGCGGGCGGTGGCGACATCGGGGATCTTGGCGGCGTGGAATGTCGGGAAGCTGGTCGCGGCGCGGATTTCACCGGCGAAATCGAGATGCGGCGCGTTGGCCATGCCCTGAATGGGGATGACGTCGGTCAGGCCCGGGTCGGTGTCGATATGGCCCCTGATGACATTGAGATAATCGATAAGGCCGCTGTCCTTCAACCGTCTGGCGATTTCGATGCCCTCAGCCTTTCCGGTGCCGCCCTCGAGACATTCGTCGGCTGTATAACGGACACCGAGGATGAAATCGTCGCCCACGCGTTCGCGCATCGCCCTGAAAACGTCGAGACAGAAGCGCATGCGGTTTTCAAGCGGGCCGCCATAGGGGCCGTCCAGTTCGTTGGTCAGCGGCGAGACGAACTGGTCGATCAGATGGCCATAGGCTTCCAGCTCCACACCGTCCATACCACCCGCCTTCATGCGTTCCGCGGCGTCGGCGAAGTCCTTGATGATACGCTCGATATCCCAGTCCTCGATCTTCTTCGGAAAAGCCCGATGCGCCGCTTCGCGGTGATGTGACGGCGCAAGGATCGGCAGCCAGTCGCCTTTGTCCCAGCGGGTGCGGCGGCCGAGATGCGTGAGCTGGATCATGATCGCCGCGCCCTCTTCATGCACGGCGTCGGTCATTTCCCGGATCCACGGGACGATCTCATCCTTGTAGACGAGCAGATTGTTGAAGACGGGCGGGCTGTCCCTGGAGACAGCGGCGGAGCCGGCCGTCATTGTGAGCGCAACGCCGCCCTTCGCCCGCTCCACCGTGTAGGCGCGGTAACGCCCCTTCGGCATGCCGTCCTCGGGATAAGCGGGTTCGTGCGACGTGACGATGATGCGGTTGCGCAGCGTGAGGTGTTTTAGCTGGTAGGGCTGAAGAAGGGGATCACTCGACATAGCCTGCTCCAAAAGGGTTTCTGTCCCAAGGCTAAGCGCGAATGTACACTTGTGTCAATTTACAAAACACAATTGTCTTTCTTTTTGACATGAGTGTACATCCCGCTTGTCGCGCAGAGACCAATTTGCTACGAACTCGTCATGGAAGCGACATTGAACGAAACCGGTTGGCGTGGATCGCAGGAGGGGTGGCTTGAGGCCGCCTATCAGGCTTTGCTGGAATCGGGCGTGGATTCCGTCAAAATCCTGCCATTGGCGAAAAAGCTCAATCTGTCGCGCACGAGCTTCTACTGGTTTTTCAAGGACCGGGAGGAACTGCTGGCCGCACTCGTCGCCCGCTGGCGGGAAAAAAATACCGGGAACATCGTCAGGCAGTCGGAAGCCTATGCCGAGACGTTGGCCGAAGCCATGCTGAATGTTTTCGATTGCTGGCTGGATTCCTCGCTTTTCGACAGCAGATTTGAATTTGCGGTTCGAAGCTGGGCCCTTCAGTCCGACGAGATTCTTGCGGAGGTTCGCAAGGCTGACGAGATGAGAATGGCGGCGCTTTCCCGCATGTTCGTGCGGTTCGGCCACAATGAAAACACAGCGGATGTGCGTGCCCGGACCACCTATCTGGTGCAGATCGGCTACATTTCCATGCAGTCCGAGGAAGATGTGTCGGTGCGGATGCAGAGAATTCCGGACTATATCGCCATCTATACCGGCGAGGCGCCACAGCAGCGTGAGCTTGACCGGTTTTATGCGAGGCATGGGTACCGGCCGGGTTCGTGAACCTGACGCGACGACGTCGCGAAAACACACGCAATGCCGTCGGATTGTGACAGGCAAGGTGATACAAGACGAATTGTCTGCCCGTCCTCCTGCAATGTAGCTGCAACATTAACCGAACAGTGGTGGGGGATGGCAAGGATTCATCTGGGGAACGTCATTGCGAATCTTGCTTCTTGAGGATGAACCCGAAATGGCGCGCGCGCTTCTCGAAGCCCTGCGCCGGCGCGATGTGCTTGCTGATCATGTCAGCACCATCAGCGACGCTGACGCCCTTGCGCGGGACGGGTCTTACGATGTTCTGGTTCTGGATCGCCGCCTTCCCGATGGCGAGGGGCTTAACCTCGTGGCTTCGCTTCGCCGGAGCAGACATACCGTGCCCATCCTTGTTTTGACGGCGCTCGGAGGTGTCGATCATCGTGTCGATGGGCTCGATGCCGGGGCGGATGATTATCTTGCCAAACCCTTTGCGATCGAGGAGCTGCTCGCCCGCCTCAGGGCGCTCCACAGACGCGGCCCTTCTCTTTCCGACAAATATGCGCATTTCGGAAATCTGAGCATTGACCCGCGCGCCAATGAAGTCAGCATTGCCGGCTCCATCATCGAGTTGCGGCGTCGGGAATATCTTGTTCTTGAAGCGCTGATGCGGCGTCCGAACCGCATCGTCACGCGGTCGAACCTGATCGAGGCGGTCTATACGCTCGATGACGAGATCGAGTCCAACGCTCTCGATGCGCACATTTCCCGTATCAGGAAGAAACTGGCGCAGGCGGAAGCCACGGTGGAAATAAGAGCCGTGCGCAATATCGGTTACCTCATCCGGTCGAAGACATGAAGAGAGCGCCCGATCGATCCCTGCGATGGGGGCTGATGAAGCGCCTTTTCGCATTGCAGGCATTCCTGCTCGTCCTTTTCGTCATCCTTCTCATCGGCTGGATATGGGTCATTGATCCACGGCTCGAAGGTGCGAATGAAGAGGCTGCCCGCATTGTCGCGGAGAGCGTGACAAAGGATGGAGAGGGCAGGCCGCAACTGTCGGCAACGCCGGAGCTGGCGGAGCTGAAACGGCGCTATCCAAATCTCTGGTTTGTGGTGCGCGACGCCAATGACATCGTATTGCAATATGGGGTTGTCCCGCCGCCCGCCCTGTCGGCGGTGTTTCCCCCGAGTTTTGACCGCGCACGCCTGGAGGCGGCCGGAACGCTCCGCGCCACCGTGGAAAACCGCGATACAGCCGCCGGGCGGCTTCAGTTCATTGCCGGGACGGAGGAAGGAATTCCCAACGACGGGCTGAGTATCTGGATCAATGTTCAGCTGGACCTGGAAAAGGATGCCGAGGGCTCCATCCGCTGGCTCACCGTGCTGCCGGCGCTGGGCTTCATCATTCTCATCGCCGTCGTGCCCATGCTGATCCTGACGGGTATCGCGACATTGCTCGTGACCCCGCGGGCGGTCGGGCGCTCCCTGAGCGGGCTGATGGAAACGGTGAAGCAGGCGCAGTCCATTGATTTCGAGAACCGGTCCGAGCGTATCGACCGTTCGAAAGTTCCCCTTGAAATCATCCCGCTGGTCGATGCCTTCAACGTCGCGCTGTCGAGGCTTGATGACGGGTATAATCGCCGTAACCGCTTTCTCGCCGATGCGGCGCATGAGCTCAGGACGCCGATCGCAATCGTACGCACCAGAGCCGACCTCTTGCCCGATGACGCGCTGAGCCATCAGATCAGGGCCGATATCGATCGCCTCACCCGCGTTGCGCATCAGTTGCTGGAGATGCAGGCTGTGGGTGCGGTGGAACTGCCGGCGGAGCCGCGGGATCTCAATAAACTTGTCGAGCGCATCGCAACAGACCTTGCCCCGATAGCAATGGATGCCGGATATGAATTCGATTTCGAGCCAAGCGCGGATGCGGCCATCTTTACGGTGCAGGCATCGATTATCGAGATGGCGGTCGTCAACCTCCTGCGCAATGCAATCGATCATGCGGGCGGCAGAGGCGCAATCACGATCCGGGTCGACCCGGCAGGTGCGATTGAGGTCCGTGATGAAGGGCCGGGCATCCCGGTCTCCGAACGCGAGCAGGTATTCGAGCCGTTTCATCGGATCAACACCAACTCGCCTGGAGCCGGCCTTGGGTTAAATCTGGTCCAGAAGGCAGCGGAGCTTCATTGCGGCCGTGTCTTGTTCCTCGATCTCGATCCCGGCTTTTGTGTTCGGCTCGAAATTCGCTCGATCCCCTCAAAAGGCATTGCGGCTGGCACCGTTTAGCTGATGAGATTCTCGAGTGCCCGAACGAGCTCCGATGACGAAATTACTTGCGATTTGGTTAAGGAAATTCCTCTAACTTGTTTAAATAAATAAATTATTTTGAATAATGCGCGCTCCATGCAATGCAAGCGCAATTCTCGCTGGGAAAATCCCCTTATCTGCTGAACGCATCCGCACGTCATGTCGGCCGGCGCAGCAGACAAACGGGAGCCGGTTTCCGGTTCTTCAACGCGAACTGAAACTTGGCTGCGCCGGAAGAAGGCGCATCGGTTTCGTCTGGAGTTATTCATGTCGATCATCAAGAAATCGCTTGTCGCCGCGACCGTCGCTGTTGCGGTTGCAGGCAATGCCTATTCCGCCGATCTTACGAACTATAATACGCAGCAGTCCTTCGATTATGGCAGTCAGCCGGCCTTCTCCTGGGGCGGGGCCTATGTCGGTGTGCATGGTGGCGTCGCTTCCCCGAAATTCAACCCATTGGCCAGCGGCCGCGGCCTGACGGGCGGTGTTCAGGCCGGTTATAACTTCCAGTTCGGTTCGGGCGTGGTCGGCGCGGAACTCGAAGGTTCCTATCTCGGAAATGAGGCGCGTGTGCCCAACGGCCGGTTGCGGGAGCGTTTCCGCGGCGCGGCCAAGATGAAGGCCGGCGTGGCGCTTGACCAGACGCTCATTTACGGCACTGCCGGCCTGACCACGACGAAGTTCAAGGACGGCAATGGCGTGACGGGTCCCGATGGCTGGAAACAGGGCTATCTGGTCGGGGCAGGCGTCGAACAGAGCTTCGGCGGCGGCCTGTCGGCAAAGTTTGAATATAATTATGTGAGCACAGGAAATGTGGCCACGACGACTTCAAGCGGCAGGTCGAAGACCGATGTCAGCGATCATGTCATCAAGGCCGGCCTGAACTATCGTTTCTGATCGGCCCGCCCCATGACAGGCCCTGGGAGAATTTTCAAAAGAAAACCGCCGCTTTCAGCGTGAAGGCGGCGGTAGAATAGCATGGACCGCAAAACATGCGGCGCCGGATGAAATCCGGAAATGATCATTCGCATTCAAGCGAGGGCTGCCGGAAGCTTGTTACGTACCACTCGTTGCCGGAACTGCGCGTATAGAACGTATAATAGCAATCGATGCGTTCGACATAACCTGGCGTTTCCGACACTTCATATCGCTCACCGCGCCGCGTTGTCCGCACCTCGCCACTCGATGACCCGGCAACGACCTGTGTCTTTTTCTTCCGCCATTGAAAGGCCTGCTGGCCGGGACCCAGGCTGTAAATATTGTCCGGCGGCCCATAGTCCAGCATCACGCTGGTAATCGGCGCGCCGATATAGCTTTTCATGACGGTCGAGGCGCAGGCCGTGAGCAGCATAGACGCGCCGGCGATAAGGATAATTGCTGTCGGGACTGCGAGTGATGCTCTGCTGGACATGGAAATTCCTTTCAGCTGCGGGGACATACCGCAGGGATAGGAACAGCTTGTTGCAAGTACATTGCACGGGAAGATCGTTGGGCGGGCCGTGACTGCCGATCGGTCTCAGCTGGAGAGCTAGTTCGCCGGCTATCTGTGTCAGAGGCCGGCGATGTTGCGGCCGATATGGCGCAGGATGCTTTTGAAAAGTTTTGCCTCAGTGGGATCGAGACCTTCGATGGCGGTTTTTTCGAACATGGCGGCGATAGGCATGAGTTCATCGGCCAGTTCCTCACCCTTCGGGGTGAGGGTGATGCGCACGATGCGTGCATTGTCGAGAGGCCGTTCGCGGCTAACGAGGTTGCGCCGGACCATCAGCCCCACGAGCCGGGACAGTGTGGAAATTTCCACAGACACCATGTCCGAAAGCTCGGTCAGCGTCTTGCTCTCCTGCTGCCGCAGCGTCGCCAGCACGCGGTACATCGGCAGGGTGATGTCATAGGAGGCCAGTCTCACGGAAAAGCGCTCGCCAAGCCGAACGCCCACCCAGTTGAGCAGGTAGGGTACCGAGTCGGTGAATTGATAAGACACGAGCAAATCCCCGTTTGAGAACCATTTGCGCAAATGCTGATGTGCGCCTATCGGCTGTACCGGCACAATCCATCGGTTTCAATAGCTTCGCCCCACAAGACGGGGAATGCGAGGTCCTCGTTCGCTCAATAAATGACGAAAAACATTTGCATTGACAAATGTTGCAAACGCAAATAAATAAGAACGCAGGATTTGGGAGGATCTCATGACATCAGCATTGTTTGGCCTGAGCGGCCTTGCACCCGAAGGCGTCGGCCAGAATTTTCGTTCGACGATGCGCCGTTTTCCAGCCACCGTCACCGTCATTACGGCGTGTGCTTCGGGTGATCAGCGCGACCACGGCATGACGGTGACGGCTGTCACTTCAGTCTCGATGGAGCCGCCGTCTCTGCTGGTTTGCCTGAACAATCGCACCCTGCTGCATGAATTGCTGCTGTGCCGGCCTGATTTCATCGTCAATGTGCTGACGCAGGACCAGATGGCCCTGTCGGATGCCTTTAGCGGCAAGGTGCCGCCGGAAGAGCGTTTCCGCGACGGTCAATGGCAGCGCCATGACAATGGCGTTCTCTATCTGCCGACGGCCCATGCCGCAATCGCCTGCCGCCGGGTTGCTGCCATGCCCTATGGAACCCATACCGTCTTTATCGGGCAGGTGGTTTCGGCCGATGTCAGCGAGACGACGCGGCCGCTGCTTTACGAAAACGCCCAATATTGCGCCGCAAGCCCCGCGAGCCTGCCCGCCTGATCATTGCCGCTCAGACAATTCCGGCGGGATAACCGCCGGCCAGCAACGTCCGGCCAGTAACGTCCGGAAGGAGACAATCATGAACGATATGAGCCATGCGCCGCTGCCGGCGCAAACGACCCCGCGTGTCCGCCTCGCAAGCCGCGTCGCCGGCATAGCCGATCTTTTCCGGATGAGCGCCAGACAGACGGAGGAGGCCCGGCGTGTTCCCGCAAGCCATATCGAGGCGCTGCGCGGCATTGGATATTTTGATATCGTCAAGCCTCGCGCTTTCGGTGGCAAGGGTGGAGATTTCGCCGAACTGGTCGAGGCTAATATCGAGCTTTCGGCCGCCTGTGCGTCGACCGGTTGGGTTGCCGGCCTGCTGTCGGCCCATCAATGGCTGCTGGCGATGTTTCCGGAAGAGGCGCAGGCCGATGTCTGGGGTGAAAACCCCGATGCGCTTCTGTGCGGTTCCTATGCGCCGGTGAAGATGGCGGAGCTCGCCGATGGCGGTTACCGCCTGAGCGGCAAATGGGCCTTCGCCTCCGGCTGCGAAAACGCACAATGGTCGCTCTGCGCCGCTATTCTGCCGCCGCGGGGTGAAGGAAAACCGGTTCCGGCCTTCCTGCTCGTTCCTGCCGGGCAATATGTGGTTGAAGACACCTGGCATGTGGTGGGCCTGGCCGGCACGGGTTCCAAGACGCTCGTTCTCGATGATGTCTTTATTCCCGAACACCGGGTTCTGACCTTTCCCGACGCCACCAGCGGAAAGACGCCCGGCGGGCATTATTATGCGGAGGAAGGCCTGTTCAACATGCCGCTTCTGACCGGCATTCCCTCCTGTCTCGCGGCGGCTGGCGTCGGCGCGGCCAAGGGCGCGCTTGCCGCCTATGTCGATCATGTCGGCGGCCGGGTCACACGCGGCGCGGTGGCGGGCGGCAACAATCGCATGGCCGAATTCCCGACCATCCAGCTGCGCGTTGCGGAAGCTGCGGCGAGCGTCGATGCGGCCTGCGAAATCCTGCTGCGCGATGTTGCCCGGGCACAGGCACTGGCGCAGGCTCGTGTCGAAGGTCGGGCGGAATTTACGGTGGATGACCGGCTTCTCAGCCGTCGCGGCCAGTCCTTTGCGGTGTCTCTGGCACTGCGCGCCGTGCAGGCGCTCAACGATTCCACCGGCGGCGTCGGGCTCGATCTTTCCAACCCCGTGCAGCGGGCGTGGCGGGATGCGAATGCGGTCGGTCGCCATATCAGCATGAACTGGGATGCCGTGGGTACGATGATCGGCCAGAGCATGCTCGGGCTGGAACCCAAGGGTCAATATTGATCGCCTCTCGGGCGGCACATCACACAGTGAATTCGGAGGAAACTACATGCAAGGCAAGGTCGCTCTCGAGGAGCATTTCGCAATCCCGGAAACACTTCAGGATTCGGCCGGTTTCGTGCCCGGCGACTACTGGAAGGAATTGCAGCATCGCCTGCTCGACATTCAGGATACGCGCTTGAAGCTGATGGATGCGCACGGCATCGAAACCATGATCCTGTCGCTCAATGCGCCGGCGGTGCAGGCTATTCCTGACAGGAAGAAGGCAATCGAAATCGCGCGACGGGCGAATGACTTTCTCGCCGAAGAATGCGCCAAGCGGCCGGATCGCTTCCTTGCCTTCGCAGCATTGCCTTTGCAGGACCCCGATGCGGCAACCGAGGAATTACAGCGCTGCGTCAACGATCTCGGCTTCGTCGGCGCGCTCGTCAACGGCTTCAGCCAGGAGGGCGATGGCCAGACGCCGCTTTATTACGATCTGCCACAATATCGCCCGTTCTGGGGTGAAGTCGAAAAGCTCGACGTGCCTTTCTACCTGCATCCGCGCAATCCGCTGCCGCAGGATTCGCGCATCTATGACGGCCATCCCTGGCTGCTCGGCCCCACCTGGGCTTTCGCGCAGGAAACGGCGGTCCATGCGCTGCGTCTCATGGCCTCAGGCCTGTTTGACGAATATCCGCGCCTCAACATCATTCTCGGCCATATGGGCGAGGGCCTGCCTTACATGATGTGGCGCATCGACCATCGTAATGCCTGGGTGAAGCTGCCGCCGCGTTATCCGGCCAAGCGTCGTTTCGTGGATTATTTCAACGAGAATTTCCATATCACCACCTCGGGCAATTTCCGCACCCAGACGCTGATCGACGCCATTCTGGAAATCGGTGCGGATCGCATCCTGTTTTCCACCGACTGGCCCTTCGAGAATATCGACCACGCCTCCGACTGGTTTAATGCGACCACCATTGCCGAGGCCGACCGGGTGAAGATCGGCCGCACCAATGCGCGCCGCCTGTTCAAGCTCGACGGACACTGAACCATGCAGCCTTTCGTCTATACGGCCGCTCCCGCCCGCATCGTTTTCGGCGCGGGCAGCTCGGCGGGCGTGGCGGAGGAAATCCGCCGCCTTGGCCTGTCGCGGGCACTGGTGCTTTCCACGCCGCAGCAGAAGGGTGATGCGGAGGCGCTTGCGGCCCGGCTCGGCCAGCTTGCTGCCGGTGTCTTCGGTGATGCAACCATGCATACGCCGGTCGAGGTGACGAAAAACGCGGTCGAAGCCTATCGCACCGCCGGTGCGGATTGCGTCGTGGCGCTCGGTGGCGGTTCCACCACCGGTCTCGGCAAGGCCATTGCGCTGCGCACCGATGCGGCGCAGATCGTCATCCCGACCACCTATGCCGGTTCCGAGGTGACACCCATTCTCGGCCAGACGGAAAACGGGGTGAAGACCACCATGCGCGGGCCGGAAATCCTGCCGGAAGTGGTGATTTACGATGCGGAACTGATGCTTGGGTTGCCTGTCGCCATCAGCATGACGAGCGGCCTCAACGCCATGGCCCATGCGGCGGAGGCGCTCTACGCGCGGGATCGCAATCCCATCGCCAGCCTGATGGCGGTCGAGGGGCTGCGGGCGATGATCGAGGCCCTTCCCGGCGTGAAGGTCGAGCCGCGGGATATCAAGGCGCGCGAAACCACGCTTTATGGTGCGTGGCTGTGCGGTTCGGTGCTTGGCGCCGTCGGCATGTCGCTGCATCACAAGCTTTGTCACACGCTGGGCGGCAGTCTCGACCTGCCGCATGCGGAAACCCATGCGGTGCTTCTGCCACACACCATCGCCTATGTGGAACAGGCGGTGCCGGATCTGCTCGCACCGCTCGCCGCTCTTGTCGGCGGCAGGGCAGGGGCCGGGCTTTATGATTTTGCCGCCCGGCTTGGCGCGCCGGCAAGCCTTGCGGCTCTTGGGGTCCGGTCGGACGATCTCGACCCCATGGCAGCGCTGGCGACTGCCAATCCTTACTGGTGCCCGCGGCCAATCGAAAAAACTGCGATCCGCGACCTTTTGCAACGCGCCTTCGAGGGCGCGCGGCCGGAGTAATAGGAGGAGACGATGGATATGAAGATGACCAGTGATGACGGCTACTTCGTCGAGGAGCGTTCGGCTGAAACCGTGATCGCGCGGATGCGCGATTGTGACGATCCGCGTCTGATGGAAATCATGGCGGTCGTGACGCGCAAGCTGCACGAGGCGGTGAAGGAAATTGAACCGACCGAGGAGGAGTGGATGAAGGCCATTCATTTCCTCACCGAGGTCGGCCAGATCTGCAATGAATGGCGGCAGGAATGGATCCTGTTTTCCGATATTCTCGGCGTCTCCATGCTGGTCGACGCTATCAACCATCGCAAGCCGAGCGGTGCGTCGGAATCGACCGTTCTCGGCCCCTTCCATGTGGCCGATGCGCCGGAAATGCCGATGGGTGCAAACATCTGCCTTGATGGCAAGGGCGAGGACATGGTGGTCACCGGCCGTATCCTCGATACCGGGGGAGCGCCGGTCGTCGGCGCACGTATCGATGTCTGGCAGGCCAATGACGAAGGTTTTTATGACGTGCAGCAGAAGGGCATCCAGCCCGATTTCAACCTGCGCGGCGTTTTCATCACCGGCGAGGATGGGCGCTACTGGTTCCGGGCGGCGAAGCCGAAATATTATCCTATCCCGGATGATGGCCCGGTCGGGCTGCTGCTGCGGGCCATGGGGCGGCATCCTTACCGGCCGGCGCATCTGCATTATATCGTTTCGGCCGAAGGCTTTACCACGCTCGTCACGCATATTTTCGATCCCGATGACCCCTATATCCGTTCGGATGCGGTCTTCGGCGTGAAGGAAAGTCTGCTCGCCGATTTCCAGCGGGTGGAGGATGTTAAGAAGGCGCGGGATCTGGGTTTCGTCAGCGACTGGTTCTGGTCGGTGAACCATGATTTCGTGCTCGCCCGATGAGCGGCGGGAGTAATCGACCCGGGCTTTACGTGCGTTTTGCCGAGAGCGATCCCGCTGCGGCGGTTGAGCGCGCGGCGCAGTTGAGCGCTCACAAGGCTCATCTGCGCAATGGCGAAGCCATGGCCGAAGGGTTTAGAATTCTCGCTTCCGGCCCGATGAATGCCGTCGCCGGCGGCTCATCCGCTGCACTCATCATTGCCGAGGCGCTCTCGATCGAAGACGTCATCGCCTTCAGCGATGCCGATCCATTCGTCATTCACGGTGTCTATAACCGCATTCATATTTTGAGCTGGACGCCGACACTGTCGATAATTTCCGGGCTGGAACCCGACTGAATTTCGTCGGCGCGATGTGCTTGGCATTTGTTAATATTTCATTTGCAATTTTTGCAAATGCAACATTTAATCGAAGGCGGGTGATGCCGGCGATATGTGGCTTGACAGGAGCGGGACACATATCAGGGTGGAGCACGCCGGGCACTCACGGAGGATATCGCAGGGACGGGAAGACGCTTATCCATTCCGGATGGCGCGTTCATGCGTGAAAGGGAGGAACATGTCCACGAATTATCTGAGCGCCGCGTCAGTGCGGACGAAGAACCCGGCCGGCGTTATCGCGACATGCGGCCTGATGATCATGTTTGACGGTTACGATCTCGTCGTTTATGGCGCGGTCGCACCGGCGCTCTTGAAAGAAAGCGCATGGGCGCTCAACCCCGCCATGGTTGGGCGCGCAGCCGCGCTGACGCTGGTGGGCATGCTGCTAGGCGCGCTTTTTGCCGGCACCATGGCCGATCGCATCGGCCGCCGGAAGGTGGTTCTTCTCAGCCTCGCCGGTTTTTCGGCGATGATGATCGCCTCGGCCATGACGCCGAATTTTCTCGCCTTCGAAATCACGCGCTTTTTTGCCGGTCTCGGGCTGGGCGCGCTGTTGCCGACGGTTACCGCGCTGGTGCTGGAATTTTCGCCGCCGCAGCGCAGGGCGCAGGCCAATTCCCTGTCCTTCCTCGGTTATCTTATCGGCGGCATTATCTCTGGCGTCATGGGCATCCTCCTTCTGGAGACCTATGGCTGGCGGCCTTTGATGCTGATAGGCGGTCTGCCGCTTGTTCTTCTGCCGATCTTCATGCGGTTTCTGCCGGAATCGCCGGAATGGCTGGCAAGCAAGGGCCGGCAGGCGGAGGCTGACGGCATTTGCGACAGCTACGGTTTGCAACGCATCGCGCCGCATTCGAAAATTCAAAAGGGCGGTGTCGGCGCGCTGTTCTCGGAAGGCCGGCTGCTCTCTACGCTGAATGCCTGGGGCATCCACTTCTGCTCGCTGCTTCTCACCTTCGGCATGGTCAACTGGCTGCCCACCATCATGAACAGGATGGGTTATGACATCAGTTCGGCGCTCAGCTTTTCCGTCATGCTCAATGTCGGGGCCGCGATCGGTATTCTCATCGGCGGGCGATTTGCTGACAAGGGCAACGTCAAGGTGGTCGTGGCGATCCTGTTTGCCATCGGCGCCGCCTCGATCTTTGCCCTGACGGTGAACAAGGGTCCGCTTCTTTATGCCTTCGTCGCCCTTGCGGGTGCGGGCACCATCGGAACCCAGATTCTCGCCAATGTTCTGGTGGGGCGGCTTTATCCCGTCCATATTCGCGGCACGGGTCTCGGCTTTTCGCTGGCGGTCGGGCGGCTCGGCGGCATTGCCGGCCCGATGATCGGCGGCCTCGTGCTGCAGCGAGGTCTGGCGCCCGAGTGGAATTTCTACATTTTCGGGTCGGTCGCACTCGTGGGGCTGATGCTGACGGTATTGACCCTGCTTTACCGCACCTCCGGTGACGCGCGGGTTTGATGAATGAAACGGCTGGCCGCGGAGGACTGAAATCCGCGGCCGGAGCATTTCCGGCAAAGCTGCGGAGCGGTTTTACGCCCGGAGAATGCTAGAAAACTCTAACTCATCATGCCTTACGGGAAACCGGTGCGATCGTCGCCATCTGCTGCAACGTCCGTTCGTTCGTGCGTTTGGCCCGTGCCAGCGCATCGTCGCGATCTTCCGGCAGCGTATAGGTCATATAGGAAAGCGACGTTTCGAGGTCGTTATTGTTGTGTCCGAGAATGGCGGCGAAATAGCTGTTCTTGGTCACATGCGGCGGCGCGAAATTGTGAAAGGCCACCTCGGCATAGAGATGCCGAAGGCCATACGGCTTGGGAAGCTCTTCCTTCGGCCAGAGATCCTCGAACAGGTTAAAGACCGTATCCCTGAGCAGCAGGCGGGTTTCCGACGAAAAATCATCGATCGACATGCCATGCCACAATTTTCCCTGCCCGCTTTCGCGTAGGCGCTTATAGGCAGCCAGAATGGTTTCCGAGCGGGCAAGCACCGGGATTTCATAGGTCACCCCGAATTTCGTTCCCTCACCCTGCTTCGTCTTGGCCTGACCGTTGAACAGGAGGCTCCATTTGGAAACGCCCTTGCCATAGGGGGCAGGTGAAAATTCCGCCTGGGTAAAGACCTCATAGGGGCGGCGTCCGGTCATGCCGATCAGGCCGATGCCGATCATCAGGGGATCGGCCGACAGGAGTTTATCGGCGCAGATCTTCAGAACCTGCCGATAATTCTCGAAGGTAATCAGTGCGCCGTGCTTTCTGGCGATCTTCTCCATCTTCACCCGGCGCGCATCGTCATACATCGCGGCATCGCCGGTGGCGATCTTCAACATCGGGTGATCGTCGCCGAAGGCCTCGCGGATGGCGTTACGATATTTGGTGATATAGGAGATGATCGTGGTCTGGGCTCTGCCCTTCATGGTGCTGATTTCAGCATTCCACAGGGTCTGCATCTCGTCTTTCGTTCCCATGCCATTCATCGCCGAAATGAAATCCGCGATGCGCAGAAGAACGGTCGGCTTGCGGCCGGCGGTATTGAATTCCGCCCGCTCGATTTTTTCGACAATCGATGTCGCGACGCCGTTTTTCGGATAGTCGGCCCGTTCGATATAGGTTTTCAGCCGCTCGCGCAGCTTCTTCATGTTGCAGATGGCAAGCGGAGTGCTCTTTGCGCCGAATTCAGCCTTCAGGGCATAGCGGTATTTCATGATGTAGAGTTCGAGCGTCTTTTCGGTGCGGCCATTGTCGAAATGATAGCGGACCTCGGCATCCCACAGATCACGGATTTTTCTGTTTCGCAGCGTCTCATCGCTTTTCATCGCCTCCCTGACCTCACCAACGAATTGATCGATGCGTTTGACGAGGACCGGTGTTTTTGTTTTTCGTTTTAAGGCGGGCATGCGGCGGCTCCCTGAACCGGTCGGGAAATATAAAATCCATCTTTGGCGATCAACAACAGCATGGTTGCGGGAATATGATGAACATTCGCCGCAGGCCGATTTCTTTTGAATAATAGTTTGACCGATTCCGCAAGCATGGCGGTGATTTAGGAAAATATGGGAAACGGTTTCCGAGCGGCGTCGCTCGCCCAGGAAGCTGGAAAATGCTGCCGGCTTCCATGGTTCATACCGGTAAAATCCAGCGGAATTATTCGCGCGGCTTCGGAATGTCTGCCAAGCCTGCCGCGATTGGCCGGCTTACTTCGGAAGTCGGGTCTTCAGCGCTGCCACGATCTTGTTGGCAAGCGCCTCGTAATCCTCGTCGAAATGATGGCCGCCTTCGATGCCGAGCGTTTCCACGCCCTTCGCCTTCAAGCCGGGGCAGGGGTCTTCATCCTCTTCCTCCGTGCCATAGATGCACTGCACCAGTTTCGGATCGATCTTGGCGATATCATCTACGGTCTTGCCGCCCTTGCCCTCTCCGGCAACGCCGAGCCAGCCCTGAACGGAAATTTCGAAATCCACTTCCGTGGACAGGCCCATGAGAGTGAGCTGCACGACATGTGATTTCGCCCGTTCCGGCAGGAGGTTATAGGTGGCGGGAATGATGTCGGCACCGAAGGAATAGCCGATCAGCACGACGTTGCGAACCTTCCATTCCTTGCGATAGGTGTCGATGATGCGTGCAAGGTCGCCCGCCACTTCCTGCGGCTGTTTTTCTTTCCAGAAATAACGCAGCGCATCGACGCCGATCACGGGAATACCCTGCTTCTGCAATGCGCCGCCCACCTCTTCATCGAGATCGCGCCAGCCGCCGTCGCCGGAATAGATCACCGCCATGGTGTCCATGACCGGGCTGGTTTCCAGAACCTTGATCGGCAGGCCGAGCGGGCTGTCGGTGTCGCCTGCGGCGTCGATGTGGTCGGACAGGGTCTGGGTCAGAACCTCGTCCGCCTTGTCATCCACATCCGTCACGTCGATATCGGGATGCAGCTTGACGAGTGCGTTGACGTGATCGCGGCCCTTCTGGTCCGCAGCCGGCGTGAACAGCACGCTCACGGGGGCGGGCAGCGGGCCATCGGTCAGGCCATAGACCGTTTCGCCATCCGCCTTGTCCTTGGTGGCGGGGGTGCAGAGGATCTTCTCCAGCGGCAGGCCGGCCTTGGGGTCGACGGCGATGGCTTCCCGCACGGTGGAGACCGGGCTCTGCGCAATCATCGCCAGTGCCAGCGTTCCGCCCTTGCCGATGCCGGAGAGGATGGGCTGGCGATAGCTGCTGGTTCCGGCGGTGCGCTGGATCTGCTGCGACAGCGACTCGATGTCCGAGATCATATAGATGCATTCGTCTTCATCGGCCTCGAGCGCCTTCAGATATTCCCTGAAGTCGATGCCGACCACGGCGGCGCCTTTTTCCACGAGCGTCTTGGCGCGGGTCTCGTCGGCGCTCGTCCATCCATCCGCGTCGGAAATCAGGAAGACGCTGGCGAGAATTTCGCCATCCGGCACCATGATGTGCTCGGCGGGGATCATGCCAGTCTCGTAAGCGGGCTTGTCCTCAGCAAAAACTGCGGTGGAGGCAAACAGGGCGGAGGCGGCAAGGACCGCTTTCAACATGCTGGATTTTCTCATTTTCCGATCACTCCTCGGACGCCGCCGCTAATCAGAACCGTCGCGTCCATCAGCGCCAGAGCGGCGTCTGCGCCGTTCTGCACGGCAAGGTAACGCGGTTCCCATTTCGGGTGGAACTTTGCCTTGAAGGCGCGAAGTCCCTTGAAGTTGTAGAAACGTTCGCCGTGTTCGAAAAGCGTGCTGCCGATGCGGTCCCAGACGGGTGCCGCATCGCGCTTCGACATGCCGGACATCGGCGCCATGCCGAGATTGAAGCTCTCATAGCCGGCCTCGCGCAGATATTGCATGATGCTGACGAAGAGAAAATCCATCGAGCCGCGTGGCGCATCCGGCGAAAAACGCATGAGATCGACGGTGGCTTCCTTTTTCGTGGCGGTCACCATCAGATTGGCGAAAGCGGTGATCTTTCCATCCTTACGCAGCACGGCGACGGGTTGCGACAGGATGTAATCCGGCTCGAAAGCGCCGAGCGAGAAGCGCTTTTCCCGGGTATTGTGGTGGGCGAGCCAGCCGTCGGAGACCTGTTTCAGCTCATCCATAATATCCGCCACCTGCGCTTGCTCGATCACCTCGAAGGTCAGTCCGTCGCGCGCGCCGCGGCTCAGCGACTGGCGAAGATTGGCGAGCTTGCCGCCCTTCAGCTCGAATGCGGTGAGATCGACCAGCGCCAGTTCGCCCAGCTTGAAGGCGCGCAGGCCCGCATCGGCGCAATGGGAGAGGAGGAAAGGTGAAATCTGATAGAAGGCGGCGCGTGCACCGGCAGCGCGGGCGGCTTCCACAAATTGCCAGACCAGATCCGGGAAATCATCCTCATCGCCGACCGGATCGGCAAATGCGATCCAGGAGCGGCCCTGAATGCCGTACATGATGAAGGCGTTGCCGCTTTCGGAAAACATCACATGCTTGTCGCCCATGCGTACCAGATTGGCGTCGGCCGCATCCTGTGTCATGACGATGCCGGTTGCGCTCGTGACGTCGTCGGCCTTGATGGCGTCCGGCCGGAAGGCCACCGGCCGCATCAGGCTGAAGATGGCGATGGTGGAGGAGGCAAGCACGAGGCCCAAAAGGGCGCGCAATCCGCGCGGCGCTTCTCCGGAGAATTCGAACTGCCACCATAATGTCTGGCTGTAATCCGTGTCGCGGTAAACGAAGAGCAGGATTGTCGCTGCGCCGGCAATGATGACGGCCATGGCGGCGAGCCAGCTTGGGCCCAGCGCCTGTTTCACCAGCGAGGCATGACGGTTGAAGCTGCGCATATTGACGGAAAGTGCCGCAATGAAGACGCCGAGAATGGCGGCTTCGAACACGGCAATGGCCTTGAGGAGGGAGAGAACCAGCGCCAGCGAGGCGGCGACCAGCGCAATCCACCAGGCGCCATCCAGCCGCTGCCCGAGGCCGCGCGAGGCGACGACAAGCACGAGGCCGAGAATGCTGGTCAGAAAATGCGCCGCCTCAACGATCGGCAGCGGCACGAAATTGGACAGGAAATCCAGATTGCTGTCGGGTGTCGGCGTCACGCTCGAGAAGATCAGCATGGTGCCGAGGATCATCGCGAAGGTTGATAGCAGCGGCGGCGCGAGCCGCACGGCAAGCTGGCTGATATCGGAGACAACAGGCTTTGCCGCGAACTGCTTCATCTCCGAGACGAGCATGACCAGAATGGCCACCACCAGCGGCAGGACGTGATAGATCACGCGGTAGAGAACGAGGCTTCCGAGCAGCTGGTCGACGCTGATGGCATTGCCAAGCCCTGCGACCATCACGGTTTCGAAGACGCCAAGACCGGCCGGCACATGGCTGAGGACGCCGAGGCCGACCGCGGTGGCGTAGATTGCGAAGAATGTCGGCCAACCGAGATGCGTGTCGGGCAGGAGGACATAAAGCACGGAGGCGGAGGCGGCGATATCGAAGGCGGAGACGAGGAACTGGCGCGACGATGTCCGGCTGTCCGGGAGGCGCAGCCGCCATTTGCCGAGCCGGATTGCGTGCCCGTTACGCCCGACATAGGCCGCCACCACGAGAACCGCGATGATGGCGAGCGCTGCACCTCTGAGGATGACGGCATCAACGCCGATAATGGCGGCGATGCGCGGTGCAACGATGAAGGTGGAGATGGCGCTGACCGAAAGCAGGCCAAGCCCGAAGGACAGCGTGACGAAGGCGATGACGCGGGCGATTTCGCCGGGCGACAGACCCAGCCGCGAATAGGCGCGAAAGCGGATGGCGCCACCGCTCAAAGGGCCGAAACCGGCGGTATTGCCGATGGCATAGGCCGCAAAGGCTGTTGCCGCCATGGGCGGAAAGGGCAGCTTGCGGCCGATATATTCGATCGCATTGGCATCATAGAATATCAGCGCCAGAAAGCTGAGCGCGGTGAAAACGATGGCGAGCAGCACCGCCGAAGCCGAGGTCTGCGTCAGCGCATCGATGACGTCGTCATAACGGACTTCGGAGGTCAGGTGATAGATGGCGAAGGTCATCATCACGAAGACCAGCGTGATGGCAATCGCGGTCAGATAAGGACGGTTTCTGGCAAAAAAGCTTTCAACCGCGGATTCAGTAACATCGGTTTGTGTAATTTCGCTCTTGTCTGCCATTTACTTTGCCCAGCGCCCGTTCCTGTTGGCGAACCATAGGATTGTGTCGCTAATTCGTTTCTGTTGCGGAAATGTGATTAGCAGAAAAGCATGAAGTGTCGATGTGAAGTTTGTGTCCGATCATGCGCGAATTTCAACAAGTCTGGAGTGAGAAATGCAACTATGGAATGCATGGTTTGCGGGATTGTTCCGAAAGGCGGCAAATTGACCGTTGTGGTTGCTTGGTGGTGCCGTTTGATGCGATTACACGCTCCTTTCGATTGAAGGAGATGCCAATGAACATGCCCACAAGAATAGTTGTTTCACTCGTCGTCGCCCTCGTGGCCGGTGGCGGATACATGGCGGTGGACAAGATGCGCGGTGCCGAATGGGTCGTTTCGCCGCAGCAGATTGCGGAGGCCAAGGCGAAAGGGCAGATGGGTTATGAATCCCGTCCGGGCACCGTGACCGTTTTGCCGATCCGCAGCGAGACGGCGGATGTGCTGCCGATGAAATGGGCGATGATCGGTGTTGTCGCCGGGCTTCTGGCTTTCCGGGCGAGCGGCAAGAAAAAAGCGGCAAAGGCTTAAGGGCCTGCCGCTTCCTGTCTCCGGCGCTCAGCGCCGGAGATGAACTGCAATTTACGCCTCACGCGCCCCAGGTTTTTTCGAGCACGCGGATCCAGTTGCCGTGGCTGATCTTGGCAAGCGCCTCGTCGTCGTAACCACCGTTTCGCAAGGCCTGGACCAGCAATTGCAGGTCGGCTGCATCCTTCATGGCGGCGGGAATGGTGGTGCCGTCGAAATCCGAGCCGAGTGCGACATGATCGATGCCGATACGGTTGACGATGTAGTCTACATGGCGCACCAGCTCGTTCAGATCGGTATTCGGGTTCTTCACGCCGTCCTGGCGCAGGAACAGAACGCCGAAATTGATGCCGGCGAGACCGCCCGTGTCACGGATCGCGTCCAGTTGACGGTCCGTCAGGTTACGGCTGTGATTGCAGAGCGCATAGGCGTTGGAATGGGATGCCACCAGCGGCGCATCCGATATCTTGGCGATATCCCAGAAACCCTGCTCGTTCATGTGCGACAGGTCGACCATGATTTTCAGTTCGTTGCAGGTCTTTATCAGCCGCTTGCCGGCCTCCGTCAGGCCGGGGCCGATATCCGGCGTCGAGGGGAAACGGAAGGGCACGCCGTAAGCGAAGATGTTCGGGCGGCTCCAGACCGGTCCAAGCGTGCGAAGGCCCGCTTCGTAGAGAACGTAAAGCGCATCCAGATCAGCGCCGATCGCTTCCGCGCCCTCGATATGGAAGACGGAGGCGAAAGCGCCTTTCGCCATGGCATCGCGGATATCGGCGGCCGTGCGGCAGACCTTGAGCGCGCCTGCTGATTGTTTCTCGGCCCGGAACAAAAGGCCGGCCATGGCGAGCGTCGCCTTCAGCGCGTCCGCCTCGGTGGGTGTCGGATAGTCGCCGTTAGCGTCCTTGTCCATGCTGGGTGAAGGCACATAGGCGGCGCAGAGGCCGCCAGCGAGGCCGCCTTTCTTCGCGCGCGGAAGATCGATGTGGCCGACGGTATCCCCTTCGATGAGGAGCGTTTCGGGAGAGGCATTGCCCGATCGCCATAACCGCAGAAGCACGTCGTTGTGGCCGTCGAAGACGGGTACGGGTTTTTGGTCGGTCATGGTCATTCACCTTCGGATAGGGGGAGGGCGCGGGCGCGCACCTATTCAGACTTTTGGGAATTGGTAGAGGAAAGGTCAAGGCGGGAGCAAATGCAATCCGTGCATAGGCTCTGCCAAATTTGGAATTGGTCGGGCCTCGTTTGCTCGTGGTAATCGCGGGAAAACATAAAAAAAATGACTGTATTGGGGCAAACCCACACCGTTTCTGAAAAATAAGGTCCGAAAGGGGATTTTCGATGATTTCAAGACGCAACCTGCTGATTGCCGGCGCTGCCGTTCCGTTCCTGTCCTATGCGCGCATTCCGGCCTTTGCCGCAACGCCCAAGGATATTCTGGTGGTCGCCCAGCAGCTGGACAATATGACGAGCCTTGATCCGCATGAAGGTTTCGAAGCCGTGGGCGGTGAAATCATCTCCAACATGTACCAGAAGCTGGTGCGTGCAAACCGCGAAGACTCCACCAAGGTCGATCCGGTCATCGCGAAATCCTGGGAAGCCGATGCGGACAGCAAGGTCTTCACCTTCGTGATCGGTGACGAGGCAACCTTCTCGAGCGGTGCGAAAGTCACGGCGGAAGACGTTGCCTTCTCGCTGCAGCGCGCCATCAAGATGAACAAGAGCCCGGCCTTCATCATCAGCCAGTTCGGCTTCACGCCTGAGAACGCCGAGACGACCATCGTTGCCGCCGACGACAAGACGGTGAAGCTGACAACGGCAAAGCCGACCGCCATCTCCTTCCTGCTTTATTGCCTCTCCGCCAATATCGGCGCGATCGTCGAAAAGAAGGCGGTTCTCGCCAATGCTTCGGGCGAAGACCTCGGCAATGGCTGGCTGCAGAAGAACAGCGCCGGTTCCGGCGATTTCGTTCTGCAGGCCTGGAAGCCGAGCGAAAGCGTAGCGCTGACCGTCAATCCCAACGGCCCTTACAAGGGCAACATCAAGCGCGTCATCCTGCGCCACGTCACCGATCCGTCTTCCCAGCTTCTCATGCTGCAGAAGGGCGATATTGACATTGCCCGCGACCTCACCTCGGAGCAGCTGCGCAGCGCCCAGAACGACGCGAACATTGAGCTGGAGCGCAAGAGCATTGCCTCGCTGGTGCTGATCTCGCTCAATCAGGGCAATGAGAACCTTGCCAAGCCGCAGGTCTGGCAGGCGATCAAGTGGGCGCTGGACTACAAGGGTATGCAGGAAAACATCGTGCCGCTGTCCCACAAGGTTCACCAGAGCTTCGAGCCGGAAGGTTTCCCCGGCGCCGTCGACGATACGCCGTTCCAGCGCGATGTCGAAAAGGCCAAGGCGCTGATGGCGGAAGCCGGCCTTGCCGATGGCTTCGAGATCACCATGGATCATTACTCCGCCCAGCCTTACCCGGATCTGGCGCAGGCCATTCAGGCGAACCTTGCCGATATCGGCATCAAGGTGCGTCTGCAGTCTGCTGAGAACCGTCAGGTCCTGACCAAGATGCGCGCTCGCGAACACCAGATGGCGCTTTCCGCATGGGGCACGGATTATTTCGATCCGCATTCCAACGCCGATGTCTTCAACATCAACAAGGACAATGGCGACGACGCCAAGTCGAAGCCCTTCCTGTGGCGTTCGCGTTTCAAGAACGACGATTTCGCCGCCAAGGCGGAAGCCGCCCGTGACGAGAAGGACCCGGCAAAGCGCGTGGAGCTTTATGAAGCCCTGCAGCGCGAGCACATGGAAAACAGCCCCTTCGTGTTCATGTTCCAGACCACCAAGACAGCGGCCTTCCGCAAGGGCGTTTCCGGTTTCGAACTGGGCGTTCTCTCCGAGGGCAATTCCTACCACGATGCGAAGAAAGCGTGACATTGAACAAGCGCGTTAAAAGCATATCGTCGATACTGGGCAGCGTCATCCTGACGCTGTTCGGTTTGATGATCATCACCTTCATGATCGGGCGCGTGATGCCCGTCGATCCCGTCATCGCGGCGGTCGGCGACAATGCGCCCGAAGACGTCATCGTGCGGGTGCGGGCCGAAATGGGTCTCGACCAGCCGCTGGTCGTGCAGTTCTTCCATTATGTCTCGCAGGTTCTGCATGGCGATTTCGGCAATTCGATCCTGACCCGCAATCCGGTCTGGATCGACATCAAACGCGTCTTCCCCGCCACTTTCGAACTTGCCACCGCAGCTCTCATCCTTGCTGCGCTGATCGGCATTCCGCTCGGTGTCTGGGCGGCGGTTAAGCAAGGCAAGCTGACCGACCAGGTCATCCGTGTCGTCTGCCTTGCCGGTCACTCCGTGCCGGTCTTCATGCTGGCGCTGATTTCACTGCTCGTCTTTTACGCCACGCTCGGCGTCGCACCGGGACCGGGCCGGCAGGATATCATCTATGACGGCATGATCTCGCCGGTCACCGGCCTGATGACGGTCGACACGCTGCTTGCGGGTGACTGGGACGCCTTTTACGACGCCATCGCCCATATGGTGCAGCCCGTCTGCATTCTCGCCTATTTCAGCATGGCCTATATCACCCGCATGACGCGCGCCTTCATGATCGATGCGCTGAAGGGCGAATATGTCATCACCGCCCGCGCCAAGGGCTTGTCCGCCATGACCGTTATCTGGGGCCATGCCTTCCCCACGGTCGCCGTGCAGCTCATCACGGTTCTCGCGCTCACCTATGCCGGCCTTCTCGAAGGCGCCGTGGTGACGGAAACCGTGTTCAGCTGGCCGGGCCTTGGCCAATATCTCACCGTCTCGCTCATGAACGCGGACATGAACCCGGTCGTCGGAGCAACCCTGTTGATCGGCTTCATCTATGTCGCCCTCAACCTGCTCGCAGACGTGCTTTACAGAGTTATGGATCCTCGCGTTCGATGATGTTAGCTAATTTTAGAAACTGGGCTCTGGATGAGACGCCGCATTCCCGCAGCCAGGCTGCCTGGGGAAACCGGTACCGCATCTGGCTCAACCTCAAGTCCAACCCGCTGGCGGTGGTCGGTCTGACCATCATCGTCCTCTTCATCGCACTGTCGCTGCTGGCGCCATGGCTCGCGCCCTATGATCCGGCGACGCAGAACCTCGGCAACCGCCTCGCCTTTCCGAGTGCCGAGCACTGGTTCGGCACGGATGAGCTGGGTCGCGATATCCTTTCGCGTATCCTCTATGGTGGCCGCGTCACGCTCGGTATGGTCATTGCCGTCGTTGTTCTGGTCGCGCCGATCGGGCTCGCCATCGGCTGTATCGCCGGTTATTTCGGCGGTATCGTCGATACGGTGTTGATGCGGGTGACGGATGTCTTCCTGGCCTTCCCACGCCTCATCCTGGCGCTTGCCTTCGTTGCGGCGCTGAAGCCGGGCGTCGAAAGCGCCGTTCTCGCTATCGCGCTCACCGCTTGGCCGCCCTATGCGCGCCTTGCACGCGCCGAAACCATGACGGTTCGCGGCAGCGATTTCGTCGCGGCCTATCGGCTGACGGGCGCTTCCGCCTGGCGTATCATCGCCCGTCACATCGCGCCGCTCTGCGTACCGAGCCTTATCGTGCGCATCACGCTCGACATGAGCTCGATCATCATCACCGCCGCCAGCCTCGGCTTCCTCGGCATGGGCGCGCAGCCGCCGTCGCCGGAATGGGGCGCGATGATCGCCACCGCCAAGCGCTTCATCTTCGAACAATGGTGGGTCGCCACCATTCCGGGCATCGCCATCTTCCTCGTTTCGCTCGCCTTCAACTTCCTTGGCGATGGTCTGCGCGACGTGCTCGACCCGAAGGGACATTGAGCCATGCTGGTCGAAATCGAAAATCTGAAGATCGCATTCCAGACCCGTACCAGCCGTTTCGAGGCGGTGCGTGGTGTGTCGATGAAGCTCGGCACAGAAAAGCTCGGCATCGTCGGTGAATCCGGTTCCGGCAAGAGCCTCACGGCGCGCGCGCTGATGAAGCTTCTGCCCTCCAATGCCGATATCAGGGCCGACAAGCTCTCCTTCGACGGTATCGATGTGCTCTCCGCCAGCGAAAGGCAGATGCGCCAGATCCGTGGCAAGCGGGCGGGTTTTATCCTTCAGGATCCGAAATATTCGCTGAACCCGGTCAAGACCATGGGTGCACAGATCGCGGAAGCCTGGCGCGCCCACAAGGGCGGCAGCAAGCGTGCGGCCATGGAAGCGGCAATCGCCCTGCTCGATCAGGTAAAGATTCGCAATCCGCGTCAGGTCGCCTCGTCCTACGCGCATGAGGTTTCCGGCGGCATGGGCCAGCGCGTGATGATCGCCATGATGCTGGCGCCCGATCCCGAGCTTCTGATCGCCGACGAACCGACCAGCGCTCTCGACGCCACGGTGCAGGCGGAAATCCTGCGGCTGATCGAGGAGCTGGTGTCGGAACGCGGCATGGGCCTCATCCTCATCAGCCACGATCTTCCGCTCGTCTCGCATTTCTGCGACCGCGTCGCGGTGATGTATTCCGGCCGGGTGATGGAGGAGCTGAAGGCTTCCGAACTCCTGAAAGCCCAGCATCCTTACACCAAGGGTCTCCTGAACTGCATCCCCTCGCTGACGCATCCGCGCGAGCGTCTTCCCGTTCTCAACCGTGATGCAGCGTGGTCCAGCCAATGATCGACGTCGACAACCTCCGTATAAAGTTCGGCGACCGTGAAGTGGTGAAGGGCGTGTCCTTTTCTGTTGAAAAGGGCGGCAGCTTCGGCATCGTCGGCGAAAGCGGCTCGGGCAAGTCCACCATCCTGCGCGCCATGGCCGGTCTCAACGAAAGCTGGGAAGGCCGCATCGCCTTTGCCGGCAAGGATGCACCGCTGAAGCGCACGCCGGAATTCTTCCGGCAGGTGCAGATGGTGTTTCAGGACCCCTATGGCTCGCTGCATCCGCGCCAGACCATCGACCGTATTCTCAGCGAGTTGCCGCTGGTTCACGGCATGGACAATATCGAAAAACGCATCCAGCAGGCTTTGTCTGACGTGGCCCTGCCGCAGGCGGTGCGTTTCCGTTTTCCGCATCAGCTCTCCGGCGGCCAGCGCCAGCGTGTCGCCATCGCACGCGCCCTGATCGCCGATCCTGAGGTTCTGCTGCTCGATGAGCCGACTTCAGCGCTCGACGTTTCGGTGCAGGCGGAAATCCTGAACCTGTTGCAGGATTTGCGTGCGGCGCGCAATCTCACCTATATCCTCGTCAGCCACAATCTCGCGGTCATTGCGCATCTTTGCCCGCAGGTGGGCGTGATGCTGAATGGCGACATGGTTGAACAGCTGAGCGCCGGTGATCTGCGCGAGGGCCGCATCAAACATCCGCATACGGAAGAGCTGCGCAGCCTGAGCATCCGGCTGGAAGAGCCGGCCTGAGATAGGTCTTGGGGATGATGGAGAGGCAGCACAAGCTTTCCTCCGTCATCCTCGCCCCTGAAGCGAGGATTCATGCACCCGTGAGAGGTGGATCCTCGGGTCAAGCCCGAATATGCCGTGTCGGTTCCTATGTCCGTCCGGCTTTCAATGAAGACACAAGAGACCGAACAATGTCACAGCAACTCGACTGGAACGCCGCTTCAACGCTTGCCGAGAGCTTTGTCTCGCAATGGGCGGGCAACGAGCCGGGCGGGGCGGTCATCGGTTTCGATCTCGATGGCATTCGTTTCGCCCATGCGGGCGGCGTCGAGAGCCTCTCGACCTTTGCACCCTTCACGCCGAAAAGCGTGGTGCGTTATGCCTCCGTCACTAAACATGCCTTCTGCGCCATGGTGCTTGCCCATGCCGATCTGATCGGTCTTGACGATCCACTCGGCAAGCATCTGTCGGAGCTGCAATCGCCGCTCCGCGAGGTGACGGTCGGGCAGGCGCTGGATATGAGCGGCGGCCTGCCGGATACGCGGGAATGCCTCTCGCTGCTTGGCCTTTCCGTTTACACCGAAACGAAGGCCGGACCGCTTCTCGACTATCTGTCCCGGCTGACCCGACTGAATTTCGATGCCGGCAGTGAGGTGTCCTATTCCAATACCGGTTATCGTCTGGTGGAAGCGGCGCTGGAGCGTCGCGGTTTCCGTTTTGACGATTTCGTGCAGGAGCAAATTGCCGGTCCGTTCGGCGTGTTCCTGAAGGCGCCGAATGTCTGGAACGATCCGGTCGACGGCCTTGTGCCGGGTTACTGGAAGTCGGAAGACAATTGGCAGCTTTCGGCGGCCGGTCTGCATATCTCCGCTTCCGGCAGTCTTGCCGGCAGTGCCGAAGCGCTGACCCGCTGGCTGCAGGGGCTGATGCGGCGCGAGGGCAGTTTTGCGGGTGTTCTTGACAGGCTTTCGGCTGAGCGGCCACTTGCCGACGGGCGGATGAGCGAATATGGCCTCGGCCTGCGCTGGTCGCATCTGGGGGATACGCGTTTCGTCGGTCATGGCGGTTCGCATCCCGGCTACAAGACTTACTTCCTGCTCGATCCCGAAAACGGCACCGGCTTCGTCGTGGTATCCAACCGCGAGGATACCAACGGCTTCAAGATCGCGCTGGAAAGCATGGCGGCTTTGACCGGTCTGCCGCTGCCCAAGCCCGCCAGCCTGCCTGATGGTCTTTACGTGACCGAAAGCGGACCGTGGTGGCTGGAGATCAAGGGCAGCACCTCCACTTTCATCGATGGCGACGACACGCTTTATGAAGATGCCGATGGCTGGGTCTCTTCCCGCTCCGCATCCTCTCCGATGCGTCTCAGGCTTGAGGGCGATGCCATTGTCGGCGAGGCCGGTCACGCCGCCCGCTGCTTCCTGCCTGTCGCCGATCATGCCGTGCCGGATGATCTTTCGGGAACGTGGCGTTCGGATGAGGGGGCAGAATTTTCGATCAGCGGTTCGTCGCTGACGATGGGCATCGGTCCGACCCGCCGCAGTATGGCCCTGAAGGCGCTCGGTAACGGCCGTTTTCTCTTCACGCTCACAGATGGCCCCTGGACGAAGCGCGTCTGCCTCAACCGGCTGGGCGATGACCGGATCGAGCTGGTCTCCAGTCGGGCGCGGATGATCGAATATTATCGAAGCCGCTAGGTCGTCAGGCCGATCCGGCGATTGGCCGCAGCCCCGCGCCTTACAAGAGGGTTTCATTCACGCCTCATTGCACCTAATAAAGACGCTTCTGAATAACCGGAAAGATATTTTTGTTGGGAGTGTGAGCCGTGGAAGTCAAATGGCTCGAGGATTTCCTGGCGCTGGCCGGAACGCTCAATTTCTCGAAAGCGGCGGAGGAGCGGCATGTCACGCAATCCGCCTTCAGCCGGCGTATCAAGCAGCTTGAAGCCTGGGTAGGCGCGACGTTGGTCGATCGCGCCTCCTATCCGTCGCGGCTGACCGAGGCGGGCGTGAAGTTCGTGCCGGTGGCGCAGGAAACGCTGAAGCAGCTTTATCATGCGCGGCGCACCCTGCTGCAGGAAGAAGGGGCCGATGCCAGGACTGTTCGGCTGACGGCCCTGCATACCCTGTCCTTCACCTTCTTTCCCGACTGGCTGAAACGGGTGAACGAGACGGCCGGGCCGCTATTTTCAGTATTGCGCCCCGATTCCGGCAGCATGGAGGAAAACCTCAATTCGCTGGTGGACGGGCAAAGCGATTTTCTTCTGACCTATGCCCATCCCGAAGTGCCGATGCTGCTTGATGCGCAGACCTTCGAGTTCCGCGTGCTCGGCGCGGAAAACATCATTCCCGTTTCCGCGCCGGCGAAAGATGGTTCGCCGTTGCATGCGCTGGTGGAAAATGCGCGAAAACCCTTCGCCTATCTCGATTATGAAAAGGCCTCGTTCTTCGGGCCTTTGCTGCGCGATCTCCTGAGCGCGCGCCTGCCGCAATTCGAGCGGGTGCATGAAGGCAGCATGTCGGTGGGGCTGAAAGCCATGGCGATGGCCGGCTGGGGTGTCGCCTGGGTGCCGGAAAGCCTGATGCGACACGAGCTGGATGGCGGCGCGCTGGTGCGCGCTGCCGATCCCACCTTCGATATTGCGGTCGATATCAGGCTCTATCGATCGAAGGAGAACCGCCGGCCCGTTGTCGAGCGCATATGGGCGGTTCTCGAGGGTTAGAGCATTTCCAGGAAAAGTGGACCCCGGTTTTCCGTCCGGAAATGCGACAAACAAAACGCTTTTGATCAGATCGCCGTGCGGCGGGCGTTTTCGAGGTAGAGCGTGCGCAGGCGGCTCACCATCGGGCCGGGCTTGCCGTCACCCACCGGCTTGCCGTCGATCTTCGTCACGGAAACCACGAAGTTGGAGGCGCTGGTCAGGCAGGCCTCGTCTGCGTCAAGCGCTTCTTCCAGCGTGAAAGGCCGTTCTTCCAGCGTGAAGCCGGCTTCCTTGGCCAGTTGCAGGGCGGCGAGGCGGGTGCAGCCGGGCAGGGTCTTGTTGCTGTTGCCACGGGTGATGATCTTTTTATCGGCGGTGACGATGTAAGCAGTCGAGGACGCGCCTTCGGTCACGAAACCATCCTCGATCATCCACGCCTCGTCACAGCCTTCGGCCTTGGCGATGCGTTTTGCCATGACCTGCGGCAGCAGGCAGACGGTCTTGATGTCGCGGCGTTCCCAGCGCTGGTCGGGAACGGATTTGACCGCAAGGCCGACCTCTTCGACCGGGGTGCCGATCAGCTTTTTCGCCTGGGTGAACATGACAAGCGTTGGCTTCAGATCAGCGGAGAACAGGAAGTTGCGGTCTTCGGCGCCACGCGTCAGCTGCAGGTAGATCATGCCTTCAACGAGGTTGTTGTCAGCGATCAGGCGGCGTTCGGCCTCGACGATCTCTTTCGTCGTGACCGGCAGGGCCACGTCGATTTCGCGAGCGCTGCGTTCCAGCCGGGCCATGTGCAGGTCGCTGTCGATCAGCTTGCCTTCCAGAACGGAGGTGACTTCATAAATGCCGTCGCCGAACAGGAAACCGCGGTCGAAGATGGAAAGGCGGGCGTCTGCCTCGGGCAGGAATTCGCCGTTGACGTAAACAATGCGACCGGATGGGCTAGTCATGAAAACTCCGTCTGGAAAAGTCAGGCTGAAAGAAGGGTTTTAAGGGCGTCGATGGAAATGGCTTCGACCGTGGAGGCCTTGCCGGTGCCGGCATTAAAACCTGATGTCGTTGTGGCCGTGCAGAGCGAGTTGAGGATCGCCTCCTCGGTTGCCTCTATTGCGGCTTCGAAGAGCGGCGAGATCGCATCGTTGGAAAGCTCGGGATAGTCTGTGACAGCCTTGCGGCGTGCAGGCGTGCGGCGAAGGCGCTCGTTGGTGGAAAATGCCAGCGCGTAATCGCCAGATCCATTGCTCAGTGCTGCGCCCGTGCGGGCCAGCCCACCAAAGCTTCTGGCGGCCAGGCGCTTCAGATTGCGGGAAGAGAGCGGCGCATCGGTTGCGACGATGATGACGATGGAGCCATCCTTGTCTTTATGATCAGGGCTGACATAGGGCTTGCCGCAGACCAGCAGATGGCCGCCGTAATTGGACTGTACGAGAACGCCGAGCGTATAGGCCTCCCCCGCGACGGTGACGATGCGGGATGCAGTTCCGATGCCGCCCTTCATGCCGAAAGCCACCGTGCCGGTTCCGGCTCCAACGCCGCCCTCGGCCACCGGGCCTGTGGCAGCGTTTTTCAGCGCCGCCGTAATTTCCTCGACGGTCGGGCGTCCAGCGCGGATGTCATTGAGGCGGGAATCGTTGGTCTCTCCGACGACCGCGTTGATCGACACCACTTTTTCGTTACCCGGCTGCGCCAGTGTGTGGCGGTTGATCGCCTCGATTGCCCGGCCGGTGGCAAGCGTATTGGTGAGGATGACAGGCGTTTCGAGTTCGCCGAGTTCCTCGATCTGGGTCGAGCCTGCAAACTTGCCGAAACCATTATAGACGGCGAAGGCGGCGGGCACCTTGTCCTGAAAAAGATTGCCGCCATGCGGCAGGATCGCGGTTGCGCCGGTGCGGATCGTGTCGCCTTCAATCACGGTCGAATGGCCGATGATCACGCCTTCAACATCGGTGATGGCATTGAGCGGGCCGGTCTCGAAATGGCCGGGCGGCAAGCCGATATCGCGCAGTCTCGGGCGGGTCGTCTGATGCATCGGGCGATCACTTTTGCGGAATGCAGGCTTAAGGTGGAACAAGCGCTGCTTGCGAAAAGCTTTGCTCTGACTTGACGTTAGCCTAGTTCGCCGGGAAACGGCATCGCAAAAATGGAATAGTTTTATGCGGGCAATGGATGTGCTCAGGAGGCGCGTAGCGCCGGTCCCCGTTCACGCTCCCGCCATTGCCGCATCGCGTCTTCGGTCTCTTCGCGTGTGGGTGCGCCGATGCGGCCGCCGAAGACGGTGCATTTGAGCGCAGCGGCAACGGAGGAGAGCCGGATGGCGGCGCGGCTTTCCATGCCTTCGGCCATCGCCAGCGCAAAGGTGCCGTGGAAGATATCGCCTGCCGCCAGCGTATCTACCGCTTTGATCTGCATCGTTTCCTGAAAATGGACAGTCGGGTCGCCTGCTTCCGTCCAGTAGCAGCCCGCCGGTCCGGCAGTGACGGCAATAAAGGTCTGCGGATAGCGGGCGTGCAGTACCGGCAGCATGTCCTTTACCGTCTCAAGTCCCGTCAACCGGGCGGCGGCTGGTTCGGAAAAGACGATATGGGTTGCGGCAGGCGCAAGCTTCTCAAGCGTTTCGACCGGCGCGACGTCTCCATCGAGAATGGCGGGTTTGCCGAGTGCTCGCGCCACATCAAGAACATCGAGCGCCAGTTCCGGCCAGCGCACATCCACCAGAACGGCGTCGAAAGGCGCGAGGTCCTGGCTCGTGCAGGAACGCTTCTTCTCATGCAGCCTGTGATCGTAGAAAGGCACGATCAGCCGCTCGCCGCGATCATCGATGATGATTGTCGAGAGTGCGGAGCGTGCGCCGGCGGCGACCGTCATGCCTGTGGTGTCGATGCCGCTTTCGGCGAGATCGCGCAGGATACGGGTACCGGTCTCGTCGTCACCCACAGCGCCCCAGAGGCTCGCGCGGCCGCCCATGCGATGCACCGCATAGGCTGCGCTGGACGCCATGCCCTCGGCGATCTGCAGCATCTCATAGGGCAGAACCTTGCCTTCGCCCTTTGGCATCTCGTGCACGCGAAACAGGGTGTCGAGCACGGCAGCGCCCACGCACAGCACATGCCTGCGGCTCTCGTGTTGGCTCTCCATGCCCGTCACCCTTCTCAGTTCTCAGATGCGCTTGCCGCTTGCCTTGTCGAAGAGATGCACCATTTCCGGGTCGATGGCGATATGGATCGCATCGCCAAACCGTACATCCAGCCGCTCGCGGAACAGGCAGGCGATCTCGTCGCCCTTGCAGTTCAGCTTGGCATAGATTTCCGAACCCGTGCCTTCGACCAGCTCGACCCGGCCTTCGATGCCGCCGCTTGCCGCGCGGATGTGTTCCGGGCGCACGCCGTAAACGAGGTCGCGGCCGCCCAGTGCGGCGATGTCGGCGTTTGCGGGTAGCGGTAGGCTCAGACCCTTCACGGTGCGGAACACGCCTTCTTCCACCCGGCCACGAATGAAGTTCATCGCAGGCGAACCGATGAAACCGGCAACGAAGAGGTTGGCCGGGCGGTCGTAAAGCTCGAGCGGTGCGCCGATCTGCTCGATCACGCCGTCATGCAGCACGACGATCTTGTCGGCCATGGTCATGGCTTCCACCTGGTCGTGGGTGACATAGATGGTGGTGGTGCCGATGCGCTGGTGCATGGCCTTGATCTCGCCGCGCATCTGCACACGCAGCTTGGCGTCGAGGTTGGAAAGCGGCTCATCGAACAGGAAGACCTGCGGATCGCGCACCAGTGCGCGGCCCATGGCAACACGCTGGCGCTGGCCGCCGGAAAGCTGGCGCGGATAACGGTCGAGCAGCTTGTCCAGCCCCAGAATGGCGGCGGCCTTGTCGACCTTGGCCTTGGTTTCGTCGGCGCTTACCTTCTTCAGCTTCAGCGCGAAGCCCATATTGTCCTTCACCGTCATGTGCGGATAAAGGGCGTAGTTCTGGAAGACCATGGCGATATCGCGGTCGCGGGCGGGCAGGTTGCTGACCTCACGCGCGCCGATGTGGATTTCGCCGTCGCTGACTTCCTCAAGCCCCGCAATCATGCGCAGCAGGGTGGATTTGCCGCAGCCGGAAGGGCCGACCAGCACGACGAATTCGCCATCCTTGATATCGATATCGATGCCGTGGATGATGTTGACCGCGCCGAAGCGCTTCTGGACGTTTTGGATATTGACCGGTGCCATGTGGATGTTCCCGTATTTTTAATTGGTTGGTTCAGCCGCCCTTGACGGCGCCGGCGGTCAGGCCCGCCACGATCTGTTTCTGTGCGAACATGGTGAGCAGCAGCACCGGTAGCGTCACGATCAACGCGGCTGCGGCGAGCGGTCCCCAGCTCACCTGTTCGAAGGAGAGCATGTTGTAGACCGCCACCGGCAGGGTGCGCGTTTCACGGCTGGCCAGCACGATGCCGAAGACGAAGTTGTTCCACGAGAAGATGACCGCGAGGATAAAGGAGACGACGATGCCGGGCTTGGCAATCGGCAGCGCCACCAGCCGGAACACCTGCCAGGAGGATGCGCCATCAATGCTTGCAGCTTCTTCCAGTTCCTTCGGCGTGGTTTCGAAATAACCGATCATGATCCAGACCACGATAGGCACCGTCACCACCAGATGGATGATGATCTGCGGCCAGAGCGTGCCGAGCAGGTTCAGCCATTGGAACAGCAGGAACAGCGGAATGAGGAAGGAGAGACCGGGCGTCATGCGGGCGATCATGATGACGACGGCGGACTTTTCCGCCTTCAGCCGGGCGATACCGTAGCCGGCGGGCACGCCGATCACCAGCGCCAGAATGGTGGCGGCACCCGTGACGAGGACCGAGTTCCAGAAATAGAGGAAGAAATTATTTTCCTCGAACACTTTCACATAGTTCGACCAGGCGAAACGTTCGGGGATGAGGATCGGCGGATAGGCGCCGTTGTCGATCTCGTATTTCAGCGACAGCGAGATCATCCACATGAAGAACAGGATGACCGGCGAAATCATCACCAGCGCCACGAAGAAGAGGCCGATGCGGTCGAGGGTTTTACGTTTGAGCAATTGGCGGGTCATCAGCGGTCCTCCATCTCGTTCCATTGCGCACGCTGGCGCACCATCAAAAGTACGAAGGACAGCGCCACGATGATGATGAAGAAGACGACGGCCATGGCCGAGCCGTAACCGATGTCGTAATAGGAAAACGCCGTATTGTAGAGGTAGATGTTGATCGTTTCCGAGGCCGTGCCGGGTCCGCCTTGCGTCATCGCATAGATGATGTCGAAGCTTTTGACGGCATCGATGGAGCGGATGATGACGGCGATCATCAGGAACGGCGCGATCATCGGCATGGTCAGGTAACGGAACTTCTGCCAGGCGTTGGCACCGTCGATTTCGGCGCTCTCATAGGGTTCGCGGGGTACTGCGGCGAGACCACCGAGCACGATCAACATGACGAGCGGCGTCCATTGCCAGGTTTCCACCAGCACCAGCGAGGGAATGACGGTGGACTGGTTGTAAATCCATTCCAGCGGCCCGATGCCGATCAGGGACAGGAGATAGTTCAGGACGCCGAGCTGCGGGTGGAACATCATGGTCCAGACGAGCGCGATGGCGACCGGGGTCGCCATCATCGGCATCACGAAGACGCCGCGCAAAAAACCGCGCAGCGGAAACTGCGCATCGAAAACCAGCGCCGCCAAGGTTCCGAGGAACAGCGGGGCGGCGACCGACAGCACGGTATAGATGAGCGTGTGCCAGAGCGATTCCCAGAAGCGTCCGTCACTTGCGAGCCGGATGTAGTTCTCGAAACCGATAAAGCTCTGCTCCTGTCCGAGCGTCCAGCGATGCGCGCTCATCCATAGCGTAAAGACCCATGGAAAAACGATCACCGCCGAGATGACGACAAGTGCCGGTATGACGAAGGGCCAGTAGTTGGGGGCAAGCCTTGCCGGCCTGCTCCCTTCCTTGCGACTGACGCCTGTTTTGGTGTTTTCGATGCTCACGGAGGCCATTATCCCTCGCTACGCGCCAGAACGGGTGCGAACTGTTCCGTCGCCTTCTTGAGTTCGGCTGCCGGGTCTGCGCCGCCGATCATGTTGGTGAGGCCGACGCCGTAGATATCGCGGAATTCCGTCACCGGAATGATGACGGGCAGGGCAAGCTGCGAGACCTTGCCGGAACCGACGACCGCATCCAGCCAGGCGGCCGGCATCTTCACGCCTTCGCGCACCTTCTGGTCTTCGAGGATGGACTGGCGGAACGGAACGCCCGCACCGGCCTGCAAGAGACGCGCGCCCATTTCATGCGAGATCGCCCATTGGCAGAAGAGATAGGCGGCTTCCTTCTTGCTGCTGGCTTCGACAACGCCAAGACCATCGCCGAAGGTGCCGGCGGCCTGGGTTGCCGGGCCCTTCGGCATGACGCCGTAACCGACCTTGCCGACCACGCGGGACTTTTCCGGGTTCTCGATCGGCGGTGCAAAACCAACGCCGTCAAACCACATGCCGATCTTGCCCTGCAGGAAGGCCGATTGTGCTTCCGCCCAGTTGAAGCCGGAGACACCGGGAGGGGCGGCTTTGGTCATCAGGCGCTGATAGAGTTTTGCTGCCTCGACCGCTTCCTTGGATTCGGTGTCGATCTTTCCGTCCGCGCTGATCGGCTTTGCGCCGTAACCCAGCATCAGTGAGGTCCAGACCGGGGTGTTGGCGTTCTTCAGGCCGCGTGCGACGAAACCATAGGTGTTGGTTGCGGGATCGGTGATCTTTTCCGCCGCCGTCACCAGTTCCTCGAAGGTTTCGGGGTATTTCAGGCCCTTGGCTTCGAAGAGTTCCTTGTTCCAGTAGACGATCCAGTAATCCACCGAGAAGGGCAGCGAGCGCAGCACGCCGTCGCTATCCTTGGCAAACAGCATGCCGGCCTCGGCGAAATCCTTCTCGACGAGCGAAGGATCGGTCAGCGACGGGTCCTTCAGGAAGCCGCTGATATCGGCCAGCCACTTGCCCTTTTCGAACTGGCGCTTCTGAACGTGATAGCTCAGATGCACAACGTCGAAGCTCGGCTTGCCGGAGGAAAGCTCGATCACGACCTTCTGGCGCTGCTGCTGTTCCGGCGTTGCTTCGGCATTGACCTTGATGCCGGTCAGCGCTTCAAATTCGCCGAGATATTTGATCAGCGTTTCGCTGCGCGGGCTTTTGACGAGGTTGACTTCAAGGGTGGTGCCGGCGTGTTTTTTCCAGTTCACCGCCGCCGATGCCGGGCGAATGCCGAGCGCCGCGCTGCCGCCAAGCGCCGCCGTGCCTGCCAGAAAGGCGCGACGCGTGGGGTTGAGCAATGAATGCTTCATGTCAGTTCTCCTCCAGTTAGCCGGAAATTCTCCTCACCCCGGCTTGTTGCTTATTTTCTTGCAATTCCGGCGCAGGATCCTCTGTGTCCCTGCCGAAATTGCCCTACACCGCCAGCGCCCTGTCCCTTGCGTTGCGGATATGGGCGGTGAGCCGCTCCACGGCGTCTTCGACGGATCGCTTCTCGATGGCTTCGAGAATGGCGAGATGTTCCTTCATCACCGATTTGACGTGACCGGCGATGCGAAAGCGCTCCTGATTGATGAGGCGCATCTTGATGGAATTGACGCGGTAGGCATTCGAGATGATCGAATTGCCGAGCGCATCGATAAAGGCGTCGTGCATGCCCCAGTCCACCTGCTGCGCGTGCTGATCCAGTTCCGGCGATTCACCGCCTTTTTCAGCCGCTTCGGCAATATCGCGGTGCTGTTTCAACAGCTTGGCGATGGTCTCCTCCGAGGCCGAACGGGTAAAGAGCGCCACGGCCTCCTTTTCGAGAAAGATACGGAACTGGAACGCCTCGCGGATGAGGTTGATGTCGATATGGGCAACCTGCAACCCGCGCTGCGGCACGGTCTTGATCAGACCTTCCGCCTCTAGCCGTGGAATTGCTTCCCGGATCGCGCCTAGCGGCAAACCGGTCAATTCCACGAGGCGGCGTTGCGAGATGAACTGTCCCGGACGAACGTCGCGCGAGAGAAGGTGGTGCGTAAAGCTTTCATACGCCCGTTCCCGCAATGTTTGTTCGCCGGTATCGTCCATGCTCAACCTTTCAAGGTCTGTTCAGGCGGCCCGCCTGCGAAACAACGCATCAAATGCGCCTTCGATCTGCCGCCGGTCCTCCGGTGAAATGGCGACGAGCGGCGCGCGCACGTCAGACCAGATATTTTCCCCTGTCGTGTGTGATACCAGCACCTTGACGGCGGGCGTAACCGGAAACTTCAGAAGTTCCACAACAAGATCGACGATGCGTGGGTCGTCCTTGCCGTCAACGGCCATGGCGCGCACTTCCTGCGTGAGGAAATTGGCGACGCCTGATATCGCGCCCTGACCGCCGAGGCGAACGCCCTTGGCGAGATCGCGCTCATCGCCGATCAGGATGGCGAGATCACCGTGCTCCTTCAGCAGACGCTCGGTATGTGCCCAATTGCCGGAGGAATCCTTCACACCGGTGACAATCCCCGGGAAGGCCTTCTTGAGACGACCCACCAGCTCGACCGACAGTGTCACCATGGTCACGGAAGGGATGTTGTAGACGAGAATGTCGCGCGCGCCCTTGCCGATTTTTTCGAAAACCGCCGAGAACCAGGCAAACAGGCCGTCGTCGCTGACATTTTTGAAATAGGAGGGCGGGGCGAGAAGAATATTGCGGGCGCCTGCTTTCAGGGCCTCGGCCGATTGTTCCGCCGCATCCTCGATGGAGTCCACCAGAACGCCGGTGACCAGACGGGAGGGCGCAATGCCTGCCTCGATGAAGCGGGAGAGAATGACCTGCCGTTCGCGGCTGCCGACGGAGCATCCCTCGCCGGTGGTGCCGAAGAGTGTGACGCTGTCGCAGCCATTTGCAAGGCAGCGGCGGGCATGCGCGATCATGGCTTCGATATCGACGGTTCCGTCAGTTTTGAAAGGGGTCGTCAGGGCTGCCGAAAGGCCGAATTTCTGGGTCAATTAAGATGCTCCTCCAAGATGGCTGCAGATTGATGGCATACTGACATGTTAGTTGTAAAGCGGTAATTACAAGATGATTGTTCGGTAGGCTGGAATGGTGGGCGGATTGGTTCCGGAGGCTGCTTGAGGGGGTGTGTTGCATCCGGTGGGGCGTGGTATGTTTGCGGCGGTTTACGCAGATGCCATTTTTCCGCGGAACACCAAAAAAATGCGAAAATAAAATTTGACTGTTTCAGTAAAGATTTTTATCAGGCAATCTGTTTGTGGGATAAAGGGAAGTGTCATGACCGTTGTGGAGCCGTCAGCGCCTGTGGAAGAGATCGAGCAGAGCCGAGTGAAGCGCCTGAGGGCTGCGACGCGCGGCGCGCATGGCGATCTCGATACCTTCATCATGGCAGCCAAGCCGTTCGAGAGCCGGGAGAACTTCGGCAAATTCGTGGAAACGCAATATCTTTTCCATCGCGACCTCGATGCCTTCTTCTCCAACGCAACGCTCGATGGCCTGCTGCCTGATCTCAAAGGCCGCCGCCGTCTCTCCATGATCGAGCAGGACCTTGCCGATCTCGGTCACGCTATTCCCGAAACGGAAGCCCCACGCTTTACTGACGAAACGCCGTTCGATCTGCCGGAGGCCATGGGCTGGCTTTACGTGGTCGAAGGTTCCAATCTCGGTGCGGCTTTCCTCCTGAAAGATGCGGCGAAGCTTGGCCTCAGCGAAGAATTCGGCGCGCGCCATCTGGCCGGCGCTCCGGAAGGACGTGGCCTGCACTGGCGCACCTTCACCGCCGCGCTCGATGAAATTTCGCTGACGGTTGAAGAGGAAGAGCGCGTTGTCGCGGGCGCCGAGGCTGCCTTTCGGGCGGTTCATGCCTATGCGCAACAGCGTCTCGTCTGAGGTTTTGGCATAGCTCCGTGATTGAAAATGGCGGCCGGTAGGTTAGCTGAAATTTGCCGACAGAACTCGATCAGCATTCGACGTCATCCTCGGGCTTGACCCGAGGATCCATTGATTTCAGTGGGTTATGGATCCTCGGGTCAAGCCCGAGGATGACGGCGGAGAGGTTGGAGCTTTTTCGTCGCGTATATTGGGGACGGCTCGAGGGCCGTCCTTTTTCTATTTATAACTGCCGAATAAACAGGCAAATATTTTAACCAAATGATAAATTTTTTATCTTTTGGTCAAGGCTCAATGTGTCCCAAAATTTTATCCATTTGATAAAATTATTTTATTTGGTCTGGCACAGAACCTGCTACTCTTTTGTCAAGTCAGGAGACACCTGACGCCAAAAAGGGAACAGCAAAATGGAAGTTGGTGTTTTTATACCGATCGGAAACAATGGGTGGCTCCTCTCCGAAAACGCGCCGCAATACAAGCCGAGCTTCGACCTGAACAAGGCGATCACGCTGAAGGCGGAGAAATACGGTTTCGACTTCGCGCTTTCGATGATCAAGCTGCGCGGCTTCGGCGGCAAGACCGAATTCTGGGACTATAATCTGGAATCCTTCACGCTGATGGCGGGCCTCGCTGCCGTCACCTCCAAGATCAAGCTGTTCGGCACGGCCGCCACGTTGGTCATGCCGCCGGCCATCGTTGCCCGCATGGCGACAACGATCGACTCGATTTCCGGCGGCCGCTTCGGCATCAACCTGATTACCGGCTGGCAGCGTCCCGAATACAGCCAGATGGGGCTTTGGCCGGGCGATGATTATTTCGGCGACCGCTATGAATATCTCGGCGAATACACCACCGTCCTGAAAGAGCTGTTGACGGATGGGCAATCGGACCACAAGGGCAAGTTCTTCCAGATGGAGGATTGCCGCATGAAGCCAGTGCCGCAGGGTGACGTGAAGCTCATCTGCGCCGGTTCGTCCAATTCCGGCATGGCGTTTTCGGCCAAATTCGCCGATTACAGCTTCTGCTTTGGCGTTGGCGTCAACACGCCGAAGGCCTTCGCGCCCACCAATGAGCGACTTCTGGCGGCAACCGAAAAGACCGGCCGCGACGTTAAATCCGTCGTGCTGACCATGATCCTTGCCGAGGAAAAATCCGAGGATGCCTGGGCGAAGTGGGAGCACTACAAGGCGGGCGCGGATGAGGAGGCGATCAAGTGGCTCGGCCTGCAGAGTTCTGTCGACACCAAATCCGGCTCGGATACCAATGTTCGGCACATGTCCAATCCCGTCTCGGCGGTCAACATCAACATGGGAACGCTGATCGGCTCCTATGAGGAAGTGGCAGCCATGCTGGATGAAATGAGCGAGGTGCCGGGAACGGGCGGCGTGATGCTGACCTTTGACGACTTCCTCGAAGGCGTCGAAAAATTCGGCAAATATGTGCAGCCGCTGATGAAGAGCCGCAAGCATGT
The DNA here is from genome assembly GCF_003031125.1 of Agrobacterium sp. LAD9. Lineage (NCBI taxonomy): Bacteria > Pseudomonadati > Pseudomonadota > Alphaproteobacteria > Hyphomicrobiales > Rhizobiaceae > Agrobacterium > Agrobacterium sp. LAD9. Next base: position 64,103 of record NZ_PHGS01000010.1, on the reverse strand, counting down.
TCTGGCCGAACTGGAGGCTGCGGAATGAGCGAAGCCGTCGTGGCGGGTTACAAGGGACCGGAAAGCCGTTCGGAAAGCGTGACGCTTCCCGCAAGGCCCGAGCCGATTACCCTGAAGCCCAGCGAGACCGCCGTTGTCGTGGTCGATATGCAGAACGCCTATTCGACCGAGGGCGGTTATGTCGACCTTGCCGGGTTCGACATTTCCGGGGCCAAGGGCACTATCGCCAACATCAAGAAGACGCTGGATGCGGCGCGGGCGGCGGGCGTTCAGGTCATCTATTTCCAGAATGGCTGGGACAAGGATTATGTCGAGGCCGGCGGGCCGGGTTCGCCCAACTGGCACAAGTCCAACGCGCTGAAAACCATGCGCAAAAGGCCGGAATTGCAGGGCCAGCTTCTGGCCAAGGGAACGTGGGATTACGCCATTGTCGACGAGTTGCAGCCGCAGCCCGGCGATATTCTGGTGCCGAAGACGCGGTACAGCGGTTTCTTCAACACCAATATGGACAGCCTGTTGCGTGCCCGCGGCATCCGCAATCTGGTCTTCGTCGGCATCGCCACCAATGTCTGCGTCGAAAGCTCGCTGCGCGACGCTTTCCATCTCGAATATTTCGGGGTGATGCTGGAGGATGCCACGCATCATCTGGGCCCGGACTATATCCAGCAGGCGACGGTCTACAATGTCGAGAAATTTTTCGGCTGGGTGGCGACCGTCAATGATTTCTGCGGCGTCATCTCGCAGGCCGCATCCGTCACTGATTGATTGAGAAACACAAAGAGGAGAACGAAATGCCGAAAAAGATCGTCGTGCCTACCGGTACCAGCAAACCCATCGCTCCCTTTTCGCCGGGAACCCTCGCCGATGGCGTGGTTTACGTTTCCGGCACGCTGCCCTTCGACAAGGACAATAATGTCGTGCATGTGGGCGATGCCAGTGCGCAGACACGCCATGTTCTCGAAACCATCAAATCCGTTATTGAGACTGCCGGCGGCACGATGGAAGACGTGACGATGAACCACATCTTCATCACCGATTGGGCAAATTACCAGGCGGTCAACATTGTCTACGCCGAATATTTCCCCGGCGACAAGCCGGCTCGTTATTGCATCCAGTGCGGCCTCGTAAAGCCTGACGCGCTGGTGGAAATCGCCACCGTCGCCCATATCGGCAAATAGGGGCGACACGGCAAGATGATGCATTTCGAGGTTCATGGCCGCGCCGAGCCTGAGGCGCCCACTATCCTGCTGTCATCGGGACTGGGCGGGTCGGGCACCTATTGGACGCCGCAGATCGAGGCTCTTTCCGATCATTTCCGGATCGTCACCTATGACCATCGCGGAACCGGCAGGACCGGCGGCGAAGTGCCGGCGGATGGCGGTATATCGGCGATGGCGGATGATGTGCTTGACATCGTCTCGGCTCTGAAGCTCGAAAAGTTTCATTTCATGGGCCATGCGCTCGGCGGTCTGATCGGCCTCGATATCGCGCTGCGCAAGCCTGATCTGATCGACCGGCTGGTTCTTATCAATGCCTGGAGCAAGGCCGATCCGCATTCCGGGCGCTGCTTTGATGTGCGGATCGAGCTTCTGGAGAAATCCGGCGTCGAGGCCTTTGTGAAAGCACAGCCATTGTTTCTTTATCCGGCGGCCTGGATGTCGGACCATCAGGAGCGACTGGCACGCGACGATGCGCATGGTGTCGCGCATTTTCAGGGCAGGGCGAATGTGCTTCGGCGCATCGCGGCGCTCAGGGCCTTCGATATCGATACCCGTCTTGGCGAGATCGACAATCCGGTGCTGTTGGTGGCGACGAAAGACGATCTTCTGGTGCCCTATACCCGGTCGCTACGTCTTGCTGAGGGTTTGCCGCAAAGCGAACTTTGCCTCCTCGATTTCGGGGCGCATGCGGTCAATATCACTGAGACTGACCTTTTCAACGCGCGGCTTTTGCGGTTTCTGCTGCCGGCAACACGGCCATTCTGACAGGATTTTTAAGACAATGACGACAGCACTCGACGACAAGGCACTTGCAGCACTTTTCACCGCGGCACGCACCCATAATGGCTGGGCTGACAAGCCGGTCGGCGACGAGACACTGAGAGCACTTTACGATCTGACGAAGATGGGGCCGACCTCGGCCAATTGCTCGCCGGCGCGTTTCGTGTTCGTGCGCAGCCCGGAAGCCAAGGAAAAGCTGAGGCCCGCGCTTTCTTCGGGCAATCTCGAAAAGACCATGGCTGCACCGGTGACGGTGATCGCTGCTATCGATCGCGAGTTTTACGAGAAACTGCCGGTGCTGTTTCCACATGCCGACGCGCGTTCGTGGTTTACCTCCAGCCCGGCCGTCGCCGAGGAAACGGCCTTCCGCAATGCCACTTTGCAGGCGGGTTATCTCATTATTGCGGCCCGCTCGTTGGGACTGGATACCGGGGCGATGTCCGGTTTTGACAAAGGCAAGGTGGATACGGCGTTTTTCGCGGGCACGACGTGGAAGTCCAACTTCCTGATCAATCTCGGCTACGGCGATCCGTCCAAGCTCTTTGGCCGCCTGCCACGCCTTGGCTTTGAAGACGCCTGTGTACTGGCTTGATGGGCTGTTAAGGAAGGATGGGTTAGATGCGGATGATGTCTCTTGAAAAGGAAGCGGAAATGGAGACGAAGACTGCTGAGCAGCGCAGCCTGGAATACAGAAACGCCATGGCGCGGCTCGGTGCGGCGGTCAACATCGTTACCACGGACGGTGTGGCTGGACGTGCGGGTTTTGCAGCGACGGCCGTTTGCAGCGTTTCCGACAATCCGCCTACCTTGCTCGTCTGCCTCAATCGCAATGCTTCCGCCTACAAGGTGGTGAAGAGCAACGGCGTCATCTGCGTCAACACGCTTGCCTCAAAGCACGAGGCGCTGAGCACCCTGTTCGGCGGCAAGACGCCGGCGGACGAACGTTTCGCCGCCGGGCGCTGGGGCGTGCTTGAAACCGGCGCTCCGGTTCTGGAAGACGCGCTCGTTTCCTTCGATTGCCGCATCCGCGAGGCGCATGATGGCGGCACGCACGATATCCTGATCTGCGATGTCGTCGATATGAAGATTAATGAGGGCGAAGAAGCGCTGCTGTATTTCAACCGGCGTTACCGGGTGCTTTGAAGCGACCGTTTTGGCTGATTACCAGCCCGAACCCCACCGTCGTATCCTCGGGCCTGACCCGAGGATCCACAACCCGACGCGCGATGGATCCTCGGGTCAAGCCCGCGGATGACGTCAAGGTGGAATGCGTTCTCAGAATTCGAAAGGGCGTTTCCGGTCTCCCGGAAACGCCCTTTCCGTTACTTGATCAGCGGCAGAAGATCGTTGATCGACTTCTTGGCGTCGCCGTAGAACATGCGGGTATTGTCCTTGTAGAACAGCGGGTTCTCGATGCCGGAATAACCCGTTCCCTGACCGCGCTTGGAGACGATGACCAGCTTGGATTTCCACACTTCCAGAACCGGCATGCCGGCGATGGGTGAGTTCGGATCGTCCTGTGCCGCCGGGTTGACGATGTCGTTGGAGCCGATGACGATGACGACGTCGGTATTGGGGAAGTCGTCGTTGATCTCGTCCATTTCCAGCACGATGTCGTAAGGCACCTTGGCTTCGGCCAGCAGCACGTTCATGTGGCCGGGAAGGCGGCCTGCCACCGGGTGGATGGCGAAACGCACGGTCTTGCCGTCAGCACGCAGCTTGCGGGTCAGTTCGGACACCGCGCTTTGTGCCTGTGCCACCGCCATGCCGTAACCGGGCACGATGATAACGCTGTCGGCATCGTTCAGCGCCGAAGCAACGCCTTCGGCGTCGATTGCTACCTGTTCGCCATCGATTTCCATCGCCGGACCCGTCGTGCCGCCGAAGCCGCCGAGGATGACCGAGATGAAGGAGCGGTTCATCGCCTTGCACATGATGTAGGACAGGATCGCACCCGAGGAGCCGACCAGCGCACCTGTCACGATCAGGAGATCGTTGCCGAGCGTGAAGCCGATGGCCGCTGCCGCCCAGCCGGAATAGCTGTTCAGCATCGAGACGACGACAGGCATGTCGGCGCCGCCGATGCCCATGATCAGGTGGTAGCCGATGAAGAAGGCGGCAAGCGTCATCAGCACCAGCGTCCATGCACCGGCACCGTTGCAATACATGATGAGCAGAACGAGCGACAGGATCGCAGCGCTCGCATTGAGGACATGTCCGCCCGGCAGCTTCTTCGCCTTGCCATCCACCTTGCCGGCCAGCTTGCCGAAGGCGACGACCGAACCGGTGAAGGTGACAGCGCCGATGAAGACACCGAGGAAAACCTCGACCTTCATGATGGCCAGTTCCACCGGTGTCTTGTGGGCGAGAAGGGCGGAAAAGCCGGTCAGCAACGAACGCGCCGTCTCATCGAGCGAAGCGACATGCGCTTCCTCGATATGGGCATTGAAGCCGATGAAGACGGCGGCAAGACCGACGAAGGAGTGAAGGGCTGCAACAAGCTGCGGCATCTCGGTCATCTGCACGCGGTTTGCGACGAAGTAGCCGAGAACGGAGCCACCCGCCAGCATCAGAAGCACGATGAACCAGTTGCCGACATCAGGTCCGAAGACCGTGGCGACAATGGCAAGACCCATGCCTGTTATGCCGTACCAGACGGCGCGTTTGGCGCTTTCCTGTCCGGAAAGGCCGCCGAGGGAAAGGATGAAAAGAACGGCTGCGGCAACATAGGCCGCGGAAACGATACCAATGGTCATAAAGTGTCCCCTACACGGCTCAGGACTTCTGGAACATGGCGAGCATGCGCCGTGTCACGAGGAAACCGCCGACGATGTTGATCGTCGCGATCAGGACGGAAAGCGAGGCAAGGATCACCACCAGCCAGTTGCCGGAACCGATCTGCAGCAGCGCGCCGATAATGACGATGCCGGAAATCGCGTTTGTCACCGCCATCAGCGGCGTGTGCAGCGAGTGGCTGACATTCCAGATGACAGAGAAGCCGATAAAGCAGGCGAGCACGAAGACGATGAAATGGCTCATGAAGCTTACCGGCGCATAAAGTCCGACGAGAAGCAGGACCGCCGTGCCGATGACCAGCAGACCGACCTGATTTTTCGTCTGCGCCTTAAAGTCGGCCCGTTCCTTGGCGTGCTTTTCCTCGGGCGTAAGCTCTTTTGCTCTTTCCTTGGGTTTCTGCGCGGCGATGGCCTGGATCTTCGGTGGCGGTGGCGGGAAAGTGATCTCGCCCTGATAGGTGACGGTCGCACCACGGATGACGTCGTCTTCCATGTTGTGAACCGGCTTGCCGTCCTTGGCGGGCGTCAGGTCGGTCATCATGTGGCGGATGTTGGTGGAATAGAGCGTCGAGGCCTGTGTCGCCATGCGGCTCGGGAAATCCGTATAGCCGATGACGATGACGCCGTTGTCGGAGACGACGCGCTGGTCGGGAACCGTCAGGTCGCAATTGCCGCCTCGTTCTGCCGCGAGGTCGATGATAACAGAACCCGGCTTCATCATCGCTACCATATCGGCGAGCCACAGTTTCGGGGCGTCGCGGCCCGGAATGAGCGCGGTGGTGATGACGATATCGATCTGCGGAGCGAGTTCGCGGAACTTTTCGAGCTGCTTCTCGCGGAATTCCGGCGAGGAGGGGGCGGCATAACCGCCGGTGGCGGCACCATCCTGCTGTTCGGCGAAATCGAGATAGACGAATTCGGCGCCCATGGATTCGATCTGTTCGGCTACCTCAGGGCGAACGTCGAAGGCATAGGTGATGGCGCCGAGCGAGGTGGCCGTGCCGATGGCGGCAAGACCGGCAACGCCAGCGCCGATGACCAGCACCTTGGCGGGCGGCACCTTGCCAGCGGCGGTCACCTGACCGGTGAAGAAGCGGCCGAAATTATTGCCGGCCTCGATGACCGCGCGATAACCGGCGATGTTGGCCATGGAGGACAGGGCGTCCATCTTCTGGGCGCGGGAAATGCGCGGCACCATGTCCATGGCGATGACATTTGCGCCCTTTTCCTTGGCCTGCTCCAGAAGGTCCTTGTTCTGGGCGGGATAGAAGAACGAGATCAGCGTCTTGTCCGAAGACAGGCGATCAATCTCCGACGTTTCCGGCGGACGAACCTTGGCGATGATATCAGCGCCGGCGTAAAGCGCATCGGCGCTGTCGACGATTGTCACACCGGCTGCGCGATAGGCGTCGTCGGAAAATCCCGCCGCCTTGCCTGCACCGGTTTCGAGGATGCAATCATATCCGAGTTTCTGCAATGCCTGGGCGCTGTCGGGCGTCATGCCGACGCGCGCTTCGCCCTCATATAATTCCTTAGGCGTCCCGATCTTCAAAATGGCTCTCCCTCTGCCTGAAAATACAGGGGGGTCATAACCCATTCAGGGGGGCTTTGTCTCCATATTGATTTTGTCTTGCCTGCGACGGAATGACAGCCCCTGCGACAGGCTCGTTCGATATGCCGGCCCGTGGCGCAATAAAAAAACCCGGCGCCTGCGCGCCGGGTTCCGAAAATGTCCGTCAGGATGTGGCTCAATCCATGGTGTGGATGTCGCGATCCTTGGTTTCCGGCAGGAACAGCAGGCCGACGACGAGCGTGATGCCTGCGAAAACGATCGGATACCAGAGGCCGTAATAGATGTCGCCTTTCGCCGCGCTCATCGCGAAGGCGGTGGCAGGCAGAAGGCCGCCGAACCAGCCGTTGCCGATGTGATAGGGCAGCGACATGCCGGAGTAGCGGATGCGGGTCGGGAACAGTTCGACCAGCAGGGCCGCGATCGGGCCATAGACCATCGTCACATAGATGACGAGCACGGTCAGGACCGCGATGATGACGACCCAGTTCACGGCGGCCGGATCGGCCACCATGGCGAAGGCGCCACCACCGGCAATGGTGTAGACGGCCATCTCAGTCGCTCCGGCGGTCTCGGCCGGCGTCAGCAGCTTGTCCGCCACCAGCTTGTCGGTTGCAACCATCTTCTTGTCGGCGGCACGAACGGCTACCGCATTGAGGTTGAGCTCCGGGTTGGCTGCGATGAAGGCGTCCAGTTTTGCATCCGGCACCTGTGCCGCACCGCGCACCAGCGGGTAGCCGCCGTCGTGCAACGCGGTGTTGACCTGCTTCTGGAAGGCCTTGTCCTTTGCAGATGCATCCGCGCCGGCTGCGATGGCGTCGTAGCTGGCGATAGTGGCGTCGCCGATCTTGACGCTCGCCGGTTCGCCGGCCGCTCCCGCAACGACGTCATAGGGAACGGAGTTGCGCGTCAGGAACGAGGTGGCGATATCGCAGGATGTGGTGAATTTCGCCGTGCCTGTCGGGTTGAACTGGAATTTGCAGTCGCCCGGAGCTGCGGTCACGGTGGCGCGAACGCTGGCCTGCGCTTGCGCAAGTGCCGGGTTGCCCGCCCATGTGAGCGCCTTGAACAGCGGGAAGTAGGTCAGCATTGCGAGAACGAGACCGGCCATGATGATCGGCTTGCGGCCGATCTTGTCGGAAAGCCAGCCGAAGATCACGAAGAAGCTGGTGCCGAGGATGAGCGCTGCCGCGACCATGATGTTGGCCGATTGCCCGTCCACCTTCAGAATGCTCTGCAGGAAGAACAGCGCGTAGAACTGGCCGGTGTACCAGACGACGGCCTGACCGATGACGGCGCCGACGAGGGCAAGCAGGGCGATCTTGGCGTTTTTCCACTGGCCGAAGGCTTCGCTGAGCGGGGCCTTGGAGGTCTTGCCCTCTTCCTTCATCTTCTTGAAGGCGGGGGATTCGTTCATTTTCAGACGGATCCAGACGGATACGCCGAGCAGCAGAACGGAAACGAGGAAGGGAATGCGCCAGCCCCAGGCGGCGAAGGCTTCCTTGCCGAGTGCGAACTGCACACCGAGGATGACCACCAGCGAGAGGAACAGGCCGAGCGTCGCCGTCGTCTGGATCCACGAGGTGTAATAGCCCCTGCGGCCGTTGGGCGCGTGTTCGGCCACGTAGGTCGCCGCACCGCCATATTCACCGCCGAGCGCCAGACCCTGCAGCATGCGCAGAGCGATCAGGATGATCGGAGCGGCGATGCCGATCTGCGATGCGCTGGGCAGCACACCGACGAGGAAGGTCGAAACGCCCATGATCAGGATCGTGACGAGAAAGGTATATTTACGGCCGACAATGTCGCCCAAGCGGCCGAACACCAGTGCACCGAAGGGGCGCACGAGGAAGCCGGCGGCAAAGGCCAGAAGCGCAAAGATGTTGCGTGTCGTTTCCGGATATTGGCTGAAGAAGTTCGCACCGATATAGATCGCGAGCGAGCCGTATAGATAGAAGTCATACCATTCGAAGACCGTTCCGAGAGAAGAGGCGAAAATCACCTTCTTCTCTTCACCCGTCATCGGACGGGCTGCGCCGCTTACGGCTGCAACATTTGCCATTGTCTGTCCTCCACAGATGTCCCAATCGGCGCATTGCGGAGCCCATCTCTCTCCTCCGGGCAAACCTTGCGGCTGCAATGCGCGTGATGTCAGAGTGACAGAAAATTAACCCCAATAAGAGCGATGCTTTCGGATTATGACTTTAGTCTAATGTATAATGTGCAAAAATGTCGCAGGGCGGTTTTGGCCTGCCCGCACCGGATGGCCTGAAACGCGCCTTTTTTCTTGACACAAACAAGAAACCTTCTAATAGCTTCTGGCGAAGAAGGAGCATCACCTTGCGCATGCATGTTGCAGACATGTTCGTCATGGAAGGACCGGCACAATCCGCCGGCGATGATCCGCGCCTTTCTTATTCTATCCGAATTACGGCCAAAACGACGATTAAAACCGTCTGACGTCTCTGGCCACCGCTCTCTCCCCGGTTTGGCCGGGGATCGTGGAAGCCGCGATCTAATGCGGGTTCCCACCTCACCAAAAAGAGGAGAGACAGAAAGAGAGCTTGATCATGGGTTTCAAAGTTGCAATTGCAGGCGCCACCGGCAACGTCGGTCGCGAAATGCTCAATATCCTGGCCGAACGCGGTTTTCCCGCCGATGAAGTCGTGCCGCTCGCTTCCGCCCGTTCGCAGGGCACGGAAGTCTCCTATGGCGATCGCACGCTGAAGGTCTCTAACCTCGAAAACTACGATTTTTCCGACACCGATATTTGCCTGATGTCTGCCGGCGGTGATGTGTCCAAGAAGTGGTCGCCGAAGATCGGCCAGCAGGGCTGCGTCGTCATCGATAACTCGTCCGCATGGCGCTACGATCAGGACGTTCCGCTGATCGTTCCCGAAGTCAACGCTGATGCGGTAGCGGGCTTCACCAAGAAGAACATCATTGCCAACCCGAATTGCTCCACGGCACAGCTCGTCGTCGCGCTGAAGCCGCTGCATGACTTCGCCAAGATCAAGCGCGTCGTTGTCTCCACCTACCAGTCCGTTTCCGGCGCCGGCAAGGAAGGCATGGACGAGCTTTTCCAGCAGACCCGCGCCGTCTTCGTGGCCGATCCGGTCGAAACCAAGAAGTTCACCAAGCGTATCGCCTTCAACGTCATTCCGCATATCGATGTCTTCATGGAAGACGGCTATACAAAGGAAGAGTGGAAGGTTCTGGCGGAAACCAAGAAGATGCTCGATCCGAAGATCAAGGTAACCTGCACGGCGGTGCGCGTTCCGGTCTTCATCGGTCATTCGGAATCTGTCAATATCGAGTTCGAAAACGAGATCACCGCCGATCAGGCGCGTGACATCCTGCGCGAAGCGCCGGGTTGCCTCGTCATCGACAAGCATGAAGATGGCGGCTACATCACCCCGGTCGAATCCGCCGGTGAGGACGCAACCTACATCTCGCGTATCCGCGAAGATGCGACGGTTGAAAACGGCCTCAACATCTGGGTTGTTTCGGACAATCTGCGCAAGGGCGCTGCCCTCAATGCCATCCAGATCGCCGAACTCCTGGTCAATCGTGGTTTCATCAAGCCCCGCAAGGCGGCTGCCTGATCTGTGATACGATTTTTTAAGGTTCGTTAAGTATAACCCGTCTGTTCTGTGTGGGGCAGGCGGGTTTTATAATTGGCGAGATCACGGCCAGTTTATTTGCAGGCCTTGCTGTCGAAAGGCAATTTAGGCCGCCAAAAGACAGTTTTGGCACCTGAATCATACAGTATTGACGGTTTGGTTCTCGGGAAAAATTCCCCAAAGGATATCGAAGGCAGATTTTGATGCGGGCAATGAAGGTAATTCTGGCTGGTGTGGCCATGGTTTCGGTTCTGGCAGCGACGCCGGTTATGGCTGCGCAATGCAGCAACACCTCGGCGGGCTTTGATGCCTGGGTCGGCGCCTTCAAGCAGGAAGCAGCGGGCCGCGGCGTCAGCGCCTCGGTGCTTGACCGTGCCTTCTCCGGCGTCTCCTACAACCAGGCGACGATCCGCGCCGATCGCGGTCAGCACAGCTTCAAGCTGTCCTTCGAACAGTTCATGCAGAAGCGCGGTGGTCAGACGATCATTTCACGCGGCAAGACCATGAAGAAGAACAATGCAGCTCTGTTTGCGTCCATCGAACGCGCTTACGGCGTGCCGGCTGGTCCGCTGCTCGCCATCTGGGGCATGGAAACCGGTTTTGGCGGCTTCATGGGCAACCAGCATACGCTTTCCGCCGTTGCGACGCTTTCCTTCGACTGCCGCCGTTCGGATTATTTCACCGAGCAGCTCTATGCGGCCCTTAAGCTCGTTGGCAGCGGTTCGCTGAACGTCAACGCCAAGGGCGCTGCCCATGGTGAAATCGGCCAGACGCAGTTCCTGCCGCTGAACGTCGTGCGCTATGGCGTAGATTTCGACCGCGACGGCCGTATCGATCTCGTCGGCTCGCGCGCCGATGCGCTGGCTTCCACCGCGAACTTCCTCGTCGGCCATGGCTGGCAGCGTGGTGCGGGCTATCAGCAGGGTCAGGCGAACTATGCCGCCATTCAGGGCTGGAACGCTGCAAGCGTCTACCAGCAGGCCATTGCGTTCATCGGCAAGGCGATCGACGGCCAATAAGGCTGTTTCTGCGGACTAAAATTTCGCTTTCGTCATGCCGGACTTGATCCGGCATCCGGCGACGTAGCGTCCGACAAGAGGCTTCCCGCATAACCGACGTGATCCTCGGGTCAAGCCCGAGGATGACGAAGGAGAGGTTTGATTGCCGGGCAGATTAATGGCCACCCAGGACGTCTCGCTCTCTCAATCCGCTTCAATCACAGGTCCGGGCGGCGAAAGTCGCCCGTTTTGCTGTCCATCACCCACAATTCTCCGGTCGAAATATCGAACCATGCGCCGTGCAGCTTCACCTTGCCGGCGGTTTCCTGCGCCTTGACGAAGGGGAAGCCGCGCAGATTGGCGATGGAGTTGCGGATGGAAACGCGCTCCAGCGCCGTCTGACGCTCGGAGGCGGTCATGATGTCGTTGCTCTGGATCTGTTCGGCCGCCGATTTGACCATGTTCATCCATTTACCGATGAAATCGCCGGGTGACAGCGGCTCGAGATTGGGATCGAGTGCTGCCTGAATGCCGCCGCAGCGGCCGTGGCCCATGACGACGATGTCCTTCACCTTCAGAACCTGCACGGCATATTCGATGGCGGCGGAGGTGGCGTGGTACTGTCCATCCGGCTCATAGGGCGGCACCATGTTGGCGACGTTCCGCATGACGAAAAGCTCTCCCGGTCCGCAGTCGAAAATGGTTTCCGGCGCCGAACGGGAGTCACAACAGGCGATGAACAGGGTCTGCGGTTTCTGTCCGGTCTCGGCCAGAACGCGATATCTTTCGCGTTCGTCGACATAACGACCGCTCATGAAGTTCTTGTAGCCGTTGAGAAGGTTTTCCGGAAAATCTTTCATCTATCGCAGTACCGTTGTGCTTGGACCAAGATCAAGAAAAGAACTCGGTGCGTTGAAGACCAATCCTTTGGAGCATTTTCGCTTTTCTTCGAACCGCGAAGCCGCTCCAACTCCTTGTTTCCGCATTTCCAGCCGGAAAACCGGGGGCCACTTTTCCTGGAAATGCTCTAGTCGCTATTTGCGCTTGCTGCGCGAAGGATGCAAGAGATGACGCATCTGCACCATGGCCATGGGTGTGGAGAGACTTGAAGAGTCGGTCTCCAGCGTCAGTTCGTTCATGTCGCGTTTTTTGGTGCGGGCCAGAATTTCGAAGACGCTGGCGGTTGCCAGCTGCAGCGCCTTTTCATCATCGAGACCTTCCAGCAGGCGGGCGAGGAACAGCGCGGACATCAGGTCGCCGAGACCGTTCGGCGCATTTTCGATGGCGCGATGTTCGGCAAGCAGTGCGTGGCGGCCGCTGAGGTAGAGGTTGCCGGTGCCGCCCGTCATCATCGGCACGGCTGAGGTGACCAGCATTTTCGGCGGGCCGAGGGAAAGTGCGGCATCCATGATGGCATTGTTGGTCTCAAGCTCGGCGCCGCTCATCCAGGCCAGTTCATATCGGTTTGGCGTGGCGACGGTGGCAAGCGGGATGAGGTGATCACGGATGGCTTCGGCAGTCTCAAGGGGAATGTAAAGCCCGCCCAGATCGCCCATGACCGGGTCACAGGCATAAATCAGCGACGGGTTCTTTTCCTTCAGATTGCGGATCAGCCTTGCGACGGAGCGCACCTGCGCCGCGCTGCCGAAATAACCGGTCAGGACAGCCTTGACCTCGCCGATCCATTTGGCGTTTTCGAGGTCGGTCATTGCCTTGTCGAAATCGTCGTCCTGAAAGCGCATGCGGGTGGACGGGCCGTGGCCGGGATGCCAGGGCATGACGATGGTGGGCACCGCCCAGACCGGATAACCCAGCGTCTCAAGCGCAAAGACCGCCGCGCGGTTGCCGACGGAGCCACGCATGACATGGCTGGAAATGACGATGACAGCGCCCTGTGTATTTTCCTGCATCACGGCCTTCTTGCTTTCAAACGAGGCAGAAAGCCCGCAAGTGCACCTCGCCCTGCCACTGCCAAAGATCAAGATGCGCTCTCATGACATATCGCAAGCCCGGTTTCCACCGTTAATCCCGCAAGGGTCTGTCCCGCAAAAGCATGGCGCGGTCAGGTTCTTTGTCTCTGCCAGCGTCACCTGCGTGTCATTGCGGGATTGCCGAAGTACTCTATAGTTGTACCATGCTTGATCTCGTCATTGCCTATTGGCCGCATATCCTTGCCGTTCTCTCGATTTTGATGGGAACCGTGGCGGCCGTGCATGCCACGATGACGAAGGAGGAGGTCCGCTCCGCGCTTGGCTGGGTCGGTGTTATCGTGCTGTCGCCCATCGTCGGTGCGGTCATCTATGCGATTGCCGGCATCAACCGCATCCGCCGGTCCAATATCACGCAGAAGCGGTCCTTCATGCTGGACGAGATCATGGATCGCGTGGCGCGTCTGGATGCGAGCGGGGACATGATCGCCGCGCGCTTCGGACGGCGTTTCGAGGCTATGAAGACGCTGGGCGACCGGGTGACGCGCCATGCGTTGACGACAGGCAATGGTATCGAGCCGCTTGTGACCGGAGACGCGGCCTATGCCGCCATGCTGGAGGCGATCGGGGAGGCGAAGCGGTCGATCATTCTCGAAACATATATTTTCGACAATGACCGGATCGGCGCCCGTTTTGTCGCGGCGCTCGAAAGGGCGAAGTTTCGCGGCGTGGAGGTGCGTGTGCTGGTGGATGCGGTGGGCGCGCGTTATTCCGTGCCGAGCATCCTGCCGACGCTCAGGGAAAAGGGCATCGTCTGCGATGTCTTCAACGGCAATGTCATCATGGGGCTGCGGCTGCCCTATGCCAATCTGCGCACCCACCGCAAGATCCTCGTGGTGGACGGGCGCATTGCATTTAGCGGCGGCATGAATATCCGCGAGGGGTTCACGCTGGAATTTGGCGGCGAAAGCCAGTCGCACGACACGCATTTCAAGATCACCGGACCGGTGGTATCGGATTTTTTCTCCATCGCGGCGGAGGACTGGCGCTTTACGACAAAGGAGCTTCTGGATGCGCCGGTCTGGGATATCGCCATTCCCGACGGCGTGCCGGGCTCGCAGATCGCCGCCCGCGTCTGCTCCTCGGGGCCGGACAGGAGCATCGAGACCAGTCACAAGATGCTGATGGGGGCATTTTCCGTCGCCCGTTCCTCCATTCTCATCATGTCGCCCTATTTTCTCCCCGATCGGGAGCTTATTTCGGCGCTCATTACCGCAGCAAGGCGGGGGGTCGTGGTGGATATCATCGTGCCGAAAAGCAACAATCTGGTGCTTGTGGACAGGGCGATGACGGCGCAATTCGACCAGATGCTGAAGAATTATTGCCGCATCTGGCGGGCGACGGGGGCTTTCAACCATTCCAAGCTTCTGGTGATCGACGGGCGCTGGAGCTACATCGGTTCTTCCAATCTCGATCCGCGTTCTTTGCGGTTGAACTTTGAGATCGATCTCGAAGTTATGGATGAGGAATTCGCAGCAACGATCGGGGAGCGCATCCGGGATGCACGTGCGACCGCCTTGCCCGTGCGGCTCAGCGAACTGAATGCGCGGCCATTCGTTGTCCGTTTTGTGGAGCGTGTCCTGTGGCTCGCTTCGCCTTATCTTTAGAGTGCGGTGTGTCCGACAGGCGCAGCGCGAGACCGGAGGCATAAACGCGTGAAAAAGAACGGTTTGCTGGAGGATGAAAAAACGGCTTTGACGAAAAACACCAGCCTGTCCGCCTTCGTCATGCAGTCGCTGCGCGACCGCCGTCAGCGGCAGAGTGCGGCGCCGGCGACGAAAGACCATTCCTTCCCGGTCATCGCCTCCTACAATGTGCATAAATGCGTTGGTCGTGACCGCAAGTTCGATCCCGATCGAACCAGCCGCGTCATTCAGGAAATCGGCGCTGACATCATCGCGCTTCAGGAGGCGGATAGCCGTTTCGGCGAACGCACCGGCCTGCTTGATCTCGCCCGGCTGGAGCGGGAAAGCGGCCTCATCCCAGTGCCGGTGCTGGCCGGTGTGAAGGCCCATGGCTGGCACGGCAATGTCGTCCTGTTCAAGGAAGGCGCCGTCAGGGATGTGCATACGCTGAAATTGCCGGGGCTGGAGCCGCGCGGCGCGCTCGTCGTGGAACTGGATCTGAAAAGCGGCGGCACGCTGCGGGTCATCGCCGCCCATTTCGGCCTTCTCAGGCATTCCCGCGCCCAGCAGGCGAAAGCGCTGATCGGCCTTCTGGAAGCGCGCAACGAATGCGCGACCATTCTCATGGGAGACCTGAATGAATGGCGTCTCGGCAACGGTTCGTCGCTCAATACGTTCCGGGATGCTTTCGGCGCCCTGCCGCCGGCGGTGCCGAGTTTTCCGTCCAACCTGCCGGTGTTGGCGCTCGACAGGATCATCGCCAATCGAAAAGGGCTGATCGAGCAGGTGGAGGCGCATGACAGCGCGCTGGCGCGTATCGCCTCGGACCATCTGCCGCTGAAGGCCGCGGTTCGGACCGACCTGCTTCCGGTCTAAGCCGCTGCGATATCAGGCGCAGCGTTCAGAGCCGGTGCGCTGCCGTCAGATGGCTGCGAAAACGCGCCTCAAGCAACGATGTTCGAATGGCCTCCATCAGCCGCTCGCGATTGTTCTTGGTCTTGCCCCTGTCCAGGTTCTGCGCGGAAAGCGCCAGATCCAGACCTTCATGCATCACTATCGAATAGGCAACGGTCGTTGCCCAGCTTTCGTAGTCCTGCTCCATCATGTAGCCCCTGAACTAAATCATTTAGTCCGAATCACCCTGTTCTTGGAAATTACCACAAAATACAAAGCATAAAATAGCACTGTTTCTTGCGGTTCTCTTCGTGTGATGGCTCTATATTGATTTTTGACAGTTTTAAAGCGGGACAATATAGGCGTATTTGCCACTTAAGCATTTGAATCTGATTCTATTTCAGGATGGTTGCATAGACGTTCCCGCCCATGAAAAACGCCGCGCATCCGGGGGGATGCGCGGCGGGCTTGCGTCGAAGGTGGCGGTGGATGGGAGTATGGTCTCAGCCGGCCTTTTCGAGCTTGTAGTCCGAATTGGCCGGTTCTTCCTGCTTGTGCTGGATGAGCGGGCGGTTGCCCGACAGCTTGCGCACCAGCACGTAGAAGACCGGTGTCATGAAGATGCCGAAGAACGTCACGCCGATCATGCCGGAGAAGACAGCGACACCCATGGCCGCGCGCATTTCGGCACCCGCACCTGTCGAGACGACCAGCGGTACCACGCCCATGATGAAGGCGAGCGAGGTCATCAGGATCGGGCGAAGACGAAGCCGGCTTGCCTCGACCGCCGCCTGAAGTGGCGTTCGTCCCTCGAATTCCAGCTCGCGGGCGAATTCCACGATCAGGATCGCGTTCTTCGCCGACAAGCCCACAAGGACGACAAGGCCGATCTGCGTAAAGATGTTGTTATCCCCTCCCGTCAGCCAGACGCCGGTCAGGGCCGCGAGCACACCGAGTGGCACGATCAGAATGATCGCGATCGGCAATGTGAGGCTTTCATATTGCGCAGCCAGGACGAGGTAAACCAAGAGCAGCGCCAGCGGGAAGACCACGATGCTGGAGTTGCCGGCCAGAATCTGCTGGTAGGTCAGGTCCGTCCATTCGTAGTCAATCCCGGCCGGCAGGTTCTCCGCGAGGATTTTTTCCATCGCCGCCTGCGCCTGTCCAGAGGAATAGCCCGGTGCCGGACCGCCGTTGATATCGGCTGCAAGGAAGCCGTTATAACGGTTGGTGCGTTCCGGTCCCGTCGTCGCATCCACCTTCAGCAGCGTCGAAAGCGGGATCATCTGACCCGTTGCGGAGCGAACCTTCAGGCGGCCGATATCTTCCGCATGGGCGCGGAACTGCGCATCCGCCTGCACACGCACGCTGTATGTCCGCCCGAAGGCGTTGAAGTCGTTGACATAGAGCGAACCCAGATAGATCTGCAGCGTCTGGAAGACGTCGCTGACCGAAACGCCCAGCTGCTCGGCCTTGGCGCGATCGAGATCGGCGAAGAGCTGCGGCACGTTGATCTGGAAGCTGGAGAAGATGCCTGCCAGCTCCGGCGTCTGGTATGCCTTGGCGATCACGGCTTTCGCCGCTTCGTCAAGCGTCTGGTAGCCGTAACCGGCGCGGTCCTCGATCTGCAGCTTGAAGCCGCCCGTCTGGCCGAGACCGTTGACCGGCGGCGGCGGGAACATGGCGATGAAGGCATCCTGAATGCCCGCATATTTCTGGTTCAGCTGCATGGCGATGGCGCCGCCGGACAGTTCCGGCGTCTTGCGCTTTTCGAAGTCATCGAGAATCGCGAAGACGATGCCGGAGTTGGAGCCGATGGTGAAGCCGTTGATCGACAGGCCCGGGAAGGCGATGGCGTGGCTGACGCCGGGCGTTTCCATGGCGATATCGCTCATCCGCTTGATGACGCTTTCCGTCCGGTCGAGTGTCGCGCCATCAGGAAGCTGGGCAAAGCCGATCAGGTACTGCTTGTCCTGCGCCGGCACGAAGCCGCTCGGAACGGTCGTGAACATGCCGTAGGTTGCAGCCACCAGCGCCATATAGACCAGCATCACCAGGCTCTTGCGCGTCACCAGCCCGCCCACGGTCTTGCCGTAGCCGTTCGAGGCGGCGCCGAAGGCGCGGTTGAAGCCGCGGAAGAACCAGCCGAAAATCCGGTCCATGAAGCGGGTCAGCCAGTCTTTCGGTGCACCGTGTTCCTTGAGCAGCAGGGCTGCAAGAGCGGGCGAAAGCGTCAGCGAGTTGATCGCCGAAATGACGGTGGAGATGGCGATGGTCAGTGCGAACTGCCGGTAGAACTGGCCTGAGAGGCCGGAGATAAAGGCAAGAGGCACGAAGACCGCAACCAGAACCAGCGCGATTGCGATGATTGGTCCGGACACTTCACGCATCGCCTTATAGGTGGCGTCACGCGGCGAGAGCCCGTTTTCGATGTTTCGTTCGACGTTTTCGACGACCACGATCGCGTCATCCACTACGATGCCGATGGCGAGCACCAGCCCGAACAGCGTTAGCGCGTTGATGGAAAACCCGAAAGCATACATGACGGCGAAGGTGCCGATGATCGAGACCGGAACGGCGATCAGCGGAATGATCGATGCGCGCCATGTCTGCAGGAAGAGGATGACGACAAGCACCACGAGGCCAACGGCCTCGAGGAGTGTATCAACGACCTTTTCGATGGACGAGCGCACGAATTTCGTCGTGTCGTAGACGATCTCGTATTTCACGCCGTCAGGCATTGCCAGCTGCAGATTGTCCATCGTCGCGCGGACATTGTCGGCGATTTCGATGGCGTTGGAGCCGGGGGCCTGGAGAACTGCCACAGCCACGGCGGGTTCACCGTCGAGCAGCGAACGCAGCGTGTAATCGGCAGCACCGAGTTCAATGCGGGCGACATCGCGCAGGCGGGTGATTTCGCCGTTGGCGCCGCTCTTGACGATGATGTTGCCGAATTCTTCCGGCGTCGTCAGACGGCCCTGTGCATTGACGTTGAGCTGCAGGTCGACGCCGTTCGGGCTCGGCGAAGCGCCGATGACACCGGCTGCCGCCTGTACGTTCTGCTGGCGGATGGCGTCGGAGACGTCGCTGGCAGCCAGATCGTGTTCGGCGACCTTCTGCGGATCGAGCCAGACGCGCATGGAATAGTCACCTGCGCCGAAGACCTGCACCTGGCCCACGCCTTCGATGCGGGCGAGGCGATCCTTGACGTTCAGCGTTGCGTAGTTACGCAGGTAGGTGATGTCATAGGCGTCGGTTTTCGACACCAGATTGACGACCATGATGAAGTCGGGTGAGCTCTTGACCGTCGTGATGCCGAGTGCGCGGACTTCCGCCGGCAGGCGCGGTTCGGCCTGCGAAACGCGGTTCTGCACCAGCTGCTGCGCCTTGTCGGGGTCGGTACCGAGCTTGAAGGTCACGGTCAACGTCAGCACGCCGTCGGATGTCGCCTGACTGCCCATATAGAGCATGCCTTCGACACCGTTGATCTGTTCTTCAAGCGGCGTGGCGACGGTTTCAGCGATAACGGCCGGGTTCGCACCCGGATAGGTGGCGCGGACGACGACGGATGGCGGAACGACTTCCGGATATTCGGAAATCGGCAGGGCGCGCATGCCAAGAAGGCCTGCCACCACAATCAGGATCGACAGAACGCCGGCGAATACCGGCCTGTCGACAAAAAATCTGGAAATATTCATATCCAGTCCCTCTCCGGGTATATTTTGGAATGCAAAGGCCGTTCCGGCGGCTTTTCTGCCGCCGGTGAAGGCCGGTTCTGTCTGAAGGGGCGTCTCGCGGGAGGGCGGGACGCTTATTGATCAAAAAGGCGGTTACTTACTGCGAGGCAGCAACCTTGTCCTCCGCCTGTGGTGCGATGGTTGCACCGGGGCGAATGCGCTGCAGGCCGTTGACGACGATCGTATCACCGGCGGCAAGGCCGCTGTCGATGATGCGCTGGCCATCAGCCGGTGCACCCGGCTTGATCTGGCGGTAGCTCACCTTGTTTTCGGCATCGACCACGAAGACGAAACGCTTGTCCTGATCCGTGCCGATGGCGCGGTCGCTGATGACGATGCGGTTTTCCGGCTTCGGCTCGCCCATGCGCACCCGCACGAACTGGCCCGGAATGAGCCTGCCGTCCGGATTGTCGAAGATGGCACGGACACCGATGGTGCCGCTTGCCGAATCCACCTGGTTGTCGATCAGGTGCAGCGTGCCCTTGATCGGCGTGCCCTCATCCGAAAGCGTGCCGATTTCGACAGGGATCTGTTCGAGAGCGGGCAGGGCGCTATCGGTTTTCGGCAGTTCGGCAAGCGCCTTCGCAACCGTACCTTCGCTGGCGTTGAAGCTGGCATAGATCGGGTTGACCGATACCAGCGTCGTCAGTGCAGGCGAGGTCGAGCCGGCGGCGACGAGGTTGCCGGCGGTGATTTCGATGCGGCCAACGCGGCCCGAAACCGGCGCGATGATTTCGGTGTAGCCGAGATCAAGTTGCGCGGTGGTTAGCGCGGCCCGGGCGGCGCGAAGCTGCGCTTCGGCATCCGCAAACGAGCTTTGACGCTGGTCGAGATCGCTCTGGGAGATGGTGCGGTTGTCGGAAAGCCTGCGGCCACGGTCGAGTTCCGTCTTCGCCAGGCTGACCTTGGCTTCGGCGGAAGCGACCTGTCCTTCAGCGCCTGCAACGGCAGCCTGATAGGGGGCCGGATCGATGGTGAAGAGGGGATCGCCTTCCTTCACCAGCGCGCCTTCGCGGAAATGCACGGCCTTGATCTGGCCGGCGACGCGGGAGCGGATCTGCACCCGGTCAACGGCTTCGAGACGGCCGGAAAATTCTTCCCAGCGCATCACGTCACGGCTTTCCACCTTGGCGACGGTAACCGGGATCGCCGGTGTTTCAGCCGGGGTGGAAGCGGCCGTTGCATCGCGGCTGGTGGGGAGGTCGAAAAACAATGCTGCGGCTGCAACGGACATAGCCAGCCCGATACCGGCACCCGTCAGGGCCCGGCGCTTGGTGTTCAGCGTCATGGGTTTCTCCTTGGCTCGGATCAGGAGCCGGTCAGTTTCTCAATAAATGCGGTATTCAGTGTTTCAACTGGTCAACGAAGGTCTTGAATTCCGAACAGACGGATGAGACCCATTCGCCGCCCTCTCCTTGATAGAGCCCCGTCCAGCCGACGCCGGCGGGGAAAACATGCTGCCGGACGCTGACGCCTGAGGCGATGAGGCGGCCTGCATAATTGACCGTTTCGTCGCGCAGAGGGTCGTCCTCGGCGGTAAAGATCAGCGCCGGCGCCACCCGGTTCAGCCGCGTGCACTGGCAGGGCGCGGCATAGGGGTGGAAGAACCCGCACGCCTTGGCAAGGTAATGGCTCCAGCCATCGGCCCAACGCTGGCGCATGCCGATCCTGTCCGCGTCGCGGAAGGATTCCGTCGTCATCATCGGGTCGATCATGGGCGACAGAAGAATCTGGCCTGCGAGCTTGCCCGGCATGCGGTCACGGGCCTTCAAGGCAAGCCCCGCCGCCACATTGCCGCCTGCCTCTTCACCGGCCACAAACAGCAGCGATTTCGCGCCGCCATAATGCTTGATGTCCCTACTCAGATGATCGAGCGCCTCATAGGCACAGTCGATCACCATCGGAAACTCGTTGCCGGACGGCTTGCTGTAATCGGCTTCCACGACCACTGCGCCGCTTTCCGCAAGCGCGCGGGCCACCGGAAGCTCGGGGCAATTGCCGCCCGGCTCGAGACCGGGTTCCAGAAAGGATCCGCCGCGCAGATAAAGCACGACAGGCGGATGGCTGCAGAGGCAGGAACCTTCATAACGGCGCACGGAGAGCTTCGGCGCGGACGCCTCGCTGCTGCCGATGTTTTCCCAATGCGCGTTCATGACTCCAGATCCTTTGCGCCGCCACCAATAGGCGGATCGTATTGCAAAATCTGAAATCTATATTATTGTTCGGATCGAAACGATCAAGCATGCAAATTTGAAAACACTATTCCGAAATCACGGATAATCATATCTCCGAGGCAGTGAATGGATCAGCTCTCCGCCATGCGGGTTTTTACGCGGGTTGTGGAAACCGGCAATTTCAGCCGCGCCGCCACCGCGCTGAACATGCCGAAAACCACGGTCACCAACATGGTGCAGGCGCTTGAGGCGCATTTGCACACCACACTTCTCAACCGCACCACGCGCCGGGTGATGCTGACAACGGACGGCGCTCTCTATTATGAGCGGGCCTCACAGATTTTATCGGAAATCGAAGAACTTGACGGCAGCATGTCCAGCGCACAGGTGCAGCCATCCGGCCGGTTGCGGGTGGAAATGGCCGGTGTCTTCGCGGACCTGGTGGTTATCCCACATCTTTGCGAATTTTACCAGCGTTATCCGCATATCCGTCTCGATCTCGGTGTCGGCGACCGTCTGGTCGATTACATCGCGGAGAATGTCGACTGCGCACTCCGGGTCGGCGTGCTGCGCGATCAGTCGCTGATTGCCCGAAAAGTGGGCGAACTCCGGTTCGAAACATTCGCCTCGCCATCCTACATCGAAAACTTCGGCATGCCGCGAGAACCGGAGGATCTGGAGAAGGATCATTATTCGGTGGGCTACCTCAATGCCACCACCGGCCAGATCATGCCGGCCTCCTTCGACAATGGTGTGCGCAGCGTTGAACTGACCCCGAACTATGTCGTCTCGGTCAATGACAGCCGTACCTATCTCAACGCGGCACTGGCCGGCATGGGCATCGTGCAGCTTCCCGTCTTCATGGTGAGGGATGCGCTTTCGCGGGGTGAACTGGTGCCGGTGCTTTCCGAATGGCGGCGCGAGGCCATGCCGATCTATGTGGTCTATCCACAAACCCGGCATGTGACCAACAAGGTCCGCGTTTTCGTCGACTGGCTGGCAAAGCTCGTTCACGGCCTGGTGTGAGACGGCCAATCACCTTCCGGCCCAATCAGCGCCCGACCCTTGTGGCGAGGAAATCGATGAAGGCGCGCACGCGGGCGGCGAGATGCTCGTGGCCGGCATAAACCGCGTGGATCACCTCCATGTCCTCGGCATTATAGTCCTCAAGGACAGGGATGAGCAGGCCGGCCTTGATATCGGGTTCGATATGAAATTCCCCGACCCTTCCTAGTCCGAGACCCGTGAGGCAGAGCCTGCGCATCGCCATGCCGCTATTGACCGATGCATTGCCGGTGATGGGGAAGCGATACACCTCCGTCGATCCGGGATCGCGGAAGGGCCATTCGTTGAGGCTGCGGCTGAAATTGAAGCTCAGGCAATTGTGCTGCGCCAGATCCTGCGGTTTTTCCGGCACGCCGTGTTTTTCGATATAGGCAGGGGAGGCGACGATGACGCGGCGGACTTCTTTCAGCTTTCTTGCCTTCAGGGATGAATCGCCCATGGCGCCGGAGCGGATCGCAATATCGGTGCGCTCCTCGATCAGGCTGATGACGCCATCGGTGAGTGAGATATCCAGTTCTATTTCCGGATAAAGAGACAGAAATTCCGGTGCAAGCGGCAGGAGATAACGTTCCCCGAAGCCCAGCGTCGCGTTGACGCGCAGCAGGCCGCGCGGCACCACCTTGCCGCCGCTCGCCACGATCTGCTCCGTTTCAGTGATGTCGGCGAGAATGCGCCTTGCCCTAGCCAGATAGACTTCGCCCTCCGGTGTGAGCGTGACAAGCCGGGTGGAGCGGGCCAGCAGTCGCGTGCCGAGGCGGTCTTCGATGCGTGTGACAAGCTTGCTCACCGCCGAGGGGGAAAGCTTCAGCCTGCGCCCGGCCGCGGAAAAGCTGCCGAGTTCCGCCGCTGCCACGAAGACTTCCATTTCTCCGGCCCTGTTGTCCATCGCCTCACCATCTGTGAAATCAATTCAAAGGCGTTTATCCAATCTTGCCGATTATCATGCAAGTCCCCTTCGCCCATATTGCCTCCATAGATTTGATCCAACCGGACAGCACCGCTGTCCAAATGATCCAAACCGACAGCCCTGCTGTCCAGAACGCCCGCGATACCGCTCCGGGCGGAGAGGTAGTCATCATGCCATTGGCCATATTTGCCCTGACGATCGCGGCCTATGCGATCGGAACAACGGAATTTGTCATCGTCGGCCTACTGCCGACGGTCGCCAACGATCTTCACATCACCCTGCCGCTGGCCGGTCTCATCGTCAGCGTCTACGCGCTTGGCGTCACCTTCGGCGCGCCGATCCTGACAGCGCTGACCGGCCGGATCGAAAGAAAGCCGCTGCTGCTCGGCCTCATGGCCCTGTTCATCGTCGGCAACAGCGCTGCGGCCCTGTCGCCGAGCTATGAGATGCTGCTCGTCGCCCGGGTCATTGCCGCCTTCGCCCATGGCGTCTTCTTCTCGGTCGGCTCCACCATCGCCGCCGATCTCGTGCCGGAAAACCGCCGCGCCTCGGCCATCGCAATGATGTTCATGGGGCTGACCGTCGCCATCGTCACCGGGGTTCCGCTCGGCACCTATATCGGGCAGGTCTTCGGCTGGCGCGCAACCTTCTGGGCTGTTGCCGCCCTTGGCGTGATTGCCTTCCTGGGCATCGCCACGCTTCTGCCGAACACGCTCAAGAAAGCGCCGCCGGCAAGCCTCTTCGATCAGGTCCGCGTTCTCGGTTCCGGCCGCCTTCTCATCGTTTTCGCCATGACCGCGCTCGGTTACGGCGGCACCTTCGTTGCCTTCACCTTCCTTGCGCCGATCCTGCAGGATGTGACCGGCTTTTCGGAAAAGAGCGTCAGCCTGATCCTCGTGCTCTATGGCATCGCCATTGCGGCCGGCAATATTGGCGGCGGCAGGATCGCCAACCATAACCCGGCCAAGGCGCTGATCGGTCTCTTCCTCGCGCAGGCCATCGTGCTGCTCGTCTTCTCCTTCACGGCCTTCTCGCCGGTGCTGACGCTTATCACGCTTGCCGCGCTCGGCTTCCTGTCCTTCGCCAATGTTCCCGGCCTGCAGCTTTACGTCGTGCAGCTTGCCAAGGAACACCGTCCCGGCGCGGTCGATGTCGCCTCGGCGCTCAATATCGCCGCCTTCAATCTCGGCATCGCGATTGGCGCATGGCTCGGCGGTCTGGTGGTGGAATCGCCGATGGGCCTTGCTGCAACGCCCTGGGTCGGCGCCATCCTCGTCGCCATCGCCCTGCTTTTGACCCTCTGGAGCAGCGCGCTCGACCGCCGTGCCGCGCTGACGCTGAAAACCGCCTGAGCTTTTCACAAAACTCCCGGCCATGTCCCAGGCTGGCCGGGCAACCTCAAAGGAGAAAATATATGTTTGATGTCACCGCAAATGGCGCTTCGATCCCGGCGCTCGGCTTCGGCACCTTCCGCATTCCCGGCCCCGATGTCCTGCGCATCGTTCCGCATGCGCTGAAGGCCGGTTTTCGCCATATCGATACCGCCCAGATCTACGGCAACGAAGCCGAGGTCGGCGAAGCCATTGCTGCTTCGGGCATTGCACGCGGCGAGGTGTTTCTCACCACCAAGGTCTGGGTCGAAAACTATAAGCACGAGTCCTTCCTCGCCTCCGTCGACGCGAGCCTGAAAAAGCTGAAGACCGATTATGTCGACCTGCTGCTGCTACATTGGCCGAACGACGCGGTCTCGCTTGCCGAACAGATCGGAGCGCTGAACGAGGTGAGGCAAGCCGGCAAGGTGCGCCATATCGGCGTCTCCAACTTCAATACGGCGCTGATGGCCGAGGCGGTGAAGCTTTCCAAGGCTCCGATCGTGACCAACCAGATCGAATACCACCCCTATATCGATCAGGATGTGGTTATCGCTGCCGCCAAGGCTGCCGGCATGTCGGTAACGGGCTATTACGGCATGGCCGATGGCAAGGTCTTTGCCGACCCGGTGCTGAACGAGATCGCCGCAGGCCGAGGCAAGTCGGTGGCGCAGGTGGTGCTGCGCTGGCTCGTGCAGCAGCAGGGTGTCGTCGCCCTGTCGAAAACGGTCAGCGAAGCCCGTGTCGATGAAAATCTCGCCATCTTCGATTTCGAGCTTTCGGCCGATGAAATGGCGGCGATCCATGCGCTCGCCAAGCAGGATGGCCGCATTGTCTCGCCGGATGGGCTCGCGCCTGAGTGGGACGAGGCTGCCTGATTATCAGGGCGGGCATGGGACGTCGCCCCGGACTTGATCCGGGGTCCAGTGCGATCAAGTCATTGATCGCGGAAGATTCCTTTCATGGTGCCGACGCGCCATGGCTGGATGTCGGGTCAAGCCCGGCATGACGGAGGAGGTTTTCAACCTTTGACATCAACTTCACGACACCCGGATAGTGATCCGGGTGTCTTTTGAGCGGGTGGGATCAGAATTCGGCCCAGCTCTGCTCTTTTGACGCGGTCGATACGCCGAGTGCCGCGGCCACCTGGCCCATCATGCGCCGTGCCGGCGATGGTCTCGGCTGGGCATTGTCCGCAACGCGCAGCTGAGTCGATGGCTGATGGGCGTTTCGGGTTTTGCGGGCGGTTGCGGCGGTGCCGTCGAGCCTGAACTGGCCGATGATTTCGCGGAGCGTCTCGGCATCGCCGGCAAGCGATGTGCTGGAGGCCTTGGCCCTTTCGACCATCGCGGCATTCTGCTGCGTCACCTGATCCATCTGGTTGACCGCGCTGTTGACCTCGGCCAGGCCGACCGACTGCTCCCTTGCGGAGGTTGCGATGGCGTCGAGCTGCGTATTGATGGCGATGACGTGGCCTTCAATGACCTTCAGGGCATCGCCCGTGGCGGTCACGAGTTTGACGCCGTTTTGAACCTCGTCGGCGGAGTTGCGGATAAGCTCCTTGATTTCCTTGGCCGCCTGCGCCGAACGCTGCGCCAGCTCACGCACTTCCTGCGCGACAACCGCAAAACCTTTGCCCGCCTCACCCGCACGGGCCGCCTCGACCCCTGCATTGAGCGCCAGAAGGTTGGTCTGGAAGGCAATCTCGTCGATGACGCCGATGATGTTGGAAATCTGGCTTGAGGAGCTCTCGATGCGCTTCATGGCGTCAACCGCATTTGCGACGACCTGACCGGAGGTTTGCGCCGATCGGTTCGCCTCCACCGCCACGCTTCGCGCCTCTTCCGTGCGCTTCGTCGAATTGCTGACGTTGCTGGTGATCTGGTCGAGCGCGGCGGCTGTTTCCTCCAGCGAAGCGGCCTGTGTTTCGGTGCGGTGCGACAGGTCTCCCGCACTCGAATTCAGTTCCTGCGAGCCGCCATCGATCGTCGCCGTGACCTCGGCAACCGAGAGCAATGTCTTGTTCAACTGACCGACGGCCATATTGAAGTCCGCCCGCAGGCTTTCGAAATCCGCCGCGAAAGGCGTCGTCAGCTGATAGGAGAGGTCGCCGTCGGCCATATGTTTCAGGCCGCCTGCCAGACCGCTTGTCGCCTCCGCCATTTCCGCCGCGCGCCTGCGGTCTATATCGGCGGCCCTTTGACGGTCCGCTTCGGACTGGTCGCGCACCTGGGCCGCATCCGCTTCCAGCCGGCGGGCCTTCAGCTCGTTGTCCTTGAAGATCTGCACGGCCTTGGCCATGGTGCCGACCTCATCGCGCCGGTCCGTTCCGTCGATGCCGGCGGAAAGGTCGCCATTGGCAAGCTTCTGCATGGTGCTGGCAAGCCCCTGCATCGGCGTGACAAGCCAGGTGCGGATCGCGAAATATCCGGCGACGACCACCGTAAGGAAACCGAGGATGACCGCTACGACGGTAATCAGCGCGGTCTGGTCGCTCGTCTCCGTCAGAGCGCCGCTCTCCGTGTCGTTGCGGGTTGTGATTTCCGTGGCGATCTGCGTCAGTTTCGCGCCGATCCTGGCGAAGACCGGCTGGCATTCCATGCCGAATGCCTTTTGCGATGCCAGTGCCTCCTCCACGTTCGATGCGGTGCGGCCCAGATTCCAGGCATTCTTGCACGTAATATTGTAGAGTCTCAGCGCTTCGTCCTTGAGTGCGGGCAGACGGCTGTCACCGGGGACCGAGGCGATGGCTTTATCCATCAACTGAGCAAATTCTCCACGCGTGGCCTTTGCCTCGACTTCGGCGGCGGCATTACCCTCTTCCGTAAAGGCAATCATCATATCGGCCAAAGCGGCGCGTCCGTTCAACAAGGCATGGTTTGCCAGTGCCAGGTTAAGGGCTGCCGCGCTGTCATGCTCGATAAGGTCGCTATAGCTCTTGTCGATTGTCTTGATCTGCACTGCGGAATAAGCCGCGATCAAGATTGCGCAAATGCCGAACAGCGCAAATACCGTCAGGAATTTTCCAACGACAGGAATATTTCTCATGGCAACAACTCCGATAGGAAATTGATCCCTTCATGGGTTCTGTGTCGGCATCATGCACTTTGATTGGGAATTATATACTTGGTAAATTAAGAAATAATTATGTATTATTAGCGGATATGCATTTAATATTCATTTTTACTTTGAATAAATTATGTAAAAGTAATGAATAATACTTTGATGGCGTGAGGTGATCGGTGACGTCTTCCGGCCTCTGTTCAACGCGCAATGCGGCTGAACGCCATGCCTGTGGCACAGCCAATCATGGTGCAGAGCTGAAATTCTTTTTTGATAGTTCTGTATCTGCTGGGAAAACTGGAGCGGGCGAAGGGATTTGAACCCTCGACCCCAACCTTGGCACGGTTGTGCTCTACCCCTGAGCTACACCCGCTCAAATCCACCGGTCCGGGGTAGTACGCTGAACCGTGGGCCACCGAAGCGGCGACGGGTGCTATATCGCTCAATCGTTTTTGGAATGCAACAGTTTCTTTTGCGGTTTCGGTGGAAATCCACGCGGCTGCGCGTTTTTCCGCAGTACAAGGGCGGCCGGGAACCGAAACAAGAGTGCGCCAGGGAGAAGATGTTGTTTCGATTGGGTTTTATCTCCTTCCCGCAGAATATGGCGGTGGAGGAGGCCAGAAAATAACCTATTTACATTTGGTTAAAATCTGATTCGACAAGTGATTCGTTCGGGTGTACAAATTTGATGTCCACGAAAAAAAAGAAACGATACTTGGCATATCATCAGGAGGATGAGCCTTGTCGTACGCAGCTTTTGAACGGGTTGGCGCACAATTGTCGCCGGAGCAGATTACCGATCTGCAGAATATTTTCGATGGCGTATGTTTCGAGTGTTTTCAAGATCGCAGTAGCCACGTTGCCAATGAGTGCGCAGCGGTTCTTATCCGTAGCGCCCAGCGGGGCATTCTCGATCACGAGATGCTGCGGGACATCGGGCTTGCCGTTCTGCGGCGCCACTGACGCTTGAATACGAGAAAAAAGCGCCCGGATCATCCGGGCGCTTTGTTGTTGGGGTGGCCGATTTTTCCGCTCAGCTCTTTTCCTGCACATGCGCTTCCAGGAACCAAAGCGACTTGTCGAGATCGCGCGAGGCGGCGGTGAAGATGTCGGCCGTCGTCGGATCACCGGCCTCGTCGGAATCGTCGATGGCCTTGCGGATCATGTTCGCCACGTCGCCATAACGCTCGATCAGCGCATCCAGATGGTCGTGGATCTTGTAGATATCGGTCGGATAGGCCTTGAGCTTGGTCGTCGAGGAGACGGATTGCAGGCTGCCAAGCGCCGTGCCGCCAAGCTGGACGACGCGCTCGGCAATCGTGTCGCCGTGATTGTCGAGTTGTGTGCGGAACGTATCGAGAAGTTCATGGACGGCGATGAATTGCGGGCCCTTGAGGTTCCAGTGCGCCTGCTTGGTGACGAGCGCAAGGTCGATGACGGAAGCGAGCGATTCATTCAGAATGCCGATTACGGTCGACTTGGCGTTGGAAGGCAGGTCGTTCTTCGTCTTGTGCGTCTTCATCGATGTCTCCTGAAGTTGCGGACGGAATGCCGCTTTGGAAAAGTCCGTCGTTTAACGTCCGGGCCTGTGGCCCTGTTCCATGCTAAGCACTGGGACAGTAAAAATCCTGCACAATCATCATGTCATTCGTAAAACAGGCAGATGCGCCGGCCCTCTATCTCATTGACGCGGATCGGCATGTCGTAGATTTCCTGGAGAATCTCGGGGCGGATGATCTCTTCTGCAGGTCCGTGATGGCAGATGCGGCCTTCGCGCATGGCGATGATGGTGTCGGAATACCAGGAGGCGAAGTTGATGTCGTGCAGCACCAGAACGACGGTCTTTTTTAGCTCGTCGGCGGCCTTGCGCATGATCTTCATCATGCTGGAGGCGTGTTTCATGTCGAGATTGTTGAGCGGTTCGTCGAGCAGCACATAATCCGTATCCTGACACAGCACCATGGCCACGAAGGCGCGCTGGCGCTGGCCGCCGGAAAGCTCATCCAGAAACCGCCCGGCCAAGGGTTGGAGATGCAGATATTCCAACGCCCGGTCGATATGGACCTTGTCCTCGATGGTGGGGCGGCCCTTTGAATAGGGGTAGCGGCCGAAACCGACGAGGTCGCGCACCGTCAGGCGCGAGGAGATGTGGTTGTCCTGCCGCAGGATAGAAAGCCGCTTCGCCAGCGTGTCGGAAGCGGTTTTCGTGACATCGAGCCCGTCGACCGTGACGGTCCCGGCATCCATCGACATCAGCCGCGCCACGATGGAAAGCAGCGTCGATTTTCCCGCCCCGTTCGGCCCGATGATGGAGGTGACGCCGCCTGCGGGAATGGAGACGGAGACGCCGTCTATCACAACCGTGTCGCCATAGGATTTGCTGATCTGATTGGCGATGATCATCGCGCACCTCGTTTCAGAATAAGACCGATAAAGACGATGCCGCCCAGAAATTCGATGATGATCGAGAGCGCCGTATCGAAGGCGAATATCCGCTCCAGCACCGCCTGACCGCCCACGAGGCAGATCACGGCGATGAGGATCGCGGCCGGCAGCACATATGCGTGCTTGCCATTGCCGGTGAGATAATGGGCAAGGGCCGCAACCAGCAGCCCGAAGAACATGACCGGGCCGACAAGCGCGGTGGAGACGGCAACGAGCACGGAGACCAGAACGAGGATGATGGTGACCGTGCGCTTGTATTCGACGCCGAGGCTGATGGCCGTCGCACGGCCGAGCGAGAGGACATCGAGCGTGTGCATGAGCCTCAGCCCGATGATGGTCACCACGCCGATGATGACGGCGGAGACCATGAGAAGCGTCGGATCGATGGAATTGAAGCTGGCGAACAGCACATCCTGCAACACCGTATATTCATTGGGGTCGAGCACGCGCTGCATGAAGCCCGAGAGGCTGCGGAAAAACACGCCGAAGACGATGCCGACCAGTACGAGAAGATGCAGGCTGCGTTCCGCGCCGACGAACAGCCAGCGATAGAGCAGGGCGGAAAAGGCGACGAGCAGCCCGGTTTCGACGAGAAACTTCAGTTGCGGATCGATCATCACGACGGTTGCCGAGCCGAAGACGAAAATCAGCCCCGTCTGCATCAGCACGTAAAGCGAATCGAAGCCCATGACCGAAGGGGTGAGGATACGATTGTTGGTGACCGTCTGGAACAGCACGGTGGAGACCGCGATGGCATAGGCCACCAGCAAAAGCGACAGAAGCTTGATGCCACGAAACGGCAGCACGAAGCTCCAGCTTCCCTTTGCGCCGAGCGTCATGAAGGCGGCCATGGAGATGAGCGCGAATGCCGCAAGCACGAGCAGAACGGTTTTTGCGCGCCTTTCGGGGTTTCTCTCACGCATGGTGGCGTTTCCGCAGCAGGAGATAAAGGAACAGCACGCTGCCGATGACGCCGACCACGGTTCCGATCGGTATTTCATAAGGCGCGCGCACGGTTCGGCCGATGATGTCGCAGGAGAGAACGAAGACTGCGCCAAGCGTCGCCACCCATGGAACCGAGCGGCGCATATTGTCGCCGATCATCAGGCTGACGACGTTCGGCACGATCAGCCCGAGAAAGGGGATCATGCCGACGGTGACGACGACAACGGCGCTGACCAGCGAGACGATGGTGAGGCCGAGCGCCATCACCCGGCGATAGTTGAGGCCGAGATTGGTGGTGAAGTCGCGCCCCATGCCAGCCACCGTAAACCGGTCCGCGGCGAGATAGGCGGCAATGGCGAAGAGGAAACCGACCCAGAGCAATTCATAGCGGCCGCGCAGCACGCCGGAAAAATCCCCCGTCATCCATGCGCCGAGCGATTGCAAGAGATCGAAACGATAAGCGAAGAAGGTGGTGACGGCGGAGATGACGCCGCCCAGCATGATGCCGATCAGCGGCACCAGCAGCACGTCCCGCAATGGCACTTGTCTCAGGATACGCAGGAACAGCGCGGTGCCGGCGAGCGCGAAAACGGCGGCCACCAGCATCTTGCCGAAGATCGGCGTGTCGGGTGCAATCAGGGTGATGGTGAGCAGGCCGAGACCGGCGGATTCGGTGGTGCCCGCCGTCGAAGGCTCCACGAAACGGTTGCGCACCAGCATCTGCATGATGAGACCGGCAATCGCCATCGAGCTTCCGGCCAGTATCAGCGCCAGCGTGCGCGGAATGCGGCTGACGAGCAGCACGCGCAGTGCATCCGTGCTTGTGTCAGGTGCAAAAAGCGTGGCCAGAGAAACGTTGCTCACACCGACGAACAGGCTGACGATTGCGAGTGTCAGCGCCAGAAGAAGGGCAAGGATGAGAGACAGGGATTTCACGTTGGTGGTATTTCGAAAATAGCGAAAGCTCCCGGTGGCTTGGCAGGTTGCCGAAACAGGCGTCCGACCTCTCCTTGGTCCTCCTCGGGTCAAGCCCGAGGATGACTGGGAGTGTGGAGCAGCCTTCAGGAGCGAGTGCCCAGCAGTTTTTACGACTTCTTATCGGAAACGGCCTTGTAGACCTGATCGAGCAGGGTGGTGAGCGCCGTATAACCGCTGCTGACGATATAGGCCGCCTGCGGGTCGAGATAGACGATCTGCTTTTTCTTCCAGGCATTGGTCTGGTGCACCAGCTCGTTATCCAGCACCTGCGCGGCTGCCTTGCCCGGATCGGTGGCGCGGCCGATGCCGGCATCGCGGTCGATCACGAACAGCCATTCGGGGTTGACCTCGGCCAGATATTCGAAGGACACGACGTCGCCGCGGTCGAAGCGGTCGTCAATATCGGCGGCGACCGGCTTGAAGCCGATTTCGGTGTGCAGCCAGCCGGTGCGCGAGCTTGGACCGTAAACGCCGACCTTGCCGGCATTGGTGACGAGGATCATCGCCGTGCCGGAGTTGGGAGCGATCTCCTTCAGCTTCGCGACCTTCTCATCGATGACGGCATCAAGTTTCTTTGCTTCTTCCTGCTTGCCGAAGATATCGCCGAGCTTGGTGATGTTGCCTTTGACGCTGTTGATGAATTCCTTGGAATCGATCGACATGTCGATAGCGGGCGTGATCTTCGCAACGTCAGGATATTTCGCCCGCGAACGGCCGCCGACGATGACGAGATCGGCCTCCGCCGCATTGATAGCCTCGTAGTCGGGTTCGAACAGCGTGCCGACCTTCAGATATTTGCCGTCGGCATATTTCTGCAGGTAGGTCGGCAGGTTGGAGCCGACAACACCTGTTGGCTCGACGCCTAGTGCATCGAGATTGTCGAGCGAGGGAATATCGAGAACCAGAACCTTCTTCGGCGCGGCTTTCAACACGGTCTCGCCCTGCGCGTGCTTGATCGTCATTTCCTCAGCGCCCGCAGTCATCGCGCCAAGACTGAAGGCCGCTGCCGCCAGCAGCCGAACGGGGAAGGTGAAGTTGATGGCCACTTATATGTCCCTTGCAATATGGTTCTGAACCGGCGGAAGTGCTCCCGCAGGGTTAACTTGATGTTCGCTATCAGCTTTATTGGCAAGGTATGCGGAAATCAAAAATATGTTTTAGAACGGTTCTGAATTGCGGTGAGCGGGAAATGTGGGGGCAGTGAAACATTTGCTCAAACCTCTTCCCGGTCATCCTCGGGCTTGACCCGAGGATCCACTGTGCTGGGGTGATGGATCCTCGGGTCAAGCCCGAGGATGACGTTGAGGGTGAGGAGAGGCCGGGGCCAATGTCGTGGGTGCCCTTTTATCCGTCTGTGTTTTACCCATCACGACAGCCGCGCTCACTCTGGCGGCCAGTCACCAACGATTTCGCGTCTCTCCAGCTTCAGGGAGCGGTCCGGCTGTATTCGGTAGGTCTCAATTGCCAGCCGTCCGTCGCCCATGACGAATTCATTACTGAGCGTGCTGCCGATGGGAGATTTGGTCAATTTGGTGCGGGGCTGTCCGCCATAGGTGATGCTGCCGGGAATGGGCTCCACGTCGGGTGCGGCGGTGGCGCAGCCGGCGAGGGCCAGAACCATCAAGATCGCGATCTTGCGCATGTTTTTCTCCTGCGTTTGGAGCGGAATCATATCATGGCCGCGTCTGCGCCACACATCCCGTTGGCGTGAATAAAAAAGCCCCGCATCCGAAGATACGGGGCCAGTTGCCCTGGGAGGTTCCCGGTTTATCAGTCCTCGTTGGCGGCAAGCTGCGTCAGCACCTCGCCGCGGCCGCGGATACGCATGATCAGCGGAATGATGAAGGCGGCTGCCGCGACAAGGAAAAGGCCAACGGCAA
The DNA here is from genome assembly GCF_003031125.1 of Agrobacterium sp. LAD9. Taxonomy (NCBI): domain Bacteria; kingdom Pseudomonadati; phylum Pseudomonadota; class Alphaproteobacteria; order Hyphomicrobiales; family Rhizobiaceae; genus Agrobacterium; species Agrobacterium sp. LAD9. The sequence goes on along the minus strand of NZ_PHGS01000010.1, from coordinate 30,046 downwards.
TCGGTGAGGTGAACAGCACCGTTGGGTCGCCCTGGCCGATGGCAAGCGCACGGCGCAGCTGCTGTTCCGCAAGCGGTCCGAGGATGAGACCGACCACCGCAGGCGCAATCGGATAACCGAAGATGCGCATGATGTAACCGAGGATACCGAAGGCGAGCAGCATCCCGAGTTCGAACACGGACGGGTTGGCGCCGATGGTGCCGAGCGTCGCGAACAACAGAATACCCGCATAGAGCCATGGCTTCGGAATGGTCAGCAGCTTCACCCACAGGCCGACGAGCGGCAGGTTGAGCACCAGCAGCATCAGGTTGGCGATGAAGAGGCTGGCGATCAGGCCCCAGACCAGCTGCGGATTGGTGGCAAACAGCAGCGGGCCGGGCTGAAGGCCATATTGCTGGAAGCCGGCGAGCATGATGGCGGCCGTCGCCGTCGTCGGCAGGCCGAGCGTCAGCAGCGGCACCAGCGTACCGGCGGCAGACGCGTTGTTGGCGGCTTCCGGACCGGCCACGCCTTCAATGGCGCCATGGCCGAATTCTTCCGGATATTTGGTCAGCTTCTTTTCGGTGGCATAGGACAGGAAGGTGCCGATTTCAGCTCCGCCCGCCGGCATGGCGCCGATAGGAAAGCCGATCAGCGTGCCGCGCAGCCAGGCTTTCCAGGAACGCGCCCAGTCCTGCGCGCTCATCCAGACCGAACCCTTGACGGCCTCGACCTTGTCCGGGCCGGTGCTGCCCTGCGCGACGATGAACAGTGTTTCGCCGATGGCGAACATGGCAACCGCAAGCGTCGTCACTTCCACGCCGTCAAGCAGGTCGGGAATGCCGAAGCTCATGCGGGTCTGGCCGGTCAGCTGGTCAATGCCGACGATGGCAAGGGCAAAGCCGATGAACAGCGAGGTGAGGCCGCGCAACGCCGAATCCCCGAAGGCGGAGGAAACGGTGACGAAGGCGAGCACCATCAGCGCGAAATATTCACGCGGGCCGAAGACCAGCGCCAGCTTGACGATGTATGGTGCGATAAACGCGAGCGCGATGGTGGCGATGAGGCCGGCGACGAAGGAGCCGATGGCGGCGGTGGCCAAGGCCGGGCCGCCTCTGCCCTTGCGGGCCATCTTGTTGCCTTCGAGTGCGGTCACGATCGAGGCGCTTTCGCCCGGCGTGTTGAGCAGGATCGAAGTGGTCGATCCGCCATACATGCCGCCGTAATAGATGCCGGCGAACATGATGAGCGAGCCAGCGGGATCGAGCCTGTAGGTGACGGGCAGAAGTAGCGCCACGGTCAGCGCCGGCCCGATGCCGGGCAGAACGCCGACGGCGGTGCCGAGTGTGACGCCGATCAGCGCATAGAGCAGGTTCATGGGTTGGGCGGCAACCTCAAGACCGTGCAGCAGGAATTCAAAGGTACTCATGGACAGATGTCCCCCTGTCGGGCGGAACGGCTGGCGTATGCGTCATCGCGCGCCTGCGGTTTCCTGTGATCTCGAATTTTGGTCGGAATGGCCGTCAGAAGAACAGCCGTTCCAGAGGCCCGGCGGGCAGTGAAAGCTGCAGCAGCCGCGCGAAAATAAACCAGATGACGAAGCTGAGGGCGATGCCGATGGGGATCGAATACCAGAGCTTGCGTTTGCCGAAGGCGCGCGCCGTGAAGGCAAAAAGCAGGCCGGTGGCAATGGAGAAACCCGCCACCTTCAGCAGCAGCATCTGCGCGGCAAGACCGGCGACAACCCAGATAACAGGGGCGATTTCCTGTCTGTCGCGTTCGGGAAAATCGCCGCGCCATGCTTCGATGGCCGTCCAGAGCGCCAGGCCGATGAGACAGAAGCCGATGGCGTACGGCACGGTTGCCGGGCCGACCGGCGAATAACCGGTGACGCTGGCGAGACGGGCGCTGTCCCAGAAGATCACGCTTGCGATGAGGACGAGGAAGATGGCGATCGCCAGCGCCGCCCAGTCAGGGCGGCGCTTTTGATGCTCAGAAGGGTTGGAACCCTGGCTCATTTTACCAGTCCGATGTCTTTGAGGATGGCGGCGGTGGCGTCGGTATCCTTGGCGAGCTGTGCCTTGAATTCGTCACCGGCAAGATAGGTGTCCATCCAGCTCTTGGTCTTCAGGGTTTCCTGCCACTTGGCGGATTTCACCAGCTTCTCGATATCGGCATTAACGGCCTTTTCCTGTTCCGGCGTCAGGCCGGGAGGAGCGGCGACCATGCGCCAGTTCTGGACGACGACATCAAGGCCGCTTTCCTTCAGTGTCGGTGCGTCGACACCTTCCAGCTTCTCTTCGCTGGAAACCGCGAGCAGGCGCAGCGTGCCGGCCTTCACCTGGCTTTCGAATTCGCCGTAGCTCGAAATGCCGGCCGTTACCTGCGAACCGAGGATCGAGGCAAGCGCTTCGCCGCCGCCGGAGTAAGCGATGTAGTTGATCTTGGTCGGATCGACGCCGGCCGCCTTGGCGATCAGGCCAACGGCGATATGGTCGGTGCCGCCGGCGGAACCGCCGCCCCAGGAAACGCTGCCCGGGTCCTTCTTGAGCTGGTCGACGAGGTCGCCGATGGTCTTCAGCGGCGAGGATGCCGGAACGACGATGGCTTCATATTCACCGGTCAGGCGGGCGATCGGCGTCACTTCCTTGAGGGTGACGGGCGCATTGTTGGTGAGGATCGCGCCGACCATCACGTAACCGCCGACGATGAGGGCGTTCGGGTTGCCCTTCTGCTGGCTGGCGAACTGCGCAAGACCGATGGTGCCGCCGGCGCCCGGTACGTTCTGTACCTGAACACTCTTGGAAATGCCTTCTTCCTGCAGCACCGTCTGCAGCGAGCGCGCGGTCTGGTCCCAGCCGCCGCCGGGATTGGCCGGGGCAATGATGGTATAATCCGCTGCAGTGGCCGGAAGAGCGATCATGCCCGCCAGAAATGTGCCGATAAGAAAATGTTTCACGTAGAAAACCCTCCTCAGGATGCCCTTTTTGGGCGTCGTTTTTCGTTTATGCGGGGGGCTTTCAGGACGCGTCTGTGCCGGCGCTGAATAGTCAGCGTGTGCCTTGGCAATCGTCCTGGATTTCCTCCCGCATCTTCTTCCGCCTCCACGGAATGAAGAAGGATTGCAGAGCATCACAAAAAGCTGTCATCTAACTGACGCTACGCAAGTCCTTGCTCATTTACTCTCTATTAATTTCCGTCGGGCGTCTACTGTGGCGTGTGTGGGCGACTTTGTTTTGCGCTTTTGAAGCTTGCTCCACCCTCATTCCCGTGCCTGTCACGGGAATCCAGCCGATGCGCGTCGGCGCGGCGGAAGGACTCCTTTCAGCCCAAGTCCTTGGGCTGGCTGGATCCCTGTGACAAGCACAGGGATGAGGGAGCGTTACGGCACCCGGATTGGTTTGCGGGCGCAACCCTACTGCGACCGTAACGCCTCGTTCCAGCGCTCGATCAGGCGGCTGCGTTTCACCTGATCCAGATAGACCATCAGGCCGGGGCTGACGGGAACCGGGCGCAATTGTGCGCCGTGGATGGCCTGCATGGTGTTGGCGGTGTTTTCGCCCGCCACCTCAGGGCTGACGGCGGGAATCTGCAATTGCCGGGCCATGATCGTCTGGCCTTCCTTGGACATGAAGAACTCGAGATAACGACGCCCGAGCGCCGGGTTGGCGGCGGCTTCCGGCACCAGCCCGATACGCGACATGACCACGGTATAGTCTTTCGGCAGCACGATGCCGACATCGGGGTGGCGCGAGGCCCAGTCGGCCGCATAAGAGCCGAGAATGTTGTATCCCAGCACGAAGCGGCCGTCGGAGACCCGCTCCAGAATGGCGGAGGAGGTGGAGTAGACCTTCACGCCCGCCGCGCCCATGGCCTTGATGACGTTCCATATATCGCCGAACTGCTCCTGATCGCGTGACATGAACAGGAAGCCGACACCGGAGCGTTCGATGTCGTAAGTTGCGATGCGGCCATGCACTTGCCTGGCGTGGCGTTCGAGATAATCGACAAATTCGGCGCGGGTGGCGGGCGGCTTTTCCGTGGTGAAGCTCGGCTTGTGATAGACGAAAACAGCCGGCTCGAAGGTCAGCGCATAGGCGGTGTTGCGCCAGTTCGCCCAGGCGGGCCAGCGGGCGCTCATGGCAAGATCGGAGCGCTGCGCATAACCGTCATTGCTCAGCTTCACCTGCAGATCCATGGCGGAGGAAAAGGCGAAATCGGCGGTCTTCTTGCCCGCATCGGTTTCTTTTACGATGCGGTCGTAGATTTCGCCGGTCAGCATATCCTCATAATGGACGGCAATATCGGGATTGGCCTTCTGGAAACCCTCGATCATCGGCGTCGCCAGAGGCTCGTCCAGCGAGGAATAGACCACCAGCGTTTCCGCACCCGCCTTGCCTGATGGGGCGGGAAAAATGGCGACCTGCGCAAGCGCGGGCGAGGCCATGCAAAGACAGAGGCAGAGAAAAAGGCAGATACGCATGGAAAAGATCATGCCGCACGCGCTTGCCATTCACAAGCGGCAAGGGCTTGGTTAAATTCGGCGGATTGCGGGAGGGAAGATTTGCGTATTTTGCTGGTCGAGGACAATCAGGTGCTGTCGGAAGGGCTTTCCGCACTTCTGCGCGGCAGCGGTTATGCGGTGGACGTGGTTTCCGATGGCGCTTCCGCCGATGCGGCGATTGCAGCGGAAAGTTTCGACCTCGTCATTCTCGATCTCAACCTGCCGGAAATGGATGGCATCGAGGTGCTGCGCTCCATGCGTTCGCGCCAGGACAAGGCGGCGGTGCTGATCCTGACGGCGCGCGGTACGCCGGAAGAAAAGGTCAAGGGGCTCGATCTCGGCGCCGACGACTACATGATCAAGCCGTTCGATATCACGGAATTCGAGGCCCGTGTGCGGGTGCTGCTGCGCCGCAATGCCGGCTTGCGTTCCTCCGCCCTCAGTTTCGGCAAGGTGCTTTTCGATCTCAATTCCCGCACCTTTTCCGCCGATGGGCGTCCGCTCGATATTCCGGCGCGCGAGGTGGCGCTGCTTGAGGTGCTGTTCATGCGGGCCGGCAAGGTTGTCGCCAAGGAGGCGATCGTGCAGTCGCTGACCGGCTTCGACGACGATATTTCCGCCAATGCCATCGAGCAATATGTCAGCCGCCTGCGCAAGCGGCTCGCGCCCCACGGGCTGACGGTCAAGACGGCGCGCGGCATCGGTTATTATCTCGAAAAGCTGCCGGAGATGGCTGAATGATACAGGCCGCCTATTCGCTCAGGCGGCGACTTCTAGGCTGGCTTCTCATCTCCACCGCCATTATCGGCTGCGTTGCGCTCACCGATACCTGGCGGGAGGCGGTCAATACCGCCAATGTCGTCTCCGACCGGGTGCTCTCAGGTTCGGCGCTGGCCATTGCCGAACGCGTGGTGGTTGCCGAGGACGGGTCACTGGAAGTGGATATTCCCTATGTCGCGCTGGAAATGCTGACATCGGCGGCGCAGGACCGGGTATTTTACCGCGTCGATGGGCCGAACGGGCAATTCCTCACCGGTTACCAGAACCTGCCGACCGTTGCGAACCCGGCGGGTGATACGCCCGCCTATCGCGATGCCGTGTTCCGCGATGAACCGATCCGCATCGCCGCTATCAGGCGTTTCGCCTCCACCGGCATCAATTCCGTGCCTTTTTCCGTCACCGTTGCCGAAACCACGATTGCCCGCAGCCAGCTGGCGCAGGCGATCATCCTGCGGTCCGCGCTCCGCCTGCTCCTGATGATCGTGGGGGCGGCGATCATCGTCTGGATCGCGGTGACGATTTCGCTCCGGCCGCTTTACCGGCTCAGCGAAGCCATTGCCGAGCGCAGCCCGAACGACCTGCACCCCATCCGCCAATCCGTGCCGGTGGAGGTGGAAAATCTGGTTGAGACGGTCAATTCCTTCATGGTGCGGCTGCAATCGGCGCTCGATGCGCTCCGGCATTTCACCGGCAATGCCAGCCATCAGCTGCGCACGCCGCTCGCCATCATCAGCACCCAGCTGGCCCTTTCCGCCCGCGCCGCAAGCCTTGAAGAGGCGCAGGCGGCGGCGCTGAAGGGCGGCGCTTCGGTGGCCCATGCCGAACATATCCTCGCCCAGCTGCTGCGCATGGCCAATATCGATGCCGCCGGTTCGAGCGAAAAACATGATTTTTCCGCGATAGACCTGGTGGCCGTCGCGCAGAACGTAACCGCCGATTTCGTGCCGCGTGCGGCCGACGCCGGCATCGATCTCGGTTTCGAAGGCGAGGGCGAAGCGACAATTCTCGCCGAGCCGCTCCTAATCGGCGAACTGATCGGCAATCTCGTTTCCAATGCCATCAATTATGCCGGGCGCGGGGCGGAAGTCACCGTGCGCGTCGGCAGGCAAGCGGGCGCCGTCTGGCTGGAAGTGGAAGATAATGGCCCCGGCATACCCCCGGAAAAACGCGCCATGGTGCGCCAGCGCTTCGCCCGCGGCGAAGCCAACGCCGCCCCCGGCGCCGGCCTCGGCCTTGCGATCATCGAGGAGATCGCCGGGCTGTTCGGCGGGCGACTGACGCTGGAGGACGGCGCGGGCGGGCGCGGGTTGAGGGCGCGGGTGGAATTTTCCTGAGGCGGCACTGCTGCGCCGTCCCCTTGGATGAGACTTGCGGTCCTATTCGTTCATCTTGTCGATAATCTGCATCATGATGTCGGCGCAGGCCTTCATCGGCTCGTCAGCGGCACATTTGACGTCGATTTTGCGCTCGCCGTCTTCAATCCTGAAATGCGCTGCCTTGGAGGGCGGGGGTGGCATTCTCTTGCCATGCGGGCCGTCCCGCCAGCCTGCTTCCCTCGGACCACCAGGGCCGGGCGGAGGAGGTGGCGGCGGCGCATCCGCCCTTGAACCGGCATCCGCTGGTCCCGGCGGTGGTGGCGGCTGCTGGGCGAAGCTGGACCCTACCGCGATGAGAAACGCGGCGCCGGCAATGACGAGTTTTTTCATGTGAGGGACCTCGCTGTTAGGCTACGCGTAACAAACGGTCACATGAGATGCTCGGTTGCCGGTCGGCAAAAATAATTCCGCCTCGTTTTCCTTCGCCTTAGCCTTCCATCACCCCATCCGCTCTGAAGCGTAGCTGCCGGGGCTTGGCGGGAAGACCACGGTGCGGTTGCCGTTGATGAAGGTGCGGTGGTGGATATGGGCGTGGATGGCGCGAGCCAGCACCTGGCTTTCCACGTCGCGGCCAAGCGAGACATAGTCGTCGGCAGATTGTGCATGGGTGATGCGCACCGTGTCCTGTTCGATGATCGGGCCTTCGTCGAGATCGGCGGTGACGTAATGCGCCGTTGCGCCGATAAGCTTCACGCCGCGCTCATAGGCCTGCTTGTAGGGGTTTGCACCCTTGAAGCTCGGTAGGAAGGAGTGGTGGATGTTGATGATCTTGCCCGACATCTTGCGGCAGAGGTCATCGGACAGAACCTGCATGTAACGGGCCAGCACCACGAGTTCCGTGCCGCTCGTTTCGACCAGGTCCATCAGCTGCGCTTCGGCCTTCGGCTTGTTCTCCTTCGTCACCTTGATGTGGTGGAAGGGAATGTCGTGGTTGACCACCACTTTCTGGTAATCGAAATGGTTGGAGACGACGCCGACGATATCGATCGGCAGCGCGCCGATCTTCCAGCGATAGAGGAGGTCATTGAGGCAATGGCCGAAACGCGACACCATCAGCATTGCCTTCATGCGCTGGCCGTCCGGATAGATATCCGCTTCCATGCCGAATTTTTTCGCCACCGGCTGAAAGCCTTCGGTGATGGCTTCAAGGGAAGCGCCTTCTTCCGAAATGAAGGAGACGCGCATGAAGAACTTGCCGGTCTCGAGGTCGTCGAACTGCGAACTGTCGACGATGTTGCAGCCCTTTTCCGCCAGATAACCGGAAATCGCGGCGACGATGCCACGGGTCGATTTGCAGGCTACGGTCAGAACATAGGATGTCATTCGTTTTCCCTCAAAGACTTCGCGCCGGCATCAGCCGGCACAGTTCGGCGCGTTCCATAGCGCAGCTTGGCGGCGGAGCAAAGCGCGAAGGCGACGTAGCCAAAGTCATAGGGCGGGAAACGGGCGCGCGCCGTGCCGGAAGCGACATGGAATGTTCCATGGCCAGCACGGCGGCGTCGGCTGTTTCAGTGGTGCCGTTGCTGGCCTCAGGCGCGGCGCAGGCGCATGGCCGGGCGGCCGCGGCCGTCGATCAGTTCCAGCGTGCCGCGGCGCGGTTCCAGCCGGAAGGAGCGCGCGCCTTCCAGCGCGTCGATGAACTGCCGCTCCTGGCGCATGATGTCGGGTGCGCAGGCCATCTGGGTGGAGATCATCCGGCCGAAATCGATGCGGTTGCGGCTGATCTTCACCTCGCCGCCGATGCCGTTGCAGCCGGCATTGCCGGAAACGCGGCCCTCGCGGGTAATTTCCAGCGTCGCCTGGCGGCGGCCGCGAATCCGTTCGCCGCGGATTTCCTGCACCAACCAGCGTCCATCGATGCCGGCTTCCGGCTCCGGTCTGCCCGGACCCGCCCCCACGCGCTCCAGCACGAGATCGGTATCGTCACGTCCGCTGGCGAGCACGGAGTAACGGCGGGTGGTGGTGAAGAGCAGACGGTCGCGGTCGCGGATTTCGGCGCTCAGCGCATAGGAACGGCGGCCACGAATGTCGCGGTCATCATAACGCAGCACGAAGGGCACCGGCACCTGGCCACGCGGGCGGATGGTGGTTTCGGCAATCGTCTGCGACGGGGCATCCGCCAGCGAAACATCGATCAGGCGCACGGTGACGGTCGCGCCCGGCGGCAGGGCGATGCGCTCGCGATAGGAGACGCTGCCGCGCAGACTTGCCGGCGCGGCAGCCGCACCACTTGCCGCAAACAGCGGCGCAAGTGCGACAAGCCCGGCGAAACTGCGGCGCGAAAGAAGAGGTTGGCGGTCGGTCATGGTGCTTGCTCCGTGCTGGTTCCGTTCGAATTTCAACGGATGATAGAAAACGGCACTGAACGGGCGATGAACCGGATTTTCACACCCGGTCAGGTGGACATTTGGTGTGGATGGCAAGGGAGCGACGGGAGGATTCTATGCCATTTGCATGCCCACCGCCCTCATTCCTGTGACGAGCATAGGAATGAGGGTGGAGGGAGGCCGCATCGTCCAAGGGAGCAATTCCTTGCCAGCGGCATCCGCTCAGCTCTCAGCCGCGGAAACCGTCCCGCAGTGCTTCGAACTTCGCGAGTTGCCCGGCCAGCAGTTCCTTGTTCTCGTCGCGGCGGACGAAAATCTTGAACATGGCGCCGCCGGCGGCATTCATGAACCAGACGGAACAGGAGCGACGGCCGTGGAAGCCGCGATCGACGAAGGTAATGCCGGCGCAATTGTCCTTCTTGATGTGACCACCGATGGGGCTGTCGCCGTGGATGTTGAACCAGCCATGGCTTTCGCTGCCTTCCGGCAGGTGGCCAGGCACTTCCAGCACGATGTCGCCGGTCTGCACGATCATCAGGACTTCGCCCCAGCCGCGCATCTCGTTCCAGATGGCGTCGAACTGGTTGGCGGCGGCGGAAACGGCCGCACCTTCGGGCAGGATCGCCAGGATTTCGGCAGGCGTCACCTCGGCCTTGGCGGCAATGGCCTCCACGATGCCATCGGGCTTTTCGGCAAGGGCGGCTGCGGCGCGGACCTGCCTGTCATCGTCGGTCTTCTGGGCTGCAATGCTCATCGGACGACCTCAGGCGGCAATCGAACGGCGGTCGCCATTCTTGTCTTCATGGATGATGACGTCGAAGCCTTCGAAATGCGGGCCGGAGAGATATTCCACCTTGCCGCGGTTTTCGCCGGCCTTGGCGTGGGCGGCGCGGAACTGTTCGGATTTCGTCCAGGCAAGGAAGTCATCCTTGGTGGCCCAGACGGTGTGCGAGGCGTAAAGCGTATGGTCGTCCGCCTTCGGGCCTTTCAGCATGTGAAATTCGATATAGCCCGGCAGTTCGCTGAGGTGCGATTTGCGCTCGCGCCAGATGGATTCGAAGGTGTCTTCATAACCCGGCACGACACGAAAGCGGTTCATTGCGATAAACATGAAAGTCTCCCTTTAAGTCTCCTGTTTCAGTCAGGATATCCGGCCCGGATGGGGTTGGGAAGGGGTTCACGACAAAGCGAACAAATTTACTCCACTTATCGATTGCGCGGTGTATAAACATGTGTAAAGAACTCAAGATTAGTGGCGCGGGCAAACCGGCGCCGGGTCGTGTTTCAGGATAACGCCATGTTGAATTCCCGCCTTCGTTCCTTCGTTCTCGCCGCTCTCGTGCCCGCCGCAATCAGCTTTGCCGCGCCGGCTGCCATGGCTTCGGACAAGGGTAATCCGGAGGCGAAACGCATCGTCGCAGTGGGCGGCACGGTGACGGAAATCCTTTATGCGCTGGGTGCAGGAGATCGTATCGTGGCGCGCGATAGCACCAGCAGCTATCCGGCCGATGCGCTCGCCAAGCCTGACATAGGTTACATGCGGGCGCTGTCGTCGGAAGGCATCCTGTCGCAGAAGCCGGATCTCATTCTTTCGGAAGACGGCTCCGGCCCGGCCGATGTCATCGCCATCTTGAAGGCAAGTGCTGTGCCTTTCGTCACCGTCGATACGCCGCCGAGCGGCGACGCCATTCCCAAGAAGATCGAGGATGTCGGCGCGGCCGTGGGTCTCTCGGACAAGGCGAAGGCGCTGGCTGCCGAGACCAGGGCTGGGCTCGATGCACTCGCCAAGGATGTCTCCGCCATCTCGGAAAAGGGCAGGAAGCGTGTTCTCTTCGTGCTCTCCACCGCCGGCGGCCGCATCATGGCGGCGGGCAAGGATACCGAAGCGGCGGCGATCATCGAAATGGCGGGCGGCATCAATGCGGCTCAGGAGATCACGGGTTACAAGCCGCTGACGGATGAGGCGGTCATTGCTGCGGCACCCGACGTGGTGCTGACCATGGCGCGCGGCGACCACGCCGCCAAGGCGGATGAGACTTTCGCGCTTCCCGCTTTCCAGTCCACGCCTGCCGCCGCAAGCAAGGCTCTCATTAGCATGGATGGGCTTTATCTCATCGGTTTCGGCCCGCGCACGCCTGCCGCCGGTCGCGAGTTGGCAAACAAGCTCTACCCTGACGTGGTGAAGCCGTGAGCCTTGCGATCTTGAGTTCCACCGAGGGCGGCGTTGCCGGCGACAGATCCCGCCAGGGGGTTGTCGCCCTTGCCGTGCTCGTCGGCATCCTGCTGTTTGCCTGTGGCGTGTCGCTTGTCAGCGGACCCACGGGCGTCGGCATTTCAGAGCTCATTGCCTATCTTACCGGCGGCGCGGATCAGCTCGATGCGCGCGACAGGATCATTCTCGAGGCCGTGCGCCTGCCGCGCACCGCGCTCGGCATGTTGATCGGCGCCGGGCTTGCCGTTTCAGGGGCGATGATGCAGGGCCTGTTCCGCAATCCATTGGCCGATCCCGGCATTGTCGGCGTCACCTCGGGTGCGGCGCTGTTTGCGGTCGCGGCGATTTCCCTTGGGGAAGGCGCGCTTGCCACGGTGGCGGTGTTTTTCGGCCCGCATTTCCTGCCGATCATGGCCTTCTTCGGCGGGCTGCTGAACACCTGGGTGCTTTACCTGATCGCCACCAAGGACGGCGCGACCTCCACCACCACGCTCATTCTGGCCGGCATTGCGGTGGCGGCAATCAGCGGCGCGCTGACCGGGCTGATGATTTTCGTGGCGGATGACCGGGCGCTGCGCGACATCACCTTCTGGTCGCTCGGTTCGCTCGGCGGTGCAACGCCCGCCAAGGTGCTCGCGACCCTGCCTTTCATCATCGTCGTTCTCGCCATCATTCCCTTCGTTGCCCGCGGGCTCGATGCGCTGATCCTCGGGGATGCGGCCGCCTTTCACATGGGCATTCCGGTGCAGCGGCTAAAACGGATCGTCATTCTGGCCGTTGCTGCCGCCTGCGGGGCGAGTGTGGCGGCGGCCGGTTCCATCGGCTTCGTCGGCATCGTCGTGCCGCATCTGCTTCGCCTTGCCATTGGCCCGTCGCACCGCTTTTTGCTGCCGGCGTCGGCACTTGGCGGGGCGGCGCTTCTGCTGCTGGCCGACAGTTTCGCCCGCACGGTGGCCGCACCTGCGGAACTGCCGATCGGCGTCGTCACGGCGCTCATCGGCGCGCCGGTCTTCCTGTTCCTGCTCTTGGGACGCGGCGGCTTTTCCATGCGGAACATGTCATGATCCGGGCCGAAAACCTCACCCTCATCCGCTCCGGCCGTCGGCTGCTCGACACGGTCAGCGTCGATCTGAAGCCCGGCAAGGTCAATGTCATCATCGGCCCCAACGGTGCCGGCAAATCCACGCTGATGAAGGTTCTCTCGGGCGAGATGCGCGCCGAGAGCGGCTCGGTGGCCTATAATGACATCGACCTGCCGGCCTTCACGCCGGTCCAGCTTGCGCGTCTCAGAGCCGTGCTGCCGCAGAGCACCCAGCTTGCGTTTCCTTTCACGGCGCTCGAAATCGTGCGCATGGGGGCTGTCGCACAGGGGTCGCGCGCGCCGGAAGAGCAGGCCCGCCGGGCGCTTGCCAAGGCCGGGCTGCGCGGTTTCGAGCAGCGGTCCTACAACATGCTCTCAGGCGGCGAGCAGCAGCGGGTGCAGTTTGCCCGGGCGCTGGCGCAGGTGCCTTTTCCGGTGGAAAATGGTGAGGCGCGGGCGCTCTTCCTCGACGAGCCGACGGCCAGCCTCGATATCGGCCACCAGATCGCAGTGCTGGAAACGGCGCGCGACTTTGCAAGCGGCGGTGGGTTGGTGCTCGCCATCCTGCACGATCTCAATCTTGCGGCGGAATTTGCCGATCAACTTATCGTCATGCATGGCGGCCGGGTGACGGCGAGCGGTCCTTCGCTGGAAACGATCAGCGACGAGACCATCGCCAGGGTCTACGGCATTGGCGGCGTCGTCGGCCGGTTGCCCGCGCGGCATATTCCCTACGTGCTGCCGCAGTCGCGGCATCGTTAGGAGCGCTCTTAGCTTTCCGGGCGCGTGGCGATGAAGAGCGCAGAGCCGAGCATGACGGCGGCGACGATGGCTGCCCGTAGCGGCGGCGGCTCGCTCAGGAACCAGAAAGCGGCGTAGCTGACGGACATGGCCGAAAGCGCCGCGATCTTGGCGTTGCGGGCGATAGCGCCGCGTTCGCGCCATCGCTGCAGGGAAGGGCCGAATCTGGGGTGGGCCAGCAGCCACGCCTCGAGTTTTGGCGAAGAGCGCGAAAAACACCAGAGCGCCAGAAGCAGGAACGGCGTGGTGGGCAAAACGGGAAGAAACGCGCCGACAATGCCGGTCGCGACCATTAGCCAGCCAAGACAGAGGTATAAAAGGCGCATGCCTAGCCGGTATCATGAGTTCAGCACTCAGGATAGAGCGGCGGGCCCAAAACCATGCGGTCCCGTTGCCGCAGGTTCCGGCCGCACCTGAAAAACCAAGGGGTTTTTGCCATCACATTTGCCGTGATCGGGCCGCTACGTCCTGTCGCAGAGTGCCTTTAGGGTTGAAAGCGCGACGCTCAGTCTTTATCCCCTTGGGCCGCGATGCCCGGAGCATAACCGGGCCGTCAACAGGAAGAAGAAGGAAAACACCATGGCCAAGCTGATCCACTCGATGGTCCGGGTGCTGGACGAAAAGCGTTCGGTGGAATTTTACAAACAGGCTTTCGGCCTCGAAATTGCGGAACGCGCCGAGTTCGAGAATTTCACGCTGATCTATCTCAGCAATGCCGAGGGCGATTTCGAGCTGGAACTGACCGTCAACCGTGGCCGCGAGGTGCCCTATGCGCTGGGCGACGGCTACGGCCACCTTGCCGTCAGCGTTGCCGATGTGGACGCCGAACACCAGCGCTTCATCGAGGTCGGCCTTTCTCCCGGCAAGATCATCGAGGCCGATTATAAGGGCCAGCCTTTCGCAAAATACTTTTTCATCTGCGATCCCGATGGTTACAAGATCGAAGTGCTGCAGCGCGGCAACCGGTTCAAATAAGCTCTGATGGAGGCAGGCATGGCAGAGGCAGGCGTCAAACTCGAAGACAGCTGGAAGCGCGTTCTCTCCGGCGAATTCGCAAGCCCCTACATGCTCAAGCTGAAAGAGTTCCTGCTTGCCGAAAAAACCGCCGGCAAGCGCATCTTCCCGAAGGGCGCGGAATATTTCCGCGCTCTCGATCTCACGCCTCTCGATGAGGTCAAGGTCGTCATTTTAGGCCAGGATCCCTATCACGGGCTTGGCCAGGCGCATGGGCTGTGCTTTTCCGTCCAGCCCGGCGTGCGCATTCCGCCTTCGCTCGTCAATATCTACAAGGAATTGCAGGCCGATCTCGGCATTCGCCCGGTGGGTCACGGCTTTCTGGAAAGCTGGGCGAAACAGGGCGTGCTTCTGCTCAACAGCGTGCTGACGGTGGAAGAGTCCCGCGCCGCCTCGCATCAGGGGCAGGGCTGGGAAAAATTCACCGACGCCGTCATCCGCGCTGTCAACGACGAATGCGACCATGTCGTCTTCCTGCTCTGGGGCTCCTATGCCCAGAAGAAGGCGGCCTTCGTGGACCAGCGCAAGCACCTCGTGCTGCGCTCGCCGCATCCGTCCCCGCTTTCGGCCCATAACGGCTTTTTCGGCAATGGCCATTTTTCCAAGGCAAACGCCTTTCTCGTCTCCCATGGCCGCCAGCCGATCGACTGGCAATTGCCTGAAACGGCGGGCAGTGACAAAAACCTTCTCTAGACACTCATAAAATGTCTTTACGCTTTGCGGTTGTCGGGATTAAAGATAACCGGACTACAAAGTGAAGGATTATGCCCGTGTCTCTCCTGTCTGCCGAAACCTCCGTCTCGCTGTCCGATCCGCTGTCGATCGTCGATGCTTTTGAGGATCATTTTTCCGAGCATATGGAGATGGAACGCGACGGTGCGACAGTGCGGTTCAAGACCGAATATGGCCATGGCAGCTTCAGCGCCGAAGGCGGCCATTTCGCTGCAAGGGTCAGCTGCATTTCCGAACATATATTGATGTCGGTAAAGGCCATGGTGGCCGAGCATATCGTCGAATTCTCCGGCGAGACGGGGCTGGATTTCCGCTGGAGCGGCCATGGCGCGCAGCAGCGTGAACTGCCCAATCTTTTCGTCGGCAAGGTCGCCCGCGCGTATAATCTGACACCGCATATGCGCCGGCTGGTGGTATCGGTCGAAAGCGGCATCGAAAGGCTGCTGACCGGCGGCATGCATGTGCGCCTGCTTCTGGTGCCGGATCAGGCCCGCGCACCGGTCTGGCCTTATCTTGCGCCCACCGGGGCGATCGTCTGGCCGGCGGGCGATGATCTTCTCACACGGCGCGTCTACACCATCCGTTCCGGCGATATCGCGCGTGGTGAAGTCGATATCGACTTCGTCATGCATGAGGGCGACCACATGCCGGGCGCGACCTTCGGTGCGACGGCGAAGCCCGGCGATGTTCTCGGCATCATCGGCCCGAGCGGTGTTTGCCCGGAAGCCGAGCGTTATGTCTTCGCCGGTGACGAGACGGCGCTGCCGGTGATGCTGCGCATGGCAGCCGAAATGCCGGCTGGGAAAAAGCTCAACGTCTATGCTGAAGTCGATGACGAAGCCGAGCGGCAGGAGATCGTCTGCGCGGCGAATGTCGAGTGGACATGGCTTTATCGCCGCGGCAAGCCCGCCGGCACCGCCGGCCTCATTGAAAAGGCGTTGCGCGACCATGCCTGGAGCGCGGATCATGAAGGCCTGCACGTCTTTGTCGCCTGCGAAAAATCCGAGGCGAGGGCGGCAAAATCCTTCCTCACCGACGAGATTTCTTTCCCGAAAGCGTCGCTGCGCGCCGTCGGCTACTGGACCCTGGGCGTTGCCGACGATCATTGAACTGCCCCATCGGGCTCGTTGAACAGTCGGTTTTATCGTTCACCATTCGGGAACAATCCGTTCCCGTTGTCCACTCTATGCCTGAGAGCGCTGTTACCCCATCTTGACGCCATGAACAGGGCAGGCCCAACCATGAGGCTCGCCAGGCAAAAAGGGGTTTATCATGCTCAACCAGATCAAGGGCCTGCACCACGTCACGTCGATGGCGGCGAGCGCGCGTCAGAACAACAGTTTTTTCACCGATACGCTCGGCCTGCGCCGGGTGAAGAAGACGGTCAATTTCGACGCGCCTGACGTCTATCACCTGTATTATGGTGATGAAGTCGGCACGCCCGGCTCCGTCATGACCTATTTCCCGTTCCCGCATATCGCTCGTGGCCGTCCCGGCACCGGCGAAGTGGGCACGACGCTGTTTTCCGTTCCCGAGGGATCGCTCGGCTACTGGCAGGACCGTCTTTCCAAGGCCGGCGTGGATGGCCTGAAGGCCGATGAAGCCTTTGGCAACAAGCGCCTGCATTTCGCAGGTCCCGATGGAGACGGTTTTGCGCTGGTTGAAGTCAGGGACGACAATCGTGCGCAGTGGATCGGCAACGGCGTCGGCGCGGATCAGGCGATCCACGGCTTTCAGGGTGCCTCGTTGCGACTTCGCGATGAAGGTGCGACCGCCGAGCTCTTGAAATTCATGGGCTATCAGGAAGTGGATCGCCAGGACGGCGTTCTGCGCCTCGGTATGCCCGGCGGTAACGGTGCTGACTTTATCGACATCGAAACCATGCCGAATATCTCTGGCGCGCGGCTAGGTGCAGGGTCCGTCCACCACATCGCTTTCGCAGTCGAAAACCGCGAAAAGCAGCTGGAGGTGCGCAAGGCGCTGATGGATACCGGCTATCAGGTGACGCCTGTCATCGACCGCGATTATTTCTGGGCGATCTATTTCCGCACCCCGGGCGGCGTGCTGTTCGAAGTGGCCACCAACGAGCCCGGTTTCGACCGCGACGAGGACACCGCCCATCTCGGCGAGGCGCTGAAGCTGCCGACCCAGCATGCGCATCTGCGCTCCGTGCTGGAAGAGCATCTGGAGCCGCTGGGCGACGAGAAGGCGGTTTAACCGCTCGATAGCGTTTGGCAGGACATTGCCACGTATTTCTTCTCCCCGTTTGGGGAGAAGGTGGCCCGAAGGGTCGGATGAGGGGGCAACGTCAGCTATAGATCGCACCCTTGCCCCCTTCATCCCGCTGCCGCGACCTTCTCCCCGGCGGGGAGAAGAAACAAGCCGCATCCGTTTGCTCCATCTGATCGCTCTGCCTGGCCGAAGAGGCCGCGCGGAAGCCGTTGAACCTCCTCCTTTCAGAAAGGATTCTCCCATGACCAAGGACAGCTATTTCCACAAATCCCGCGCCGGCGTTGCGGGTGCTCCGCTTTTCGTCTTGCTGCACGGCACCGGCGGTGATGAAAACCAGTTCTTTGATTTCGGCTCGCGTCTGTTGCCTGAGGCCACCATTCTCTCACCGGTCGGCGATGTTTCCGAACACGGCGCGGCGCGGTTTTTCCGGCGTACGGGCGAGGGCGTCTACGACATGGCCGACCTTCAGCGCGCAACCGAAAAGCTCGCCGATTTCGTCAAGGCGAACCGGGAGCATTATCAGGCCGGTCCGGTCATCGGCCTCGGTTTTTCCAATGGCGCGAATATTCTTGCTAATGTGCTGATCGAACAGCCCGAGCTTTTCGACGCTGCGGTGCTGATGCATCCGCTCATCCCGTTCGAGCCGAAGATCTCCCCCGCCAAAGCCACGCGCCGGGTGTTGATCACGGCCGGTGAACGCGATCCGATTTGCCCGGTGCCGCTGACCAAGGCGCTGGAACAGAGCCTCAAGGCGCAGGGCGGCACGGTGGAAACCGTGTGGCACCCGGGCGGGCATGAAATCCGCTCCGTCGAGATCGATGCGGTCAGGGGTTTTCTGGCGGCTTATGGGGCGTAAAGTGCGCCGCTACTATCGGCTTTCTCCCTCAGGTGGGGAACTCAGGCGCATGTCAGTTCCTGAAAAAGCGTCGCACAAACTCGACTTCATCCTCGGGCTTGACCCGAGGATGACGGAGGAGAGGTTTGGGCACTAGCAACCGCAGACTAGGCTATTCCCGCCCCAGCCTCAGCGATATCCGCATTGCTGCAGCTGTGCTTCGTAACGCATCGCCATGTTGGCGGAGCGGCGGGCGGCCTTCTGGACCGCGGAATTGTTGCGCCAGCTGCCCTTCGCATAACCGCCATGGCCGGAATAATAAGCGAGGTAGAGATTGTAGGGGTCGTTCAGCGAAATGCCGTTTTCGCGCCGGCTCTTGGCGTGATACCAGCCGACGAAGTGGATGGCATCGGTGAAATCGGTGCGGCTTGCCGACCAGCGGCCGGTTTCACGCTGGTAAACACTCCATGTGCCATCAAGCGCCTGTGCATAACCATAGGCCGTAGACTGGCGTTTCCACGGAATAAAACCGAGAAGCTTGGTGCGGGGCGGCCGCGCATAGGGGCGGAAGGCGGATTCGGTGTAGATCGTCGCCATCATGACAGGCACCGGCACGCCGAACTCCCGCTCGGCCGCCTTTGCGTCGCGCCGCCAATTGTTGAAGATGCCGTTCCGCTGCTCGAAAATCGCACAGGCATTGGTCACCTGCGACGGTGCGGTGGCGCAGCCGGCGAGAACGAGCATCAGGAAAACAACGGCAGATACGCCACGCATAACGGAACCCTTTCGTTCCGCTATTCTTAAATTGCTAACCATTAACGTCGGGTTTTAAGACAAGGTTAATTCAAATGCCGCCGATCAGGGGCCTGTTAACCCGCTGAAAATTCCTGTGTCCGGGATGGGGCGAAACCGCCCCCCGAGCGCCTTTTTCAAGATGCGTTTATCCCCGCGCGTCCCCGGTCCCGCCGGCCCGGCTATACTCGGCCCATCCCGGTCATCAGGCGTGCGCGCGGCGCAGGATGGGCGGGGCAGGCGGCCGAAACCGGGGAGTTTCCCGATGTCACGGTTGAGGCGGCCGGCATATGCCCATCCTCCAAACAGGAACCGGTTTGGTGGGCGGGTCATATGTTTGAAGCCGGGGCCGCATCGTCTGCAAAAACCCTGCACTACCCTTTGATACCCCCGCAGCGATGCGGCCCCTTTATCGCTTCCCGACGTTGCCCCGGAATTCGCGGCGACGATACCGGCGCATATTCGAAAAAAAGCGTTCTCTGTACAAAAATGAAAACCGATAAAATTGTAGCAATCGGCTTAAAGCGGCTGAAAACAGTGCTGTGCCATTGTGGGATCACAGACGGGGAGCGGCCTTTGAAAGAGACGCTTCCACGAAACAGAAATCGAGACCGGCACAAGCCGGCGGATCGCAAAACGGGGTATGAAATGCTGAAGAAGATTATTGCTGCCGCCATCTGCGGAATTGCCGTTGCTTCCATGTCCACCCATGCCGATGCGGCCGGTGCTGCCGGTTTTGCCCGTGGTTTTGCTGCCGTCGAGAAAAGCGCTGTCACCCAGATCGGCATTTCCGCGCCGGGTGGTTTTGATGGCTGCGTTCTTTCCGCCGGCCAATGCGTTTCCACCATCGCCGCGCCGCTGACCGGCGAGCGCCGCGAGGAACTGCTGCGCGTCAACCGCGATGTGAACGCCACAATGGGCGCGCTCGATGATTATTTTTCCGGTTTTGCAGCCGATGTTCCGGCAACGCCGTCGTTAAGCCTTGGCGATTGCGGTGATTGCGCCGCGATCAAGCGTGCTGCGCTCGCCGGCGCCGGCTGGTCTTCGAGCGCCCTGCGCCTTGCCTTTTCGCTGAACAATGACGGATCGCTCGAAAAAGTGCTGATCGTTACCACCGACAAGGGCGATATCGTCCTCGGCAACGCCGTCCTTTCTCCGGCTGAGCGAGAAACCGCGCTCTGACCTTTCGTTCGAGCATCGGAAACAGTTTTCGATCCGATGCTCCATTCTTTCATGCCTGCCAGACTACGCCGGTTTTCCTGACCCTTATGGGTTCAGGAAGCCGGCGATTTTTTTCGTTCCGCCACGGCAATGCCTGCCAGTGCCATCACGAGCGCCGCGATTTGATAGGTGTGCAGGGTTTCACTGAGCACGAAGACGGACAGCAACGTGCCGAAGACGGGCACGAGGTTGATGAAGAGGCCGGCGCGGTTGGCGCCGATCTGTTCCACACCCTTGATGTAGAGGATCTGCGCGATGAGCGACGCAAAAATGGCGGCATAGACCACCAGCACCCAGCCCTTTTGATCCGGCCAGACGACGCTGTCGCGCGACATTTCCCAGAAAACCAGCGGGACGGAGGTGAGGAGGGCAAAAAAGGCGGGGATGGCCATCAGCGTGCGCCAGTCGACCGCCGGTTTCCAGCGCAGAATGACGGTGTAGATGGCATAGACCAGAACCGCGAGCAGCATGACGGCGTCGCCGACATTCATTTCCAGCTGCAGCAGCGAGACCGGATCGCCATGCGAGGCGAGAAGCGCCACGCCTGAAATGGTGAGGCAGAAACCGGCGATCTGGCCGAACAGCACGCGGGTGCGGAACAGGATGAAGTTCAGCACGAAGATAACCATGGGAATGCCGGCCTGGATGACGGCGGCATTGATGGCCGAGGTGTGCTGCAGGGCCGTGTAGAGAAACACGTTGAAGGCTGTGTAACCGACGCTGCCGAGCACAAGGAAATAGGGCAGGCGCTTTTTCACCACCGGCCAGTCCTTGATGAGCTGCGGCACGGAAATGGCGAAGATGATGGCGACGGCAAAGACCCAGCGCAGGAAGGTGAAGGCCATGGGGCTGATGTGGCCGACGGCGAGCTTGCCGGCAACGGTGTTGCCGCCCCAGCAGAGCGTGGCGATGATGAGGGCGATATAGGCTTTGGAGGGCACGCTGATGTTTCGCTTCTTCACGGGGCGGGAAAACGGCTAAGGGGTGAATGGCGGTCTTGCGCCCGCGCTTGGCCCCCACGGGGCGAGATAATGCGGGAAATCCGCGCCTTGTCACGGAAAAAGCAAAATTCTCCATAAGAAACAGGGTCGCTTTCCGTAAAACAACACAGTATACATTCGCGGGTTTGGGTTTCCCATCGGGTTATCGGGCGCGCAAGCGCCATGAGCAGGAAAGCAAGAAATGACGAATGTTGTGGTGGTCGGCTCGCAATGGGGCGACGAAGGCAAAGGCAAGATTGTCGACTGGCTGTCCGAGCGGGCAGATGTCGTCGTGCGGTATCAGGGCGGTCATAATGCCGGCCATACACTTGTCATCGACGGTGTCAGCTACAAGCTTTCGCTTCTGCCGTCCGGCGTCGTGCGTCCCGGCAAGCTTGCCGTCATCGGCAATGGCGTCGTGGTCGATCCGCATGCGCTGATCGCCGAAATCGGCCGTCTGGAAGCGCAGGGCGTGAAGGTCACGCCGGAAAACCTGCGCATCGCCGACAACGCCACGCTCATTCTTTCGCTGCACCGCGAACTGGACGGCATGCGCGAAGACGCCGCCTCCAACAGCGGCACCAAGATCGGCACCACGCGCCGCGGCATCGGCCCGGCCTATGAAGACAAGGTCGGCCGCCGCGCCATCCGCGTCATGGATCTCGCCGACATGGAAGCGCTTTCGGCCAAGGTCGACCGCATCCTGACGCATCACAATGCGCTGCGTCGCGGCTTCGGCGCTGCCGAAGTGTCGCATGAAACCATCATGGAAGAGCTGGGCTCGATCGCCGAGCGCATCCTGCCGTTCAGCGAAACCGTCTGGCTGCTGCTCGACAAGAAGCGCCGCGCCGGTGCGCGCATCCTGTTTGAGGGTGCTCAAGGCTCGCTGCTCGATATCGACCACGGCACCTATCCCTACGTGACCTCGTCGAACACGGTTGCCGGCCAGGCCGCTGCCGGTTCGGGCATGGGTCCGGGTTCCCTGGGTTATATTCTCGGCATCACCAAGGCCTACACGACCCGTGTTGGCGAAGGCCCGTTCCCGACCGAACTGAATGACGAGATCGGCCAGTTCCTGGGTGAGAAGGGTCATGAATTCGGCACCGTCACCGGCCGCAAGCGCCGCTGCGGCTGGTTTGATGCCGCGCTGGTGCGCCAGTCGGTCGCCACCAATGGTATTACGGGCATCGCGCTTACCAAGCTTGACGTTCTCGACGGTCTCGACGAGCTGAAAATCTGCGTCGGCTACAAGCTTGACGGGCAGGAAATCGACCATCTTCCGGCAAGCCAGGGCGCGCAGGCGCGGGTCGAGCCGATCTACGTCACACTGGAAGGCTGGAAAGAATCTACCGTCGGTGCCCGAAAATGGGCGGATTTGCCTGCTCAGGCAATCAAATATGTCCGTCAGGTCGAGGAATTGATCGGGGCGCCTGTCGCGCTTCTGTCGACAAGTCCGGAGCGTGACGACACCATACTTGTGACTGATCCGTTTGAGGATTAATGTCCTCGGCGATCTAGATTCATAAACCATATCGGGCCGGTACGTCGCCGGTCACGACGAGAAAGTGCTTATGGCGGATTTTGTAGCAGTCATTCGCAAGGCCGTGGATGGCTTGGCGAACAATACTCCCGAAAACCGGGCGAAGGTTTACGACAAGGCGCGCAGTGCGGTTGTGCGCCAACTCGAGAATATGAAGCCACGTCCGCCGGAAGAATTGTTGCGCCGGCAGATCGCCAAGCTGGACGCCGCCATTGCCGAGGTCGACAGCGAATATGCCGAGGCGCTTCCCGCGCTTGAGGATGATGACGCTATCTCCCCGGCAGCCGAAGAGACGGCGGCATCCTATTACCAGCAGGATGCTGCCGACGCAGACGAGGCCCGCGCCGCCGAACCTGTGGAACAGGCTGAGCAGGAAGAGGAACGGCACGAGCCGGTCTATGAAGAGCCCGCACCCGCCGAGCCTGCACAGCCGGAGCCGGTTTACGAAGAACCGGCCGAAGAGGAAGAGCCCCGGCACGTCGAAGCCGTTGCCGATGAGGAGCAGCGTCACGGCGAACACGAGCCGGAAGAGCTTTATGATGCGCCGGAAACGGTTCATGCCGCTCCGGCCCCGGCACACGTTTCCGACGAGGCCGTTGGCACCTATTTCACGCGGGCGGATGAAGAGCCGGCTCAACAGCCGGAGCCTGAAACGGCGCCCGGCCCCGCCGATGATTCCGTTCCTTCCCATTGGGCACAGCCGGTGGATGAGGATGACTGGCGCAAGCTCGATGAAGCGCGGGATGACGATCTGCGTCCGGCCGCCGAGGAATATGAAGAGGTTCGCAACGAGACCGACGAACGTCCGCTCGTTGCCGGTTACGCTGCGCAGCATTACCAGGAACCGGAAGTAAGCTTCGAGCCGGCCCCTTACGAAGACGATGAGCGTCGCGAGGCGGACGACCATTTGGGCCCTGCCGCCGTGGAGCACGCGCCCGCCTTTGGTGGTCGGCACGATTTTGACGAACATCGCCAGACGGAAGAGCAGGCTCCGAAAAAGACAGCCGTGGTCGAGGATTTCTCGTCTTACTTCCAGGATGCGGATATTGCCATTCCCGCCAAGGACGCGCCGGCGCTGCCGCGCGCGGATAACGATCCCTTCGGTGATCAGGCCGCGGCAAAGGACAATAAGGAACGCACACCCTGGGACGATCTGGACGAGCTGATCGGTTATGACGGCGCGTCGCCGTCCACCCGTCAGGCTTCGGACGAAACGAATGGCGTGGGCGCTGCCGCCGCGACGCCCGCCTATATGGTCAAGAAGAAGCCGCGCCGCAACTATGCGTCGCTGGTGCTTGCCCTTGTCGGCGTGGCGCTGCTTGCCGGCGGCGGTTATGCCGTGTGGATGAACCGCGATGCGCTGAACGATATGGTCGGCGGGCTGGTCAGTTCCGCACAGAACGGCGGCAACACCCAGACCTCTTCGAACGGCACGGGTGAGGCGCAGACGCCGACACCGCCGGCGACCCAGCAGCCGCCCGCCACCGGGCAGCAGCCGACTACCCCGACCAACCATCAGACCCCGACCCATGGCGATGACGGCTCCGTCACCGGCACCAAGTTTACCCAGCGGCTTCTGGCCGATGGCACCGAGCGTGACGAGGGACCTGCCGCCGGTGCGAACGGCCAGCCGGTGACGGCCGAAGGCCAATCGGTCTATGAGCAGAATGTCGCGCCGCCGCCCGCGGGCGAGGCTCCGGCCAATAATGCCGGCGTACCCGCCGGAACCCCAGCGGGTACGCCGCCGGCACAGCAGCCTGCCGCTGCCGCCACCGGTGACCGCATGTTCCTTTATGAGGAAGTGCTGGGCCAGACGGTGCCGACCGCCATTCAGGGCAGCGTTTCCTGGTCGCTGCAGCAGGAAAGTGACGGCGAAGGCAAACCTTCGCCCACCGTGCAGGGCCAGATCACGGTTCCTGGCCGTGGCCTCAGCGCGCTCATCACCTTCAAGCGCAATACCGATCCGTCGCTGCCGGCGAGCCATCTGATCGAGATCGTCTTCTCAGTTTCGCCCGGCTTCGAAGGCGGCGCCATCGACAGCGTCCAGCGCATTGCGATGAAGAGCACCGAGCAGGATCGCGGCAACGCGCTGATCGCGGTTCCGGCCAAGATCACCGACGATTTCCACATGATCGCGCTCAACGACTTCCCGGATGCGATGAAGACCAATCTGGAGCTGCTGAAGAGCCGCAACTGGATCGACATTCCGGTGTCGTATCGCAATGGCCGGCGTGCGCTGCTGACCCTGCAAAAGGGCAATGACGGCATCGCCGCCTTCGACAAGGCGCTCAGCGAATGGGCGGCGGCAGCGCCGGCGACCGGACAGTGATGATTTAAGGGCGGCTCAGGCCGCCCTTAACATTTCAACATATCCAAGCACTGGCTTATTGCCCGGCGAGATTCCCTCTTCCGTCATACCGGCCTTGAGCCGGTATCCAGCCAGCCCAAGTCCTTGGGCTGAAAGGACTCTTCTCGCCGCGTAGACGCGCGTCGGCTGGATTCCGGCTCAAGGCCGGTATGACGGTCGATGGGTTGTCATGGTGAGGACTCGACGGTTGGCGAGGGGCGTTTGCCGGACATTTATCCCCATTTGGCTTTCACACATAAAAAATCCTCGGCCGAGGGCCGAGGATGATGTCGTTCGTGGATGGCGTGCTCTCCTTAAGAGAGTGTCGCCTTAAGCATCCACCACGCGCAAAGCACGCGCGGCTTCCAGCGCTTCCTTCTGCACCGCTTCCTGCACCTTCTCGAAGGCGCGAACCTCGATCTGACGCACGCGTTCGCGGCTGATGTCGAACTCGGAGGAGAGTTCTTCCAGCGTCACCGGGTCTTCGGCAAGCCGGCGGGCCTCGAAGATGCGGCGTTCGCGGTCGTTCAGCACGCCCATGGCCTTGGCCAGCATGCGGCGGCGGGTTTCCAGTTCGTCCTGCTCGATCAGCACGGCTTCCTGGCTTTCATGGTCATCCACCAGCCAATCCTGCCATTGGCCGGATTCGCCCTCGGACGCCTTGATCGGCGCATTCAGCGACGCGTCGCCATGCAGGCGGCGGTTCATCGAGATGACTTCTTCCTCGGAAACCTGCAGCTTGGTGGCGATTTCCTTGACGTGTTCCGGCTTCAGATCGCCGTCGTCGATCGCCTGGATGCGGCCTTTCAGCCGGCGGAGGTTGAAGAACAGGCGTTTCTGGTTGGCCGTCGTACCCATCTTCACCAGCGACCACGAGCGCAGGATATATTCCTGGATCGAAGCCTTGATCCACCACATGGCATAGGTGGCCAGACGGAAACCACGTTCCGGATCGAATTTCTTGACCGCCTGCATCAGGCCGACATTGCCTTCGGACACGACTTCGCCGATCGGCAGGCCGTAACCGCGGTAACCCATGGCGATCTTGGCGACGAGACGCAGATGGCTGGTGACGAGCTTATGGGCGGCGTCGCGGTCACCATGCTCGGCGTAGCGCTTGCCAAGCATGTATTCTTCCTGCGGCTCCAGCATCGGAAATTTGCGGATTTCGTCGAGATATCTATTCAGACCGGCTTCGCCGGCTGTAATCGTAGGCAAACTATTGCGGGCCATAAAGCACCCCCTTATCTATGGTCTGGAACGGCACCCTCTTTGGTCGGCGATTAACCCGCCGGAGGCGCACCGTAAGCTGCGGGTCGTTACCGACCCCGCACGAACCCATGTGACAGATATGTACGCGCCCGCCGCGTTTCAAGCGAACGCTGCGTTCACACATGCGTTATGTTGAGGCGACACCCTCTTTGACCTGTTTAACTTTCGAACGGTAGATTCGTTCCGAAAAACCGCCAAGGCCGGAGCGCACCATCAGCTCATACATGACCCGCCGGCGCATGGGATTATGAAGGCGAACCACCTTCGAGCCGAGGAACTGCGTCTCGACATGGCCCAACCCCTGCAGATCGGGATCGGCGGCAATCGCGCCGGCATAGGTCGCGTGAAATTCCCGCCGGCAGACATAGGTCTTGTATTTGGTCATGCCGAAGCAGACGAGGTTATGGCCATGGGTGCGAAGGAAATCGGCGACGCCCACCGTCACCTCCGGCCAGGCGGGGTTGAAGGTGTCGTCGAAGACGATGACGCCGTGCGGCGCGATCACCTCCATCGCCAGTTTTGCATCGGCCAGCACATGGTGCAGGTGGTGGCCGCCATCGATGCTGAAGAAACGGGCTGGGCCGATCTTCGAGGTGATGTCGGCGGGTGCCAGCCGCGTGCTGTCGCCCCTGATGATCAGTTCCTCATCCATCGCAAAACCCAGCCGGCGGCCGTTTTCCATCAGGCGCTCATATTGGTCGAGGCTACCATCTTCGGGCGGGTCGAGATCGAACAGGTCGACGCCCAGCACCTTTTCCTGTGCCTGGGCGAATTTGCGCAGCAGGAAATAGGAGCGGCCATAATAAACGCCGATTTCCGCCATGCCGCCATCGAGACCCCGGCTCGTCTGCGCCTGCAGCAGCGCCTTGAAGACAAGCGCATCGGGCGGATCGATATAGCCTTCGACGCTGCGCAACTCCTGAAATATAAACCGGCGGTCTTCGATATTCATTCGCGAGAGATCCCGTCATCATGCCGGTTCCGTTCGAGGGAGGCGAATTGAACGTTCGGCGTTTCCTGCGGCGTCAGTGGTCGCCAAGCTCTTGTGCGGCCACGGTTTTCACGGCGGCGGTTTCAAGCTTTGCGGGGGCCGAGGAGGTGTGACGATTGAAGCGAAATTGGGGCGGTCTATAAAAAGGACCGACTGCGGAATATCGCTATCCGCTAATCTTTTTTTATTATCCGGGGCTTCCGGCGAAATACATGGCGCAGTTTTTTTGACCGCGCCATGCAGGTTTTTCAGCCGCGCAATGCGGCGAGCAGCGCTTCCATGTCATCCGGGAGGTCGGTTTCGAACTCCATCACCTCGCCTGTACGGGGATGTTCGAAGGCGAGCAGATAGGCATGCAGCGCCTGGCGCGGAAAGCGGCCAACGGTGCTTTTTGCCGGTTCTTCGAGCAGGTTCGCCTTGGTGCGGAAGGCGGCGCCATATTCGGGATCACCGATCAGCGGATTGCCGATATGGGCCATGTGCACGCGGATCTGGTGGGTGCGGCCGGTTTCCAGGCGGCATTCCACCATCGAGGCGAGGCAGGTGGCGTCCGGTCGTTCATGGTAACGCTCCATCACCTCATAATGGGTGATCGCCTCGCGGGCGTCATCCGAATCCTCGTGCTTGACGGCGCGTTTGGTGCGGTCGGCACTGCGGCCGAGTGCTGCGTCGATGGTGCCGCGCAGGGTGCGCGGGCGGCCCCAGACGACGGCCTTGTAGGCCCGCTCCAAAGGTCCGGTGCGGCCGTGATCGGCAAATTGCGCGGCGAGATGCCGGTGGGCATTGTCGTTCTTCGCCACGACCATGACGCCTGACGTTTCCTTGTCCAGCCGGTGCACGATGCCCGGCCGCTTGACGCCGCCAATGCCGGAAAGGCTGTCGCCGCAATGGTGGATGAGGGCGTTGACCAGCGTTCCCGTCCAGTTGCCGGCGCCCGGATGCACGACGAGCCCGGCGGGCTTGATGAGCACGATCAGGTCTTCATCCTCATATTCCACGTCGAGCGGAATGTCCTCGCCCTTGGGTTCCGGGTCTTCCGGTTCCGGCATCACGATCTCGATGCGATCGCCGGGATGCACCTTCTTTTTCGGCTCCGTCACCGGCTGGCCGTTGAGAGAAACCGCGCCCTGCTCGATCAGGGCCTTCAGGCGGCTGCGGGAGAAGTCGCCGCTCACCTCGCCCGCCAGCCAGGAATCGAGGCGGCCTTCGGCGTCTTCCCCGGCAATCAGGACTTTCCTTGCGTCTCCGCCTTGTTTAAAGGGGTCGTTCATTCTTATTTTTCCGATCCATCAGCATTTCAGGGAACCCGATGACGCAGATCGAGCAAGACGAACAGGAAGACAAGCCGCTTGATCCGGCCATGGAAAAAGTTCGTCGCAAGATGATCCGTTTGCAGATCGTGTCGGGCTCCGTGATGTTTATCAGCCTTATGGCCGTCTTCGGTGCGGTTGTCTACAAGGCGATGGGGCCGTCGAAAGCGGTTCAGACCCAGGCGGAAGCGCCAAACCTCGCCGTCCCGACCGGCAATGGTCCGATCGCGGTCACCGCCAGCCTGCCGCAGGGCTTCACGATCGACAATGTCAGCTATTCCGGCGGCGACATGCTGTTTTACGGCCGGCTCGCCAACGGCACGCGCAAGGCGCTGGTCTTCAACGTCGCGGCCGGCCGGTTCCTTGCCGATGTGACTGTTGATGGCCAGTGAGGGCAATGACCTGCTGGACGGGCGGGCGCTGATCCCGGTCGGGGATCCCGCCGATCCGCGCATCGCCGCCTTTCGCGATATTCGCGAGCGCGACCTCACCGGCCGGCAGGGGCGTTTCATTGCCGAAGGCACGGTGGTGCTGCGCATGCTGGCAGCCGCCCACAAGGCGGGTGGTGATTTTGCGGCGGAAAGCATCCTGATCCTGCGCAACCGGCTTTCCGGCGTTGCGGATATTCTTGCCGATTTTCCTGATGATGTGCCTGTTTACGTGGCCGAAGCGCCGGTGCTTGATGGCATTGTCGGTTTTCACCTGCATCGCGGCATTCTGGCGCTCGGCCGCCGGGTTCAGGATCGCGGGCTCACCGAAATGACGGCGGCGCTTCCTCCGTCTTCACTGGTGCTCGTGGGCTGCGGCATTTCCAATCACGATAATCTCGGGGCGATGTTCCGCAATGCGGCGGCCTTTTATGCCGATGCGGTGTTTCTCGACGAGACCTGCTGCGATCCGCTCTATCGCAAGGCGCTGCGTGTTTCCGTCGGATCAGTTCTTTCGGTTCCCTATCATCGCGGCGGCGGTGCGGTGGAGATGCTGGAGCGGCTTTCTGAGGCCGGGTTTGCGATCTGGAGCCTTTCGCCTGGTGGCGAGACCGAGATCCGCAATATTCCCCGCTCCGAGCGCATGGCGCTTGTCATCGGCACGGAAGGCGAGGGGTTGCCGCAATCGGTGCTCTCGCGGTTTCATACGGCGCGGATTGCGCAATCGCCGCAGCTGGATAGCTTGAATGCGGGGACGGCTTCGGGGCTGGCGCTTTATCAGATGGCGGGAGTGATCGGGCGGGTTTAGGTCCTCGGCGGGTGTGGTTTACCCCCTCTGCCCTGCCGGGCATCTCCCCCTCGAGGGGGAGATCGACTC
This sequence comes from Agrobacterium sp. LAD9, assembly GCF_003031125.1. NCBI lineage: Bacteria > Pseudomonadati > Pseudomonadota > Alphaproteobacteria > Hyphomicrobiales > Rhizobiaceae > Agrobacterium > Agrobacterium sp. LAD9. The sequence continues at coordinate 415 of NZ_PHGS01000010.1, read as the reverse complement.
GTGGTTAGGTCTCGCCCATGTCAACGTTTCCGAATGGAGGGGTGATAGCGCCTCCTGCTGATCTCCCCCCTTGAGGGGGAGATGCCCGGCAGGGCAGAGGGGGTAAAACCACACCCTCACGCTCAGTGTTTCCGCTTCTCCATCACCACCTTCGCCCGCTTCGCAAGGCTCTCGCGGCCGGATGACTTGGAGGCCTTGGCAAGCAGCCCCGGAATGGGCGATGTCTCGCCCTCCTGCGCAGCCGTGAGCGCGATCATCTCAGCGGCAATCCTTGCGATTTCACGGCGGATCGGTTCGTCATTGCCGGTGCCGCGCACATTCAGCAGGCGCTCGGTAAGAGCGGTGCCCTGATTGCGGATATCCTCGATTTCCTGTTCCAGACCTTCTGATGCCGGCGCCGCTGGCTCCTCAACCG
>NZ_PHGS01000001.1:0-141607 GCF_003031125.1 Agrobacterium sp. LAD9 | reverse complement strand
ACTGACAAGCGGCCTCTGGAACGATCTCTCCATCATCAAGGAATATACCGGCCGGGCCGATATATTCTGGACCGAGGCCCTGCGGCACGTGGAGCTTGCCATCGGCTCGCTGATCGCGGCGACCATCGCGGGTATTCCGCTCGGCATCCTCTGTTACAAGGTCGAACGGCTGCGGGCGGGGGTGCTGAATACCCTCAATATCGTCCAGACCATCCCCTCCATCGCCCTTTTCGGTTTGCTGATCGCGCCGCTCGGATGGATCGCGGCCACGGTCCCGGGTGCAGCGAAGATCGGCATTGCCGGCATCGGCATGGCGCCCGCCTTCGTGGCGCTGTTTCTCTATTCGCTGCTGCCGGTGGTTTCCAACACGGTGGTCGGCCTTGCCGGGGTTTCGCAGGCGGTGCGGGAAGCGGCGCGCGGCCTTGGCATGACACCGGTGCAACGGCTGCTGCGGGTGGAATTTCCGCTGGCCATGCCGGTCATCCTCACCGGTATTCGCATCGTGCTGGTGCAGAATATCGGGCTGGCGACGATCGCGGCCCTGATCGGCGGCGGTGGTTTTGGCGTTTTCGTGTTTCAGGGCATCGGGCAGACGGCCATGGATCTCGTGCTGCTTGGCACCGTGCCCACCGTTCTTCTCGGCTTTGCCGCCGCGATAACACTCGATGCCCTCATCGACAGCAATCTCTTCAGCGCAGGCGGAAGGAAAAAGGCATGATCGAGATCGACACCATCACGAAACGATATGGCGATACGACCGTCGTGGATCAGGTATCGCTAACGGTAGCGCCGCGCACCGTCACCGTCATCGTCGGCACCTCGGGGTCGGGAAAAACCACCCTGCTGCGCATGATAAACCGGCTGGTGGAGCCAACCTCCGGCATGATCCGGATCGACGGAGAGGATGTCAGCGCGATACCCGGCTTCAAACTGCGCCGCCAGATAGGCTATGCCATTCAGGGCCATGGCCTGTTTCCGCACCGGACGGTCGCCGAAAATATCGCGACCGTGCCGCAGCTGATCGGCTGGGACCGCAAGCGCATCGCGGCCAAGATCGATGCGCTGATGCACCTCTTCCAGCTTGACCCCGCGCTCTATGCCGACCGTTTCCCACATGAACTCTCAGGCGGCCAGCAGCAGCGCGTCGGCGTGGCGCGTGCACTGGCCGCAGAACCCAACATTCTTCTGATGGACGAGCCCTTCGGCGCCTTGGACCCGGTGATCCGCGCCAAGGCCCAGAACGATCTTCTCGATATCCAGAAGAAGCTCGGTGTGACGGTCGTTCTCGTCACGCATGATATGGACGAGGCTTTTCATCTGGCGGATCGTATCGCCGTGATGGACAAGGGCCGCATCGTGCAGGACTGCCCGCCATCCGAGCTCGTGCTGAAACCGGCGACGGATTTTGTCCGCACCATGATCGGCGAAAACGAACGGGCGCTGAAACTGCTTTCGGTTCTCTCCGTTGCAGACATCGTGGAGCCGGGAAGTGCCGAGGGTGAACCGCTCACCGAACATACAAGCCAGCGCGACGCCCTGTCGGCAATGTTATGGGCGGGCCGCGATGCCTTGCCGGTAATCAAGGCTAACGGGCAACACGCCGGCCGGGTGCGGCGTGACGTTCTCCTCCAGCGTGCCGCCGGCGCCCCATGAAAAACGCCTTATCCCTGTTTGCCCTCGGTTTCCTGACGCTGGCGCTGATCATCTTCCTCGCCGTGCCGCAGGTCTTCGCACCGCTGTTCCGCCCTCTCGTGCAGGCCAATGCGCCGGCGATCTACACGCAGGCAAATCTCTTTTCCCTGACGCTGTCACATCTAACCACAGTCGCGATTGCGACCGGGCTCGCCACACTGACGGCGGGCGCGCTTGCGGTTCTCGTCACCCGGCCATTCGGGACGGATTTCCTGCCGCTCTCGCGCAGCATCGTCAATATCGGCCAGACTTTTCCGCCCGTGGCGGTGCTGGCGCTTGCCGTACCGATAATCGGTTTTGGCGAAAAACCCACGCTCATTGCGCTGTTTCTCTATGCGTTGCTACCAGTTTTCGAAAATACGCTGACAGGGCTGACCACCCTGCCCGCCACCGTGATGGATGCCGCCAGAGGCAGCGGCATGACCGGCTGGCAACGGCTTGTCAAAGTGGAATTGCCGCTTGCCCTCCCGGCCATTCTGGCGGGCATCAGGCTTTCGGCGGTCATCAGCCTTTCCACCGCTACCATCGGCTCGACAGTCGCGGCGCATACGCTCGGTGAAGTGATCATTGCCGGTCTGCAATCCAACAACCTCGCCTTCATTCTGCAGGGCGGGCTTATCGTTGCGGCGCTGGCGATCCTGATTCACACCGGCTTTTCCGCGCTGGAAAAAGCCGCAGCCCGCAAAACCGGGCACTGACATGGGCAAGCCCCGCATTTTTGTATTCCCGATATCTGCCGCACATGTTAGGGGCTGACCGTCGAAACAGAAATATCAGAGGTTCGGGTGACACAGGCAATTGTCGTGATGGGAGTGAGCGGCTCTGGCAAGTCCACGGTCGCAGAGGAACTGGCGGAAAAACTGGGTATTGCCTTCATCGAGGGCGACAAGCTTCACCCTAAATCCAATGTCGATAAAATGTCCGAGGGTATTCCCCTGACTGACGAAGATCGCTGGCCCTGGCTCGATCTGATCGGCGCGGAACTGCGCAAGGGCAGCGAAAATAACGGTGTCGTCGTTTCCTGCTCGGCGCTCAAGAAAATCTATCGCGACCGGCTTCGCAAGGCTACCGGCGGCCCGCTTGCCTTCGTTTATCTGGATGGCAGCCTGGAACTTCTCAGCCGGCGCATGGGTGAACGCAAGGGCCATTTCATGCCGCTTTCGCTGCTGCAGACCCAGCTTGCCACGCTGGAAGTGCCGACTGGCGAACCGGGCGTCGTAACCGTCAGCATCGACACCACACCCGAGGATATTGCGAAAAACGCACTTTCCGGTTTGAAGGCGGTAACGTTCTAAAATCCGAGCCTGTCGCGCATGCCGTACCACCATGCACCAAGCACGGTCAGCGGCACGCGGAACGTCTTGCCGCCCGGGAACGGATAGTTCGGCAGCGAACTCCAGATATCGAAACGTTCAGCGTGACCGGCAACGGCCTCGCCCAATATCTTGCCAAGCAGATGCGTGGTCGTGACGCCATGGCCGCTGTCGCCATGCGAAAAATAGATATTGTCCGAGAGCCTGCCCATATGCGGGATGCGCGTCAGGGTCAGCGCGAAGTTGCCGCTCCAGGCGAAGTCGATCTTCGTCTTTTCCAGTTGCGGGAAGGTCTTCAGCATGTTCGGCCGGATCACGCCCGTCAGATCGGCAGGGTCGCTGCCGCCATAACCGATGCCGCCGCCATAGAGCAGGCGATTATCCGAGGTGCGGCGGTAATAATCGAGAATATAGTTGGCATCCTCGACGCAATAATCGGCGGGCAGAAGCTCCTCGATCAGATCGGCATCGAGCGGCTCCGTCGCCATGACCTGGCTTGAGACGGGCATCATCCGCTCGCCGATTTCCGGCAGCAATGTACCGAGATAGGCATTGCCGCAGACGAGAACATATTTCGCCCTCACGCTGCCCGTCGCGGTTCGCACGACAGGGTTTTCCCCCTGCTCTACCGCAATGACCCGCGAATTTTCGAATATCCGTGCACCGAGGCTTTCAGCCGCCGCCGCTTCCCCCTGCACCAGATTGAGCGGGTGGATGTGGCCACCGAAGCGGTCGATCATGCCGCCGGCATAACGGTCCGTCTTCACATACTGGCCGACATCCGCCTTGGAGACCATTTCGAGCCCGCCATGGCCGTGTTTTTCCCAATGGGCCTTGTGAGCTTCCATTTCGCGAATCTGTTTCGGCGTAAAGGCGGCAAAGAAACCGCCATCGACGAGATCGCAGTCGATGGCGTATTTGGCGATACGGCTGCGGATGATAGTGCCGCCTTCAAGCGACATTTCTCCGAGCTTCACCGCCTTTTCGTGCCCGTAACGGCCGGCGATGGTCTCGAGATCACGGCTATAGCCGTTGACGATCTGGCCGCCATTGCGACCCGAAGCGCCGAAGCCGACCCGCACACCTTCAAGAACGATAACGGAATAGCCGCGCTCACTGAGTTCAAGCGCTGCGGAAATGCCGGTGAAACCGCCACCGATGACGCAGACATCCGCTTCCAGCGCGCCTTCAAGTGTCGGCCGCACGGATTTGACATTGGCGGAGGCCGCGTACCAGGAGGATGTGTGGCCGGGATTGGGAATGTTCATTACCTCAGCCATCTCACACCGTCCTGATATAGGCGTCATATTCGACGTCGGTTACACGCAGGGAAAATTCGGAAAGCTCCTGCTGTTTGCAGGCGGAAAACAGCGTCCGGTACTTCTGGCCGAGCGTCGCATAGGCAAAGCTCGATCGCGTGAAGCGCTGCAATGCATAGTCCCAGTTGGTGGGCAGCGGCTCGTGGTTGATCGCGTGGCTGTCGCCGGCAATCGCGCCGCCGGGTTGGCGTTTCTCCTTCATGCCGGCAAGCGCGGCGCTCAGGATCATCGCGACAACGAGATAGGGATTGGTATCGGCACCGGCGACGCGATGTTCGATACGCGTCGCCGCCTTGCTGGCAACGATGACACGCACCGCCGCCGAGCGGTTGTCGATGCCCCAGGAGGCATAGGTTGGCGCATGTTCGCTGGGGGTCAGCCGGCGATAGGAATTGGCATGGGGCGCGAAGATCGCCATGCTTTCCCCCATGTTTTCCAAGAGGCCGCCAACCGAATGCATCAGCGCATCCGACGGGCCATTTTCCCCGGCGTAGATGTTCCTGCCGTCCCTATCGAGAACGGAAAAATGCACATGCATGCCGTTGCCGGCCTGCAAACCGTAAGGCTTGGCCATGAAGGTCGCGTCGAGATCGTGCCGGCGCGCCACGCCCTTGACGATGCGCTTCAGGAAAACGGCAAAATCGGCGGCCTGCAGGGCATCCGGCACATGGTTGAGATTGATTTCATATTGTCCGGGGCCGTTTTCGCGCAGCGTCGTATCGGCAAGAACGCCCTGCGCCCGACAGGCTGTGGCAATGTCATGGAAGACATCCTCGAAATCCTGCAATTCGGAAATCGACAGAACCTGTGTCTGGCCCGTATGCCACCGGCCCTCGCGGCTATGCGGCGGACGGACGGGGTCAAGTGCAGAGCGGACGGGATCGATCAGGTAAAATTCGAGTTCGGTCGCCACGACCGGCGTGAGACCGGCCTTTTTATAGGCGCTCAGAACCTGCGCCAGAACGTGCCGGGGATCGCCATAAAAACCGGTTCCATCCGGATTTTTCATCGCCAGCAGAACCTGTGCCGTAGGCCTGCCAAGCCATGTGACCCGCGACAGCGTGCCGGGAACGGGGAAGCAAAAACCATCGGGATCGCCCGTGCCTTCCGCAAGACCTGCGGCATGCACATCCCGCCCCCATATATCCAACGCATAAACGGAACGGGGGATAGCCATTCCCTTTTCAAGAACGTCGATTGCCCGTTCGCGCGGAATCCACTTGCCGCGCGGCACACCATTCGCGTCTATGACGAAAGCTTCAAGTATTTCGATATCGGGGTTATCGGCGAAAAATTTCTTTGCGTTTTCAATATCATCCATCATGCACCAGCAAGCCGTTTCCATCTCGTTTCATGCGCAGCGAAGGTCGCTAACGAAAATCGTCCTGCTGCTGATAGATGAGAAACCTCGCCACCATGATGACGTTTGCCCCTTTTCCCCTTTGCACTTGACCATGTTACGTGGCCTGTCCCCGGAAGGCCAGCGGATTTAGCTATCAGGGATTGAACCTTTCCGGGCGATAGGCGTCGATGGCGATAACAGGCGTTTCGCCCAGCATGGTTTCCGCCAGCACACGGCCGGTGATCGGCCCAAGCGTGAGGCCGTGATGGGCATGCCCGAAAGCAAACCACAATGTTTTATGACGCGGTGCTTTGCCGATGATCGGCATCATATCCGGCGTGCAGGGCCGCGCGCCCATCCACGGTTCCGCATCCAGCCTGCCGCCAAGAGGAAAGACGGTGCGCGCCACCCGTTCCGCCCGCTCGATCTGCACGGGAGATTTCGGTGCATCGCGCTCGGCAAATTCCGCACCCGTTGTCAGGCGGATACCCTTTCGCATCGGCGCAAGGAAATACCCACGTTCGGCATCGATCAGCCAGTTATTGAGCTTCGTGCCCTCCTGCGGCGCATAATGCATGTGATAACCGCGCTTCACGCCGAGCGGGAAGCGGTAACCCAGCCGTTCCGTGACGGTATCCGCCCAGGGACCAAGCGCCACGACGGCATGTTCGGCCTCGACCGCGCCGGTCTCGGTGCGCACCGTCCAGCCGCTTGTCGTTTGGCTGAGGGTGAAGGCATCGCCCCGGATAAAAGTTCCGCCGAGGCTTTCAAACAGTTTGACATAGGCAAGCGTCAGCGCGTGCGGATCAAGCACCGACCACGGGTCATCCCATTTCAGCCCGCCGACGAAATCCCGGCTGAGATGCGGTTCGGCCGCGGCCAGCTTTTCGGCATCGAGTTTGGTGTGGGATATGCCGTGCTCGCGCGAAAGACGCTCGGCAAAGGCATAATCAGCGTCCCGCCTTGCGGCGGTCCTATAGGCCTGCATCCAGCCATTTTTCACGATCAGATCGCCGGCCTTGGCCTCGTCGATCAGGATGCTGTGCTCGGAAACTGAATGTTCGATCAGCGGCGTATAGGCGCGAGCGATCGTGGCATGCCGCATGGCTGCGGAATTATACCAGTAACGGCCGAGGAAAGGCGCCATTCTCGGCAGGGCAGAGGGCCTATAACGGACATCGATCCTGTTGTTCAGCGAATAGCGCAGCAGCAGCGCAAGGTCGTGCGTGAAGCCATAAGGTACCACGCCCTCTCTCTGGATCAGCCCCGCATTACCGAAAGAGGTCTCTTCGCCCGGTCCGCGCCGGTCCACCAGCACTACCGATTTGCCCCTCCGGGCCAGTTGCAAAGCGACAGAGACCCCGATGATCCCCGCTCCCAAAACGACCACATCCGCTGCCATCGCAATCAATCCGTTTCCATGTCACGTCCATCGCAACATGGGTCGGCATTTTCCGCGAAGCAACAGAAAAATCATTGCCTTAATGGAAAATTCGACGCGCCTTACTGGCTGACCGCTTTCGTTTTCACCGCCTCGATATTGAAGGCCGCCGCCAGCAGCGCCTTGGTATAGTCCTGCTGCGGGCTGGCGAAAATATCCGCCGCCGGACCGCTCTCCACCACCTTGCCGTGGCGCATGACAATCAGGTCGTTGGCAAGCGCCTTCACCACCTTCAGATCGTGGCTGATGAAAAGATAAGCCAGTTCGTGCTTTGCCTGGAGATCGCGCAAGAGATCGACCACCTGCGCCTGCACACTCATGTCGAGCGCGGATGTTGGCTCATCCAGCATGACGAAACGGGGTTTAAGCACCATGGCGCGGGCAATGGCGATGCGCTGGCGCTGACCGCCGGAAAACTCATGCGGATACCGCCAGCGGGTGGCCGGATCGAGGCCGACCTCTTCCAGCGCAGTGGCCACACGGGTATCGCGCTCGTCGGCCGAAAGAGATCGCTCATGCACTTTCAGGCCCTCGGCGACGATCTCGCCTACGGACATGCGCGGGCTGAGCGAACCATAAGGGTCCTGAAACACCACCTGCAGCCGGTTTCTGAGCGGCTTCATCATTTCATAGGAATAGTGGTCGATCGACTGGCCGATGAAGCTGATACGTCCCTCAGACGCGATCAGCCGCGAGAGAGCCAAACCGAGCGTCGTCTTGCCCGAGCCGGATTCGCCCACCACGCCCACCGTCTGGCCTGCACGCAGGGTGATATCGATGCCGTCGACCGCTTTCACATGGTCGACCACCCGGCGCATCAGCCCCGCCTTGATCGGGAACCAGACCTTGATGTCGTCGCCCTGCATGACCACGGATTTGCTGGCGTCGGAAAGCGGCGGCTCACCCTTCGGTTCTGCAGCCAGAAGATGGCGGGTATAGGCGTGTTGCGGATCGGTAAACACCTGCTCCACCGTGCCGGTCTCGACGATCTTTCCCTTGGTCATGACGCAGACGCGGTCGGCAAATTTGCGGACGATACCGAGATCATGGGTGATGAACAGCATGGACATGCCGTGCTGCGTTTTCAGATCACCGAGCAGCTCGAGAATCTGGGCCTGAACCGTCACGTCAAGCGCCGTCGTGGGTTCATCGGCGATGAGCAGTTTCGGCCGGTTGGCAAGCGCCATGGCGATCATTACACGCTGCCGCTGGCCGCCGGACAATTCATGCGGATAGGCCTTCAGGCGCTTTTCCGGTTCGCGAATGCCCACTTGAAGCAACAGTTCCAGCGTACGCGCCCGCGCCTCCGCGCCCGTAATCGCCTGATGCAGCTCCAGAATCTCACCGATCTGCCGCTCGATGGTGTGGAGCGGGTTGAGCGAGGTCATCGGTTCCTGAAAGATCATGGTGATGTCGTTGCCGCGCACGGCGCGAAGCGCACGTTCCGGCAGGGTCAGCATATCCTTGCCGTCGAACAGGATTTTCCCCGAAGGATGGCTCGCTGCCGGATAGGGCAGCAATTTGAGGATGGAATTCGCCGTGACCGACTTACCGGAACCGGATTCGCCAACGAGGGCGACGACTTCGCCCGGCATCAGGTCGAAGGAGACCTGATCGACGGCGATGCTGGTCGCGCCGCCCTGATGGAAGGCGACGGAGAGATCACGGACAGAGAGAAGCGGCTGAATATTTGTTTCCGTCATGGCGATCACCGGAACGTCTTGCGTGGGTCGAAGGCGTCTCTAACCGCCTCGCCGACGAAGATAAGGAGGGAGAGCATGATGGACATGGTGAAGAAGGCGGTGAGACCAAGCCAAGGCGCCTGAAGATTGTTCTTGCCCTGCGCGATCATCTCGCCCAGCGACGGCGATCCCGGCGGCATGCCGAAGCCGAGGAAATCGAGTGAGGTCAATGTGGTGATCGAACCGGACAGGATGAAGGGCAGGAAGGTCAGCGTTGCCACCATGGCGTTGGGCAGAAGATGCCGGAACATGATCGTCCAGTTGCCGACGCCAAGGGCGCGGGCGGCGCGGACATATTCGAAGTTTCTGGCACGCAGGAATTCGGCCCGGACGATGCCGACGAAGCCAACCCATGAAAAGAGCAGCATGATGCCGAGCAGCACGAAGAAGCCCGGCGGCAGGATGGCCGCGATGATGAGCAGGATGTAAAGCACCGGCATTGACGACCAGATTTCGATGAAACGCTGCAGAAGCAGATCCGTCCAGCCGCCGAAGTAACCCTGAATGGCGCCGGCCGTGACCCCCACGAGGGCGGACGCGATGGTGAGCGTCAGGCCGAAAAGAACGGAAATACGGAAGCCGTAGATCATCCGCGCCGTGACGTCGCGCGCCTGATTGTCCGTTCCAAGCCAGTTGAGATTGCCGAGCGTGCAGCCGGGATCGGCATTGCCCTGCGGATAGGCCGAGCACCGTTCCTTTTCATCCATCAGCCAGAAGGGCGCGGTGGGAGCGGAATGCGGAATATTGGAATTGACCGTCTGATAGGAATAACGGATCGGCGGCCAGATCATCCAGCCATTGGCGTTGATCTCATCCTGAATGAAGGAGGATTTGTAGTCGGTCTGGGCCAGGAACCCACCGAATTTTTCCTCCGGATAATCGACCATGACCGGCACCAGAATCTCACCCTTGTAGGAGGCGAGGACGGGTTTGTCATTGGCGATGAATTCCGCGATCAGGCTCAGGAAAAACAGGATCAGGAACAGCCAGAAGGACCAGTAACCGCGCCGGTTTGCCTTGAAATTCTGCCAACGGCGCTTGGTGGTTGGCGAAAACCACGGGCGCTTCGGTTTCACCAGCGTTTCCGTTTCTGCGGTATGGGCAAGTGTCATCACACGTCCCTCCGCTCGAAGTCGATACGTGGATCGATCCATGTATAGATCAGGTCGGAAATCAGGCCGACCACGAGGCCCATCAGCGAGAAGATGAAGAGTGTGCCGAACACGATCGGATAGTCACGGTTGACGACCGACAGATAACCAAGGCGGCCAAGGCCATCCAGCGAGAAGATATTCTCGATCAGCAGCGAACCGGTGAAGAAGGCCGAGATGAAGGCACCCGGAAAACCGGCGATCACGATCAGCATCGCGTTGCGGAAGACATGGCCATAAAGAACCTTGCGTTCGGTGAGACCCTTGGCGCGGGCGGTGACGACATATTGCTTCTTGATCTCGTCGATAAAGGAATTCTTCGTCAGAAGCGTCGTCGTCGCAAAAGCCGAGAGCGACAGCGCGATCAGCGGCAGGGTCAGGTGCCAGAAATAGTCTATGATCTTCTGCCACCAGTTCAGCTGCGCGAAATTATCCGACACCAGACCACGCAGCGGGAACCAGTCGAAGAACGAGCCGCCGGCGAAGAGAACGATGAGAAGAATGCCGAACAGGAAGCTCGGCACCGCATAACCGATGATGATGATGCCTGATGTCCAGACATCGAAAGTCGAGCCATCGGAAACGGCCTTCTTGATGCCGAGCGGAATGGAGATGATGTAGGAAATGATCAGGATCCAGAAACCGAGCGACATCGACACCGGCAGCTTGTCGATGATGAGATCGATGACAGAGGAATTTCGGAAGAAGCTGTCGCCGAAATCGAAGCGGATGTAATTCCACATCATCTCAAGAAAGCGGGTGAGCGGCGGCTTGTCGAAACCGAACTGTTTCTCAAGCTTGGCGATCAGCTCCGGATCGAGCCCCTGCGCGCCGCGATATTTCGAGCCGCTTTCATCGAAACCGCCGGATTGGCCGAGAAGATCGCCGCCGCCGGAGAGACGGTCGGAAGCGCTGTCGCCCTGCCCCGTCAGCTGCGCGACGACCTGTTCCACCGGCCCGCCGGGCGCGAACTGGATGACGAGAAACGAAATGCCCATAATGCCGATAATGGTCGGGATCATCAGCGCCAGACGTCTGAGGATATAGGCGCCCATCAGCCCTTGCTCCCGGCCGATACGTCAGCGGTTTTCGTTTCTGTCAAACCCGGTCCTTTCCTGAAAGCGCTGCCTGCGCGCTTTAAGCGATTCGTCTCGCCCTATGTGAATCAAGCCTTTGCCGCGAAAGCAAGGCCGGCGTCAGTTTCCGGCCTGGCTGGACCACCATGCATCAGGAAAACCGACACCATATTCGGGCAGGTTTTCCGGGCGAATGAGCGTATTCCAGTAGGCGATGAACATCTCGCCACGGTAAAATTGCGGTATGACATAGCTGTTGGCCAGCAGCACCCGGTCGAGAGCGCGTGCTGCGGCCACCTGCTCATCGCGGTTGGGCGCAAAGATGACCTTCCTGACCAACGCATCAACGGCCGGGTTCTTGATTCCGGCAATATTATTGGATCCCTGCCGATCGGCGGCGGCCGAGCCCCAGAAATCCGCCTGTTCGTTACCCGGGTTCGCCGAGGTCGCCCAGAGCTTGACGATCACGTCATAATCGAAACTGCGGGTGCGGTTGGTATATTGCGAGGCGTCGACCGTGCGGATCGTCGCGTTGATGCCGATCTTCTTCAGGTTCTGGACATAGGGCAGGATGGTTCTTTCCATGCCGGCGGAATCGATCAGAAACTCCATATCAAGCGGCTGTCCGCTCGCCGTATTGACCATGCGGTTGCCGCGCAGTTCGTAACCGGCCTCCTTCATCAGCTTGACCGCCTCGCGCAGATTGTCGCGCTGCTTGGCCGGATCACCGGCGACCGGGTTGCGATATTCTGTCGTGAAGACTTCCGGCGGAACCTGATCCTTCAGCTCCTGCAGAATTTCGAGCTCGCGACCGGTCGGCAGTCCGGAAGAGGCCAGTTCACTGCCCATGAAGAAGCTGTTGATGCGCTGGAATTGACCATAGGCCAGCGTCCGGTTCAGCTCCTCGAAATCGAAGGCGTAATTGAGCGCCTTGCGCAGTTTCGGGTTCTGGAACTTCTCCCTGCGCATGTTCGGCACGAAGGCCTGCATGATGCCGACGGAACGATAGATGTTCGGCAGCTCTTCCTTCTTGACGCGGCCCTCCTTGACGGCCGGAAAATCATAACCGGTGACCCAGCGGCTGGAGGAGGCTTCCTGCCGGAAATCGACGGTGCCGGACTTGAAGGCCTGAAAGTCCACATCCTGATCGGCAAAGAAGGTGTAGGCGATGGTTTTGAAATTATTCATCCCCACATTCACATTGACGTCCTTGCCCCAGTAGTCGTCGCGGCGTTCATAGGTGATTGTGGAGCCGGGAGAGACTGACGCAATCTTGTAGGGGCCCGAGCCCATGACCGGCTCGAGCGTGCCGCGCGAGATGTCGCGCGGCTTGCCGTCCGGACCGGCGGCCTCCCACCAGTGTTTGGGAACGATCAGCAATTGGCCGACGATCTGCGGCAATTCGCGATTGTTCTTTTCATCGAAAGTGAAGGTGATGTCCCTTTCGCCGCTCACCTCTGCCTTGGTGACATGGATGTAATAGGTCGCGAGCTGCGGGCTGAGGTCCTTCGCTTTTTCGAAGCTGAAGACGACATCCTCTGGCGTCACCGGCTTGCCATCAGCCCATTTGGCGTCCGCACGCAGCCGGAAGGTGGCCTTCGAAATATCGTCGGGATAGCTCACCCCCTCGGCCAGCAGGCCGTAGGAGGCAGACAGCTCCTCTTCCGTCGACTTCATCAATGTATCGAAAACCAGCGAAAGGCCCGTCGCCGCCTCACCCTTGGCGAGCAGCGGATTGAGCGTGTCGAAGGTGCCCGTCGTCGACAGACGAAGCGTGCCGCCTTTGGGTGCCTTGGTGTTCACATAGTCAAAATGATCGAAGCCATCGGGATGTTTCAGTTCCCCGACCGTCGAAATCCCCTTTCGCCATACATCGGCCGATTGTGCGGAGGCCGTCGCCGGTATCAGCAAGGCGGATGCCGCAAGGGCAATGAGGAGACGGGATTTCAGTGGTGCCAATATCATTGGGGGAATGTCCCTGTTTTCGTGTTTGTTGGAGAGAGCATAAAACAAAGATTGGCAAAAAACAGATGCGCCGGCTCACAAGCTCTTTATCGGCGCCTTTATCTTCCCGGTTTGCGAGATGCGGGGCGAAACATGGTTTCAACAAAATCCCGTTCCAGTTTATCCTGAGGGGAAGAGAATCATCTGATCGGACGGGCACGACTATATGACGGCGGGATCATCGAGAGTTTTCAAGGCGGCCATGCTGGCGATTTCGGTCGTCTCCGCACTGCAGTTGCAGATGGAAACAGCATCGGCCGAGGACAGGCCCGCAAAAGAAGTGTTCGGCCATATGGCGCTGCCTTCCGCCACGGGCTCGCAGCCGATCGGCTCCTATGCCAAGGGCTGCCAGTCCGGCGCCATCGCCATGCCGACTGATGGTCCCGGCTGGCAGGCCATGCGCCTTTCCCGCAACCGGCGCTGGGGCCAACCACAGCTTATTTCTTTCCTCGAGCAATTTTCGCAGGACGCACAGAAGATCGGCTGGCCGGGATTGCTGCTGGGCGACATTTCCCAGCCGCGTGGCGGCCCGATGCTGACAGGCCATGCGTCGCACCAGATCGGCCTCGATGTCGATGTGTGGTGGCGGCCCATGCCCACCCCCCGGCTGACCGTGGAGCAGCGCGAAACGGTGCCTTTCATTTCGATGCTGGACAAGAGCAAGTTCCTGACGGTCGATGACCGCAAATGGTCGCCTCTCAATGCCCGGCTGGTGATGATGGCGGCAAGCTATCCGCAGGTGGAGCGCGTCTTCGTCAACCCGGCCATCAAGCAGAAACTCTGCCAGACCTGGACCGGCGACCGCACCTTCATGGGCAAGATCAGGCCGATCTATGGTCATGACGAGCATTTCCACATCCGCCTCGAATGCCCGCCCGGCGCGCCCAATTGCAAACCGCAGGCGGCCGTGGGCAAAGGTGACGGCTGCGACAAGTCGCTTGCGTGGTGGTTCAGCAAGGAACCATGGGCGCCGCCGAAAAAGGACCCCAATGCCAAGCCGGTGAAACCGCGTCCGGTCATGGTCTCCGACCTGCCTTCCGCCTGCGCTGCCGTGGCTGCGGCCCCTTCCGCCAACCGCGAGGGCATTGCCGCCCAGGCCTATTCTCCAGCGCCGGTTCAGGCCCCGGCCGCGCGCCAGCAAAGCGTGGAACAGGTCATTCAGGCCGCCCCCGCCCTGCAGCCGCCTTCGGATATTCCGCTTCCGACCCAGCGTCCGACATTGAACTGAAACAGAAATGAGGCATTCAACAGCTTCCCTTTTCAAATGGCGGCAAGCTGTTATAGAAGGCTTCAAATCGATTTAATTCTTTGAGGACAGGCTGGGACCATGGAAGGACAACGCTGTATCGCGCTCATCGCTCACGACGAGAAAAAGGACGATATGGCGGATTTCGCCCGTCACCACCAGAAGGCGCTTGCCGGTTTCAGGATCGTCGCCACCGGCACAACCGGCGGGCGGGTACAGGAAGCCTGTCCTGGACTTGAAGTCACTCGCCTCAAAAGCGGCCCCCTCGGCGGTGACCAGCAGATCGGCGCGATGATCGCGACAGGCGAAGTCGACATGCTGATCTTCTTCACCGATCCGCTGACAGCCATGCCGCACGATGTTGACGTGAAGGCGCTGACCCGGCTTGCCACGGTCTATGACATTCCCATGGCGCTTAACCGCGCCACCGCAGAAAACCTCATCGACTTCCACGTCGCCAATTGACACTCCGACAATGGAACAGGCAATGCCGAAGACGTCCGATACCGAATATCTGTCCTTTCCGATCCTTCTTGGCGACATCGGCGGTACCAACGCCCGCTTTTCCATTCTGATCGATTCCTTTGCGGAACCGGTGCACCTCACCACCGTGAAGACGGCGGAATATCCGACGATCGACGACGCCATCCAGCAGGCGGTTCTGGACAAGACCTCGCTTCAGCCGGTCTCGACCATTCTTGCGATTGCCGGCCCGATCGAAGGTGACGAGATTCCGCTCACCAACTGCCATTGGGTTGTCAAACCGAAGGACATGCTGGCCAATCTCGGCCTGAAGGACGTCATCGTCATCAATGACTTCGAAGCGCAGGCTCTCGCGATTGCAGCACTGGACGACGATAACCGCGACGCCATCGGCTCCGGCAAAAAAGATGTGCTGGCTTCGCGCGTCGTTCTTGGGCCAGGCACAGGGCTTGGTGTTGCCGGGCTGGTTTATGCCCGCCATATGTGGTTTCCGGTGCCTGGCGAAGGCGGGCATATCGATATCGGCCCGAGAAGCGCACGCGACTATGCGGTTTTCCCGCATATCGAAACCATCGAAGGCCGCGTCGCCGGCGAACAGATCCTCTGCGGGCGTGGGCTGGTCAATCTTTACCGTGCCGTCTGCAAAGCCGATGGCATCGAACCCGTCTTTTCCGATCCGGCCGACATCACCTCGCACGGGCTTTCGGGCGAGAACCCGCAGGCTAAAGAAACACTTTCGCTGTTCAGCACCTATCTCGGCCGGGTGGCAGGCGATCTCGCGCTGATCTTCATGGCCAAGGGCGGCGTCTATCTGGCCGGCGGCATTTCGCAGAAGATCGTTCCGGCGCTGAAGAGCCCGGAATTCCGGGCCGCCTTCGAGGACAAGGCGCCGCACAGCGCGCTGATGCGCACTATTCCCACTTTCGTCGTCACCCATCCGCAGGCGGCCCTTTCCGGTCTCGCCACCTATGCGAGAACGCCATCCGATTTCGGCCTGTCGCTGGACGGGCGACGCTGGAGAGCCTGATCGCTCGGGCTGTTCTTATGTGATGCTTGCGAAGCGGGCGGACGGTCTTTAACGTCGCTGCGCAAACATCCAACATCCGATACCGGCGGGTTCCGATCCGCCCGACATGAAAAGTGAGTGATAGCATGGGCAGCGGCATGAAACTTGTGGTGGTCGGCGCGGCGGGCCGCATGGGACAGGCGCTCATCCGCCTCATTCACCAGACCCCTGGCGTTCAGCTGCATGCCGCCGTCGCGCGCGAAGGCTCCGCTTTTGTCGGCCGCGATGCCGGTGAGATTGCCGGTCTCGGCCCGATCGGCGTCGAGATCACCAGCGATCCTTTGCAAGCCTTCCTGCATGCGGAAGGGGTGATTGATTTCACCTCTCCGGCAACCAGCGTCACCTTTGCGGGCCTCGCCGCGCAGGCTCGCATCGTGCACGTCATCGGCACCACGGGCTGTTCATCGGAAGATGAGGAAAAATTCAAGGCGGCGTCGCGCCATGCCCGCATCGTCAAGTCGGGCAATATGAGCCTCGGCGTCAACCTGCTCAGCGTTTTGACGCAGCAGGCGGCGCAGGCGCTGGATGCGCGGAACTGGGATATCGAAATCCTTGAAATGCACCACAAGCACAAGGTGGATGCGCCCTCGGGCACCGCATTGCTGCTTGGCGAAGCAGCAGCAGCCGGCCGCAAGGTTGACCTCGCGACCTCTTCCGTTCGCGTGCGCGACGGTCATACAGGCGCGCGTGAGACCGGCACCATCGGTTTCGCCACGCTGCGCGGCGGTTCCGTAATTGGCGAACATTCGGTGATCTTCGCCGGAGAGGGAGAGCGCGTGGAGCTTTCCCATTATGCCGGCGACCGCTCCATCTTCGCACGCGGAGCAATTGTGGCAGCGCTCTGGGCCTTCGACAAGAAGCCAGGCTTCTATTCGATGCTCGATGTGTTGGGCCTATCGCAGACGGAATAAGCTTCCGCCGCAGCTTTCACCTCAATTTTCCACCGTGAATTCGACCGTATCGGCCGAAAAACGGCTGATGGCGTATTGCACCGGCACGCCATCCATATCGGCGTTCAGCGCCTGGGTGACGAGCAGGATCGCGCCCGGCGACAATTCGAGATCGGCCAGATCCTGCGTATCCGCATGGCTGGCGGAGATGACGGTGGAAATGCGCACGTAATCCGCCACGCCGAGCATCTGGAAAGCCGCCGTGATCGAGCCGCTTTTCTGATAGGCCTCGCCTATTCCGGCAAAACGGTCGGCCGGGAACCATGTGGTCGAGCGGGAAACCGGGCGGTTATCCGCCTTGCGCAGCGTTTCGAGGCGCACGAGCGGCGCGCCTGATGGCACTTGCAGCCGCGCCGCCAGATCGGCATTGGCCGGCTCGGTGGTGTGGGACAGAAGCAGCGCCTCCATTTCCTTCACCTGATCGCCAATGCCCTCCGTAAATCGCGTGCGCCGTGAAATCGGAAAACTCAGGCGCTCCTTGCGGGCGATCATCGTGCCACGCCCCTGCATCGGCTCGAGAATGCCTTCACTGGCCAATGCGGCAATGGCGCTTCTCACAGTATGGCGGTTGACACCGAATTTTTCAGCCAGCGCCATTTCCGGCGGCAACATGCCGGTTTCGTCGTGATCGCCTGCCGCGATCTCGCCTCTGATCCGGTCGGCGATCTGCCGCCAGAGCGCCACGCCGTTCTTTCTTTTCATCGCTGCCGCAGGGCTCATGTCACACGCTTGTCATTCATCGACGTTAATTGTAGCTTATATTGTATAGTTGTCTATATCAATAGACATTAGAGGTCAAGCGATGAATAACGAAGCTGCGAATATACATGCGGAGAGAAAGCGAGTGGCGGCCCTTCTTGCCCGCGCCACCGTTCAGGAACTCGAAACGGTGTGGAGCCGGCAGGACGCCAGCCCGCAGACGGAAAATGTGCGCGGACCGGAAACCGGCCTCGTCATGGTCAAGGGCCGTATCGGCGGCGGCGGGGCACCTTTTAATCTCGGCGAAACCACCGTTACCCGGGCAACGATCAAGCTCGCATCCGGCACCGTCGGCCATGCCCATGTTCTCGGCACCGGTCGCAAGAAGGCCTGGTATGCCGCCGTCTTCGACGCCCTCTGGCAGGAAAGCCCGACACGGGACTTTATCGAGACCGAGCTTCTTTCCCCGGTCGAAAAAAGGCTGACCGCGGAAAAACAGCGCACGACCAAGGAAACTGCCGCCACCCGGGTCGATTTCTTCACCATGGTTCGAGGAGAGGATTGATGAGCGTCAAGGCCGAAGCACTGACCGGCGGTTTTTCTGACGCCGTCTTCGATTCCCAACGGATTTTCAAAAAGCTGATGGACGGCATGGCCCGTCCGGGCACACCGCAGACCATCGAGACGGCGGCCGCCCCGCCGCTACCGCTTGGCGTTGCAACCGGCGCGGTTCTGCTGGCGCTTTGCGACCATGATACGCCGGTCTGGCTGAGCGGCCCGCTGCGCAAAACCGCGGTGCCGGGCTGGATCGGATTTCACACCGGGGCAGTGGCAACGGAAGAAAAAAGCGCGGCACATTTCGCCGTCATCGAGGCGGGAAGCGCCATTGCCTCCTTCGGCCTCTTCGCCCAGGGCAGCCAGGAATATCCCGACCGCTCCACAACGCTTATCGTCGAGTTGCCTGATCTGGACGGTGGACGGGAACTGCTGCTCTCTGGCCCCGGCATTCGCCACGTCAACATCATCAGCCCCACCGGCCTGCCGGACATATTCCCGAGGCTGTGGGCGGAAAACAATGCCGCTTTCCCGCGCGGCGTCGACGTCATCCTGACATCCGCCGACCGATTTGTCTGCCTGCCGCGCACGACGCGCATCAAACCCGTGGAGGCATAAGATGTATGTTGCTGTCAAAGGCGGAGAAACCGCCATCGCCAACGCCCACCGGCTTCTGGCCGACAAGCGGCGCGGAGACCGCGACCTGCCCGCGATGACCGTTGCGCAGATCGTTTCGCAGCTTTCGCTCGCCGTCGATCGCGTGATGGCGGAAGCGTCCCTTTATGATCAGTCGCTTGCGGCGCTTGCCGTCAAGCAGGCGCGCGGCGACATGATCGAGGCCATCTTCCTGCTGCGCGCCTACCGCACCACGCTGCCGCGTTTCGGTTATTCGGTTCCGGTGAACACCGCCGGCATGACGGTGCAGCGCCGCGTTTCCGCAACCTACAAGGATTTGCCCGGCGGACAATTGCTGGGGCCGACCTTCGATTATACCCATCGCCTTCTTGACCCCACTCTTTTGGAAGACGAGGCCGTCGAGACCGCCACCCAGCGGGAAGGCGAGCCTGATTATGTCATGCGCGTTTCCGACATTCTGGCTCAGGAAGGGCTGATCGAAAGCGACGGCGATATGCCTGATGATCATATTGCCGGCGACCTGACGCGGGAGCCGATGGAATTTCCGATGGCGCGTGACCTGCGTCTGCAGTCGCTGGCGCGCGGCGATGAGGGCTTCCTTCTCGCACTCGCCTATTCGACGCAACGCGGTTACGGCCGCACGCATCCCTTCGTCGGCGAAATCCGCATCGGCGAGGTGGAGATCGAACTGGACGTGCCGGAACTGGGCTTCTCCGTTTCGCTCGGCGACATCCAGGTCACCGAATGCCAGATGGTGAACCAGTTCAAGGGCTCGGCCAAAGCGCCGCCGCAATTCACCCGCGGTTACGGTCTGGTGTTCGGCCAGAGCGAACGCAAGGCGATGGCCATGTCGCTGGTCGACCGGGCGCTGCGTGCGGGCGAATTCGGCGAGGATGTCGTCGCCCCCGCGCAGGACGAGGAATTTGTCATCTCACATGCCGACAACGTGCAGGCGACAGGCTTCGTCGAACATCTGAAATTGCCGCACTACGTGGATTTTCAGGCCGAACTTGGTCTGGTCAGGAAAATGCGTGCCGATTTCGAGGCGATCAACGCCGATGGCGCGGAGTGGATGGGCGATGCGGCCGAATAGCTCAGCGGCTGCCCTGCTCACCAAACCAAAGGGCGCAAAAGACGGTCGATGCTGCAAAGACAGCAAAGAACACGGCTGCAAGAATTCCAATCTCCATGAGCTTGTACTCCTTTTTTCACAAGGCTAACGCGCAATGCTTAAAGAAGTTTCATTTGACGACGGGCTGGCCGCCTACAACTTCGCCTATCTGGACGAACAGACCAAGCGGATGATCCGCCGGGCGATCCTGAAAGCCATCGCCATTCCCGGTTATCAGGTCCCCTTCGCTTCCCGCGAAATGCCCATGCCCTATGGCTGGGGCACCGGCGGCGTGCAGCTGACCGCCTCCATCCTCGGTCCCGACGATGTGCTCAAGGTGATCGACCAGGGCGCCGACGACACCACCAACGCCGTCTCCATTCGCGCCTTCTTCCAGAAGGTGGCAAATGTTGCCGTCACCACCCGCACGAAGGATGCGACCATCATCCAGACGCGGCACCGTATTCCGGAAGAGGAGCTGCATTCGGGCCAGGTTCTGGTCTATCAGGTTCCTATCCCCGAGCCCTTGCGTTTCCTCGAGCCGCGCGAGACCGAAACCCGCGTCATGCACGCGCTGGAAGAATATGGCCTGATGCATGTCAAGCTTTACGAGGACATCGCCCGCAACGGTCGCATCTCCACCACCTACGCCTATCCGGTGAAGGTTGCCGGGCGTTATGTTATGGATCCATCCCCGACCCCGAAATTCGATAATCCGAAAATGCATCTCTCGGACGCATTGCAGCTGTTCGGCGCCGGCCGCGAAAAACGCATCTATGCCGTGCCGCCCTATACGGACGTCGTCAGCCTCGATTTCGAGGACCATCCGTTCGAGATCCAGCGCTTTGACAAGCCCTGCGCGCTGTGCGGTGGCGAGAATGTCTATCTGGACGAGGTAGTGCTGGACGACAAGGGCGGGCGGATGTTCGTCTGCTCCGATACCGACCATTGCGAGGACCGCCGCGCCCATGGCCACAAGGGCCATCTACTGGCGGATGTGAAGGAGGCTGCAGAATGACCGACGCACCGCTTTTGAAAGTCAGGGACGTCTCCAAATATTATGGCGACCGCGCCGGTTGCCGCAACGTCTCCTTCGAGCTTTACCCGGGTGAGGTTCTGGCCATTGTCGGCGAATCCGGTTCCGGCAAGACGACACTGCTCAACTGCATTTCCACCCGGCTCATGCCAACGGCCGGCAGCGTGGAATATCGCATGCGCGACGGCTCGGTGCGTGATCTCTACCATATGGGCGAGGCCGAACGGCGTTTCCTGATGCGGACCGACTGGGGTTTCGTGCACCAGAACCCGGCGGATGGACTGCGCATGGCGGTTTCGGCCGGCGCCAATGTCGGCGAGCGGCTGATGGCTGTCGGCAACAGGCATTACGGCAATATCAGGCAATCGGCCAGCGAATGGCTGGAGCGGGTGGAAATCGGCACCGACCGTATTGACGACCAGCCCCGCGCCTTCTCGGGTGGGATGCGCCAGCGCCTGCAGATTGCCCGCAACCTCGTCACCTCGCCGCGCCTCGTCTTCATGGATGAGCCGACCGGTGGCCTCGATGTCTCCGTGCAGGCGCGTCTGCTCGATCTGGTCCGCGGCCTCGTCAATGATCTCGGTCTCGCCGTTGTCGTCGTCACCCATGATCTCGCAGTCGCACGGCTGCTGTCTCACCGCATGATGGTGATGAAGGGCGGCGATGTCATCGAGCACGGCCTGACCGACCGGGTGCTGGACGATCCACGCGAGCCCTACACGCAATTGCTTGTTTCCTCCATTTTGCAGGTCTAGCCGCGTGATTCCGAAAAGTGGTCCCCGGTTTTCGGATAAAATCACGCGCAGGAAGAAAGAACCCACCATGACGACGCCTCTCATCGTTTCGGAAGTCTTCAAAAGCTTCACCATGCATCTTCGCGACGGCATCGAGCTGCCTGTCGTCCGCGACGTCAATTTCTCAGTCTGCAGCGGCGAATGTGTCGTGCTCGGCGGTCCTTCGGGCATCGGCAAAAGCTCGATCCTGAAAATGCTCTATGGCAATTACGCCATCGACAGCGGGCAGATTCTCATCCGCCATGAGGGTGAGGTCGTCGATATCGGCAATGCCTCCCCGCGCAAGATTCTCGATATCCGCCACCACACCATCGGTTATG
This sequence comes from Agrobacterium sp. LAD9, assembly GCF_003031125.1. NCBI lineage: Bacteria > Pseudomonadati > Pseudomonadota > Alphaproteobacteria > Hyphomicrobiales > Rhizobiaceae > Agrobacterium > Agrobacterium sp. LAD9. Next base: position 119,631 of record NZ_PHGS01000001.1, on the reverse strand, counting down.
TCAGCCAGTTCCTGCGCACCGTGCCGCGTGTCGCGGCCATCGACGTGGTTGCCGAGCCGCTTCTGGCGCGCAAGGTTGCCACTGAGGAGGCGCGCGAGCAGGCGGCCGCGCTGCTTTCGAAGCTCAACCTGCCGCGGGAACTATGGTCACTGCCGCCGGCAACCTTTTCGGGCGGTGAGCAGCAGCGCGTCAACATCGCGCGCGGTTTCATCACCGATCATGCAATCCTGCTTCTCGATGAGCCGACGGCTTCGCTCGACGCCACCAACCGGCGCGTTGTGGTGGACATGATCCGCGAGAAAAAAGAAAAGGGCACGGCGCTGCTCGGCATCTTCCACGACGAAGAGGTGCGCGAAGCCGTGGCCGACCGAATTCTCGACGTTTCGCAATTCTCCCCCCGGAAGGCCGCAGCATGAGCGTGAAAGTCGGTCTCGAACCCGTCATCCACGAAAGCGCACGCGTCACCAATTCCTCGATCGGCCGCTACACCGAAATCTCGGAACGCTGCCGCATCGAGGAAGTCGAGATGGGCGACTACTCCTATGTCATGCAGGATGGTGCGATCTGGTGCGCCACCATCGGCAAATTCGTCAATATCGCCGCTTCCGTCCGGATCAACGCTACCAATCACCCGATGCAGCGGGCGACGCTGCATCATTTCACCTATCGTGCTCACAGCTATTGGGACGACGCCGGGGATGAAACGGACTTCTTTGCCGCCCGCCGCGCCAAACGCGTGGTGATCGGCCACGATGTCTGGATCGGCCATGGCGCAACGATCCTGCCCGGCGTCACAGTTGGGAACGGCGCGGTGATCGGGGCGGGTGCAGTCGTCTCGAAAGACGTTGCGCCCTATACCATTGTCGGCGGCGTGCCCGCACGGCTGATCCGGGAACGCTTCCCGACCGAGCTGGGCCGGCAAATGGATGATCTGAAGTGGTGGGATTGGGATCACGCAACATTGCGCGTCGCTCTCGACGATTTCCGCAACCTGGACGCCGAGGATTTCGTTGCGAAATATGGCGGGTGAAATCTCACCTCTGGCAAGGCAAGTGCAAATCCCGGGGCGAAACCCCGGGATTTTTGTCGATACACTTTAAAATACCGGCGAATTTCAACGCCCTGACATGCCTCCCGAGAGCTTCGTCGGCGAACAGGCGGACGCCAAGTCCGGGGAAATCTGTAATATTTTATTCATCAAACTGACATCCCCACTTCACGCGCCGCTGTTACGTCGAACCCCGTCAAAAGAAGATTGGACGGGGAAATGAGCTTTCACCTGAAGCAAGTCACGCGCCGTTTCGGCAACCACACTGCGGTCGATTCCGTTGATGTCGAGATACCGCAGGGTCAGATGGTCGGCGTGATCGGACGCTCGGGTGCGGGAAAATCGACGCTGCTGCGCATGATCAACCGCCTCGTCGATCCCTCCTCGGGTTCCATTCATTTCAACGACACGGAAGTTTCGGCGTTGAAAGGTGCGGCGCTCCGCAACTGGCAGCGCGACTGCGCCATGATCTTCCAGCAGTTCAATCTGGTGCCGCGCCTCGACGTGCTGACCAATGTCATGCTCGGCCGCCTCAACCACCGTTCGACGGCGCTTAGCCTGTTCAACATCTTCACCCATGAAGAGCGCCTGATGGCGATCGCCGCGCTGGAGCGGCTGGGCATCGAACATGTGGCCATGCAGGCGGCGGGCACGCTTTCCGGCGGTCAGCAGCAGCGTGTCGCCATCGCCCGCGCGCTGATGCAGTCTCCGAAGATGGTGCTGGCGGACGAACCGATTGCTTCGCTTGACCCGCTGAACGCCAAGATCGTCATGGACGCGCTGCGCGACATCAATGAGCGCGAAGGCATCACCGTCATCACCAACCTGCATACGCTGGATACGGCACGCAATTATTGCGAGCGCATCATCGGCATGTCTCAGGGCCGCGTCGTCTTCGACGGAACGCCCGCCGAACTGACGGCTGCGGCCGTTACAGAGATTTACGGAACCGATTCTCAAGGCTCCGGCATCGACGAGACCATGACCTCGACCAGCATCAACATTCCCGGCGCGCAGCTTGCCGCGCGTCCGGTGCAGCAATCTGCCGGCCCCGAACCGCTCGCTCTCGCCGGGCTCTGAGGAACCGCTCAGCATCGTTTGCGCCCGCGTCAAGGGCCGATACTTCACAACAAACTCCGGCTCGCCGGGAAACAGGAGAAAGTCCATGTTGAAGAAAGTCCTTCTTTCGGCAGTCGCCCTTGGCGTTCTGGCCGGTTCCGCCATGGCTCAGGACGTCAAGGTTCTGCGCATCGGTCTCGACGGTTCCGAAAACGAAGCCGACCAGATCCGCAACACCAAGTGCGTTGCCGATGGCCTCAAGGCTGCAACCGGCGTTTCCGAAGTTCAGGTTTTCCCGTCGCCGGACTATAACGGTGTCATCCAGGGTCTGCTCGGCGGCACCATCGACATCGCCTCCATGGGCGCTTCCTCCTACGCCAAGATCGCTCTGGCCGATCCGAAGGCAGTCGACCCGATCCTGACCACGGCTGGCGCTGACGGTTCGACCGGTTATTACACGATCATGGTTGCCCGCAAGGACAGCGGCATCAAGACGCTGGCAGACGCCAAGGGCAAGAAGATCGGCTTCGCCGACCCTGACTCCACCTCCGGCTTCCTCGTTCCGAACGTGGCTATTCCGAAGGAAACCGGCGTTCCGGTCAAGGAATACTTCTCCGAAACCGGTTTTGGCGGCGGCCATGAGAACCTCGTTCTCGCCGTTCTCGACAAGAAGTTCGACGTCGGCACCACCTTCGGTTCGGGCGTCGGCAAGTGGGAAGAAGGCTACACGGCCGGCAACCTCTACCAGATGGTCAAGAAGGGCAACCTCGACATGGACGATATCGTCGAAGTCTGGAAGTCGCCGCTGATCCCGAACGGCCCGCTCATGGTCACCAACAAGCTCGGCGACGCGATGAAGCAGAAGGTCGAGAACTTCTTCATGGAACTGCCGAAGAAGGACCTCGCCTGCTTCCAGGGTTTCACCCAGGGCAAGAACACCGCCTACATCAAGGTCGACCCGTCCTTCTACCAGACGATCATCGACGCCCGTAAGTCCGTTATCGGCGGCTGATCCTCAGATCATATCCGGAAGCGGCGGTGCCTTGCGGCGCCGCCGCTTTTGCCAATAAAGGAAAAGCGGCATGGCGACCACACTGCACCATGGTACCCTCTCGCCCGAGAGGTTGAACGCATCGTCCCAGACGGTCATGCGCCACTATCAACAGCAGCTCGCGACACGGCGGATCTATACCGTCATTTCGCTCGTGATCTTTCTCGCCATCCTCGCCGCCTCGCTGAATTTCGCCAATGCGGCCAATTCCGGCAAATTCTTCGAGCGCCTGCCCTATTTCTTCGATTTCATGAAGACCTTCGTGCCCGATAGTCCGCTGGAAATCTTCCGTGCGATGTTCGACCTACCGTCGCCCTATGCGGATGGTTCGCTGAAATACAACTATGTCGCGGACCGCGTTTACATCACCGATGGTTTCTACATACCGCACTTCATCTACCAGCTGATCATCACGCTCAATATTGCACTGGTCTCGACAATCATCGGCACGGGTTTTGCCTTCGTGCTCTGCTTCTTCGCCTCCACCAATCTCGTCGGCGCCGGCCTCGTGCGCTGGGTGGTGCGCCGGGCGATGGAAGTGCTGCGCGCCTTTCCGGAAATCGTCGTCGCCGGGCTGCTCACCGCCATCCTGTCGATCGGTCCGATCGCGGCGATCATCGCGATTTCGGTCCACACGATCGGTGCGCTAGGCAAGCTCTTCTTCGAAGTGGTGGAAAATGCCGACATGAAGCCGGATGAAGGTCTGCGCGCCGCCGGCGCCAACTGGCTGGAGCGGGTGCGTTTCGCCATCGTGCCGCAGGTTCTGCCCAATTTCGTTTCCTACGCCTTGCTGCGCGCCGAAATCAACGTACGCGCCTCCACCATCATCGGTGCGGTCGGCGGCGGCGGCATCGGTGAGGTCTTTCGGCTGTCGATTGGCAACGATCATGCGTCGAAAACCTATGCCATCATCATCCTTCTGCTGATCACCATCATCGCCGTAGACCAGTTTTCCAGCTGGCTGCGCCGCAGGCTGATCGGCCAGCAATCCTTCGAATTCGGACGGGGAGCGGCCTGATGTCGTCCAGCTTCATTCTCAACACCGCCGACCGCGAAAGATTGACGGCTGCACATCCGCAGGTGTTCAACCGCAGTTTCATGCAGCGATATGGTCTGCTCGTCGGCCTTCTCGCCGTCACTGCCTATCTCATCGGCTGCTTTTTCTTTTTCAATGTCGGTCCGGCTTTCATGCAGGGCCGCTGGGATCGCGCCTCGAGCTATATTCAGGACTGGTACTCCTGGCGCGCCCAGCCGCGCCTTCGTTTCGAAGACGGCAAGGTTCAGCCGCAATGGTCGAGCCGCGGTCAATATCCGACAAATGCAAAGATCGACTGGCTGCAGCCTTTGCCGGATGGCGGCTATAGCGTCGTCTATGCGGGCTCGGACAACCGCCTCGACGTAACGCCGACACGGGTGGATGTTTATGTCGACGGCAAGAGCTACCCTGTTTTCATCAATGACGATGCAGCGGTCGCACCACAGGGCCTGCCCGACGAAATCCAGCAGGACGGCAAGAAGGTCCTCGTGCATTACGGTTTTGCCGGTCAGGCGGAAATCCGCACCAGCCAGGTCTATGTGCAGCGCCGCTTCCTCGGATGGGCGAACTTCCTGTTCGACACCAAATCGGAATTCTGGGGCAAGGGTTATGGCGAACTCGCCGCTCTCGCATTGTGGGGGGAGAGGCTCGATCCCGAGCGCTCCAATATCGGCCACATGGTCGATGATTTCCTCGACAACAGCGTCTGGCAACATGCCGATATTCTTTCCAAGCTGATGCAGACGCTGGTCATGGCCTTTGTCGGCACGCTGTTCGGCACAGTCGTCGCCCTGCCGCTCGCCTTTATCGCCGCCCGCAACATTACCGCTAACAAGGCCGCAAATTGGGGCATGAAGCGCCTGTTCGACTTCCTGCGCTCAATCGACATGCTGATCTGGGCGCTGTTCTTCACTCGCAGTTTCGGCCCCGGACCGATCCCCGGCATTGCCGCGATCTTCTTCACCGATACCGGAGCGTTGGGTAAGGTCTATGCCGAAGCGCTTGAGAATGTCGACGACAAGCAGCGCGAGGGCGTCAAGTCGGTCGGTGCGTCCCCAATCGCGGTCAATCGTTTCGGCGTGCTGCCGCAGGTTCTGCCGGTCTTCATTTCGCAATCGCTTTATTTCTGGGAAAGCAACACGCGCTCCGCCACCATCATCGGTGCGGTGGGTGCGGGCGGCATTGGTCTTAAACTGCTGGAAGCAATGGGCACCAATGCCGACTGGGACAAGGTCGCCTATATGGTTCTGCTTATCCTCCTGGTCGTTTTCCTGTTCGACCATATCTCTAACTCACTGCGTTCGCGCCTGATCGGCAAAACACAGCACTAAGCCTTAATGGGGCGGGATGACGAAAGTCGCAACGACGTTCGTCATCCCATCAGGACACTCGCGCAGTCCTTATTTCTGCCAGCCGCACCGCCTCATCATGTCCTTCTGAGTCCTCGGCATATTCTGAAGATTTGCCGCATTTCGAATGCGCTTTTTTTCCTCCGCATCATCATTCTGTCACGGAAACCGATTACCTCGCACTCCTGACCTTGCGGGAAGCGGGCGAGTCACGCCAAATAGCTTCTCATCCCTGGTTTCCCATGACACTGAAGAGTGCTTGCCGTGCGCTACGCCATCTATTTTTCTCCGGCTAAAGATCATCCGTTGACCGAGGCAGCGTCACGATGGCTGGGCCGCAATGCATTTTCCGGCACATTGCATGACGAGCACGACGACTATGCCGACATGACGGAGGAGCCTCGCCGTTATGGTTTCCATGCGACGCTGAAGGCTCCTTTCGAACTTGCCGAAAAATACAGCGAAGCGGAGCTGCTCTCGGCCTTCGAAGATTTCGCAGCCAGCCAGTCCGCCTTCGAAATTCCGCGGGTGGTTGTCGGTGCGCTAGGGCCCTTTTACGCACTGGTCCCGGACCGCACCTATCAGCCGCTGCAGGATTTTGCCGCCGAGATCGTCGATCATTTCGACCGGTTTCGTGCACCCCTCTCCGAGACCGATATTGCCCGTCGGCGGCCACAGATGCTGACGGAAAGCCAGCGGCAAAATCTGTCGCTCTGGGGTTATCCGCATGTCATGGATGATTTCCGTTTTCACATGACGCTGACCGGCCGCATCGATGAAACCGAACAGCCCGCCATGCAAGAGGTGCTGTCGGCGCGGTTTTCCGAATTCGTTGACAAGCCTCTCACTATTTCCGGCCTCGCTTTGTTCATTGAAGAAACGCGCGGCGCACCCTTTACCGTTCATAGCTGGCACCCCCTTGGCCAGCCACCAAAGAAAGATGCGACCCCATGACCGAGCACGCCCTTTCCAATGCCCGTATCGTTCTGGAAGACGATATTATTCTGGGATCCGTCCTGATCCGTGACGGCAAGATTGCCGATATCAGCGAGGGCGCTTCCAAAACCGGCGAAGACCTTGAAGGTGACTTTCTGATCCCCGGTCTGGTGGAACTGCATACCGACCATCTGGAACAGCATTATTCGCCGCGTCCCGGCGTGATCTGGGACAAGATTGCCGCCATTCAGGCGCATGACGCGCAGGTGGCCGCCTCCGGCATCACCACCGTGTTCGACTGCCTGCGGCTTGGTTCGGATGAGGATGGCGGTTTCGAGAAGGGCGAAATGCGGGAAATGGCTGACGCCATTGAGGCTGCGGCGGATCAGAACCGCCTGCGCGCAGACCACCTGCTGCATCTGCGCTGCGAAGTGGCGTCTGCCGACGTACTGGACCATTTCGAAGACTTCGAAACGGATCCGCGCGTGCGGCTGATTTCGTTGATGGACCACTCCCCGGGTCAGCGCCAGTTCCAGTCCATGGATCAGTATATCTTCTATTATCAGAAGAAGCGCGGATTGAGCGACGAGGCCTTCGCCGAATTCGTGCGGCGCCGGCAGGCCGCGTCAGCGGAATATTCCACCAAGCACCGCGATTATCTGGCCGCCCGCTGCGCCGAACGCGGCATCACCGTTGCGAGCCATGACGACGCCACCGAAGCACATGTAGGCGAAGCGATCGGCCACGGCGTGAAGCTGGCGGAATTCCCGACCAGCGTCGAAGCCGCAAAAGCCTCGCACAGCGCCGGCATGAGCGTGCTGATGGGTGCGCCGAACATCGTTCGCGGCAAGTCCCATTCCGGTAATATCGCCGCCCGCGATCTCGCCGAGATCGGCGTGCTGGATGTTCTTTCTTCCGACTACGTGCCGTTCAGCCTGCTCTTCGCACCGTTCCTGCTTGCCGACCAGGTGGAAGCCATCACCCTGCCGGAAGCGCTGCGCATGGTCACCGCCACGCCCGCCCGGACGGTTGGCCTACTTGATCGCGGTCGTATTGCGACGGGATTGCGGGCCGATCTGGTCCGGGTTCACCGCGAGGATGGCGTGCCGGTCGCCCGTTCCGTCTGGCGTCAGGGCAAGCGCGTGGCATGACCGACGATGGGCAGGATAACCGGCGCGAACAATCGCCCGGTACGATGATCGTGGTTGTCGGCCCGAGCGGGGCCGGCAAGGACACGCTGATGGATTATGCGGCGACCCAGCTTTCCGGCCGGCCGGGTTTCCACTTCACGCGTCGCGTCATTACCCGCAGCGGCGACGCGGGCGGTGAAAATCACGATGCCGTTTCGATGCACGAATTCAACCGCCTGAAAGATGCAGGCGCCTTCGCGGTTTCCTGGGAGGCACATGGGCTGAAATACGGAATCCCGGCTGTCGTCTATCATCATCTCGACGCGGGAGACGTGGTCATCGCCAACGGATCACGTTCCGCCCTGCCCCATTTCGGCACCGCCTTTTCCCGTCTCAAGGTCGTGAACATCGTCGCACAGCCGGACGTGCTGGCAAGGCGGCTGGAGCAGCGCGGACGGGAAAGCCGGGAAGATATTCTCCGACGGCTGGAACGCAGTTCCCTGACGGTCGTCGGCGACTTCGACGTGACGACCGTCGATAATAGCGGCGCAATCGAAGATGCCGGCAAAACCATCCTGCGGCTATTGCAGCAGAGTGTCGGCTTCAGCCGTACTTAGAATCCCGCAGCCGGGCTGCTCGACAAACGCTGTCTCAGGGCTTACCATCAGGCGACAATTTCCAAACATGGTACGCCAAGGCGAGGGATGCCTGAAAAAAGGGTCAGTGACGAGATAAGTGTGGTGGCCGGTCTGGCTGCCGGCGTCAGCAATTATGCCCGGTCACGGGGCATCGATATCACTCCCATCTGCAAGGCTCTTGATATTGATCCCGCCACATTCAGCAGCCTGACGGAACGCATCAGCCTCGATAGATTTTCCCGTCTGCTCGAAACCTGCGCACTGATTTCCGGTGACGACGCCTTTGGCCTGCAATGCGCCTCCGCCTTTCCAGCGGGCGCATCCGGCGCGTTCGGATATGGCCTGATCAGCGCGCCGACGGTACGGGCCTTCCTGCGCTTTCTTCAGGACCATGTCTATTACGCCACCAACAACAGCAATTTCACCATGGTAACGGATGCCACGCAGGTAACCCTGTCATGGTCCTTCGCACCGGTGATTGCCAAACGCGATCAATATGTGGATTTATCGCTCGCCGTCCTGGTACAGCGCCTCCGTGATATTCTCGGAGATCGTATCAACCAGATCGAGATCGGTCTGGAGCGGCCGAAACCGAATAATATTCAGCTATTTAAAGAAAAAATGACCCGGCGCGTCAGTTTTTCCCAGCCGATCCATACCATGCGTCTTCCGGTATCGCTTCTCGATGTGGTCAATCCGAATACGGATGAGCGGCTGTTCGAACTGATGAATCTGCAATGCCGCATGTTGCGACCGGAGACATCGGCGGATGCGACCCATTTCATCGACCAGGTGAAGCGGTATATGCAGATGCGGCTCTCGGATGCCGAGCTTTCGCTCAGCGAGATCGCTCCCTATTTCAACCTGTCGGAACGGAGTTTTCAACGGCGGCTCGCTGAGCTCGGCACCAATCTCAACGAGATAAAGGATGCCATTCGCAAAAACGCCGGTTTTAAACTCCTCGTGGAAAGCGATCTTCCGGTATCCGACATCAGTTACAGGCTTGGCTATTCGACGCCAGGTGCGTTTTCGCGTTCCGTTTCCCGCTGGTTCGGGGCAACACCGACGGACATTCGCAAGAAACACGCGCATCATTCCACCGGATGATACATGTTTACGGTATCAATATTTCGGAATGACGCATTTAATTTTGAGAAATATGTCGCCTCTCATCGCAATATGTGCCGAAACATAACAATAAAACGAAAAACTTGGCGCGAGATGTTATTCTATCGGCGTAGTACATCGCCTATTAGAGCGCCGCATATCCCTAGGGTGTGGCGAAAAACATTCCAGAGCTTGGGAGCTCCGCGCCGGGATCGGCTGGCTGCGAAAGCGGCTTTTTACTGCATAATTCCCGATGCCAGATGAAACCTATTGGCGAAACTAACGTTTCTGTTCGCGTCTAGACAGAGCGGTTAGCGAGCTGGTTTCGGGGAATGAATCATTGCCTGATCGTGCCCCGGGAAGGTCAATCTCTTTTGAGGCTGAAAGAAATGTCTTCAAATACGCCGCATGAACATCGCCAGACACGCGAAATCATCCTTTCGGAGCGTGAGCGGCAATATCTCGGGCTGGTGGCGAGAGGCAAGCATCCCTCCCACGTCGCCTTGATTACAGGTGCGGACGAAGCGGACGTGAAGGATACTCTTGAACGCGTGCGCCAAAGGCTGGGCGCGGCCAATCTGCTGAATGCCGTCAGCATCGCACTGCTGCGCGGCCTGATCGAACAGGAAGCGTAGTCACCACCTGCTCAAGTCCAAGCTTACGCGAACGTCCCCTCCCGTAAGCTGAAAACCGAATGAGCGGCTTTCTGCGTCAAAATCCTTCCATATCAATGGCGGGATGGCGGACCAAAGGTGGGCTGGACATGATGTCCCGCCCTATCGACGCAGATGCAAAGCAGCCATTTACGGTTTGCCCGGCGGGTCCTATTCGACCCGCCGGGTTTTATTATTGTGGGGACTTTAGAGCGATTGAATTTCGGCCAGAATATCGCTTTCGATCACGATGCCACTTTCCAGCGCCTGTTTGCGAATACCCTGACTGCGACGACCGGGCAGACGCACATTTTCTTGTTTTTCGATCTCGCCGGCGATAAGCGCCAGCCGCTCGGTAAAGGCCGCGCCGCCCGACGATACCGGGTCAATGGCGATGATCGTGTGGCCGAGGGAGGGCGGAGCGCCCTTGTCGTCCAGAAGCGAAGAAGCCTGGAATGCGAAATTCCCGCCGGTAATCGCGGCGGCCATGATCTCTACCATCAACGCCAGCGCAGCCCCCTTGGCCTCACCTGCGGGCACCATAGTACCCTCTATGGCCTCTTCGGGATCGGTCGTCGGCCGGCCGTTTCTGTCGAGCGCCCAGTCGCCGGGGATCGTTTCACCCTTCTGGCGGGCGGCCATGATCTTCCCGCGCGCGACCTTGGAGAGCGCGAGATCGATGACCAGCGGATCGGCGCCGCCGACGGGGGTGGCGAAGGCGATTGGATTGGTTCCATAAAGCGGTTTACTGCCGCCCCAGGGCGCCATGGATGCGGGCGCGTTGGCGAACATGAGCGCGACAAGACCCATTTCGGCGAGCCGCTCGACGGTCAGCGCCATAACACCGGCATGATGGGAGCGGTGGATCGCGGCGAGCGCGATGCCCTGCTGCCGGGCCATTTCAGGCAATTCCTCAAGGGCGCAATCGATCGCCGGATAGGCATAACCGTAATTGGCGTCGATGGAGAGCACACCCGGCTTCACGCGCGTCGCCACCGGACGCGCCTTGCCATCAACCTTTCCAACCCGCGCCTGGCGGACATAGACGGGGATGCGACGAAAACCGTGTCCGCTCTGGCCAGCCGCCTCGGAGGCGACAAGCGCCTTCGCCACCGAACGGGCATTTTGCGGCAGAACGCCGTTGCGCTCAAAGATAGAGGATACGAGATCCTCCGCCTCTGCGATTGAGAATTTCATTCCGGAATGCCTCTGCTTGTGAAGTCAACAAGACCTACACCATCAAAAACATTCGCGAAATGTTATTCACGCCCAAACCGGGCCGCGCGCGAGGAATAGTGAACATACCCAAGGGGTGACTTAAGCGGGCGGCCTAGCGGATGCTGATCGGCAATGTGATCGTTTTGTTTGCGTCCGGAGGCGGAGCAGGCACGGGTGAGGCGCTCTGAATCCATGCCGTAATCTGCTGGTCGATCGAGGAATCGCCTGTGGACTGCACAACGCTGACCCCGCTGATGGCGCCAGCATCATTGACCCTGAAGCGAACCGTCGCCGTCATAGCATCACTGCGCAGCGACCGGGGCTTGCGCCGTTGAATATGCGAACGGACCTTCGATCCCCATTTCGCCGGCGAGGCGGACGAGGACGAGAAAAAGCCGGCATTGCTGCGCGATGCCGCCGTCCGGTCGGACTGCTGGGCTTCTGCCTTCGCCGTTTCACGCAGTTCCGATGCCTGTTGCGGTTTGGGACGCTGGCGCTCGACCTTCTTTTTCTCTTCCGGCTCTTTCTTTTCCACCTTCTTTTCGACAGGTGGCGGCGGAGGCCGTATCACGGGCAAGGGAACCTCGACATTTTCGAGTTCCGCCATCATCTGCTCCTGGACGGGATCGATCGGCTCCACCGGCTCGGGAATTTCCTGCGGTTCGACGATCTCCTCGACCGGCGGTTCCGGTGGCTGCACGGGCTCTGGCGGCGGCGTTTCCGCCACCGGCTCCGGTGGCGGCGGCTCTTCGGGGGCTGCTTCCTCCACCGGTTCGCTGCTGTCGCTCTTTACCTCTTCGGCGTCTTCGACATCCTGCGCCTGCGTCGTTTCTTCGGTGTTGACGGCTTCCGGTATCGCCGCCATTTCGATCATGATCGCGGCAGGCGGCGGCCCGCCGGCATCCAGCTCCTCGGGCTCCTGCATCAGATAATAGGCAAACCCCGCATGAACGCTCAGCATGAGCACCGCCGCGGCAGACCACAGCGTCACTTCCCCGAGACGGGAATGCCGAGCCTGCGGATAGCCGTTTTCACTCATGGCGCGGTTCCCTGCCCCGCCGGCGCTGCTGGTTGGCCAGCGGCAGCAGGCTGCGATGCGGCAGCCGCATTTTCCAGCCCTACAAGGGCGATCTTCAGATAGCCGGCATCTCTCAGCAGGTTCATGATTTCCATGAAGTGACCATAATCAACCGCTTTATCGGCGCGCAGGAAGATGCGCGTATCCTTCTTGCCACCCGTCTGCCGGTCGATCGCTGCCGCCAATGCTTCGCGGGCAACCGCATCATTGCCGAGATTGAGCGACAGATCGTCCTTGACAGTCAGATAAAGCGGCTCTTCCGGGCGCTCCGCCGGTTTGGCGGTGGATGCCGGCAGATCGACATTCACATCAACGGTGGCGAGCGGTGCGGCCACCATGAAGATGATGAGCAGAACAAGCATCACGTCGATGAAGGGCGTGACGTTGATCTCGTGGTTTTCGGAGAGATCGTCTCCGCTATTTTCGCGAATGCCGCCAGCCATGACCGATCACCGTCCAACCAGCGACACGGCGGGCTTGCTCGCACTGCCCGGCGGAATGCGGCGGAAATCGAGGTCGCGGCTGACGAGGCGTTCCACACCGGCGGCAGCATCCGCCAGCAGGTGGCGGTATCCGGTGATGGAGCGGGCGAAGACGTTGTAGATCACAACAGCCGGAATAGCGGCGACGAGACCGATGGCGGTGGCGAGGAGCGCTTCGGCAATGCCCGGCGCGACAACGGCGAGATTGGTGGTCTGCGATTCCGAAATGCTGATGAAAGAGTTCATGATGCCCCAGACGGTGCCGAACAGGCCGACAAAGGGGGCGGTGGAACCGATGGTCGCCAGAACGCCCGTTCCGCGCGACATACGGCGACCCGCATGGGTTTCGATACGCGACAGCGCCGAAGAGACACGTTCCTTGATGCCGCCGCCATCCGTGTGTTCCACCACCGCGTCGGAAAGCTGCATTTCATGGGTCGCCATACGCAACATCAGCGCTGCCGGGCCGCCCTTCTTCTCGACGGCCTCGGTGGCCTCGTTCAAGGTTTTTGCCCTGCGAATGACCTTGAGCGTCGCGCCGGCGCGCACCCGCGCACCCGCAAGCTCAATTGATTTTGCTACCCAGACCGTCCAGGTGACCAGCGATGCGAAGGCAAGACCGATCATCACGCCCTTCACGACCCAGTCCGCCGCCATGAACATGCCCCATGGAGACAGGTTATGCGGGATATCCGCGCGATGTTCGGCGCTTGCTGGCGCAGCGCTGACAGGCTCTATCGGGGTCGCGGCTTCATTCGGCGCGGCCGTCTGGTTCGTCTGCGCGGGCTGCGTCGGCTGCGGCGCGGTATCTGTCGCGGGCTGTGTGGGTGCAGGCTGGGCCTGTGCGGGTTCAGTTGACGGGGGCTGCGATGGTGCGCTAGCGGCCGGTTGGGCGGGCTGAGCCGCTTCCGTTTGCGGTGCCGGCTGTATCTGGGTTTCCGATGCCGTCTGAGCGAAAACCGCGCCGGCGCTTAAGCCGGCCAGCAAGGTGACAGCCATGGCAAGGGAGAGATGCCGTGTTGTATTTGCCCTGTTGAAAGATGCGGAGGAAGTTGAGGTCTCAGCTGACATAATTTTTATCCCGGATTTCCGTCGATGAACTCATCCGCAGATTGACCGGATTTTAAACCGGGGCCATCAACGGATGCCGTCGTGAAAGCTTGACGTTCCGATAATAAACCTGAGTTCTTTTGACAACTATTATATTGCCAAAAGACGACCCGTAAACTCTTCTTTACAAAAAATTGACCGATCGACGGTCTTCAGCTGTTCTGTGAGGGTGAAAACTGCGCAATGAGCGCATGTCGATCGCCGGGATAGGTGACCCGGACGCGGGTAATATGATCCGCCCCATGCCAGGTCCGCCGATCAATGACCAGACAGGCCGCACCGGAAGCGATACCCAGCGCCATCGCATTTTTACGGTCGGCGGAAACGGCGCTGATCCGATGTTCGGCAGCGCTCCAGGGCACCATCTTCAGCAGCCACGTTCCTGGCCCAACCTGCGAAAAATCCGCAAATTCGGCGTCAGGAACGGCGGTGGTATTGATGATGCGTTCTTCAAGGCAAAAGGGAACGCCGCCGGCAAAATGCGTGCAGGTGAGTTCCAGAACCGGGGCATCGGCCGCAAGGGCCATGGCTGCGCCGTCTTTTTCCCCTGCAGGGCGCAGATGTCGCTTGTCGAGACGATAACCGTAAACGAGACCGAGCGCCTGCACCTCCCGTTCAATGTCATGGATCTCCAGCACGGCCGATTGCGCATGGGGCTGGCGAACGAAAGTGCCGAGACGCCGGCGTCTTTCAATCAGGCCCCGCTGCACCAGTTCGCCGAGAGCCTTGTTCACCGTCATGCGCGAACAGGCATATTGCCGGGTCATCTCGTGTTCGAAGGGAATACGATAACCCGGCGGCCATTCGCCCGACATGATGTGGCGCTCGACATCATTGCGGATGCGCTCGTGTAGCGATTTCTCCTGAAGATCGGCGTCTGTGCTCCTCATCCCGATGCTTCCATCCTCCCCTTTGCCGGATCAACTATCCATGGGCAGCGGCGGCAATCGCCTCGCTGCGTATTTCCTCCGTAAGCTTGGCGCGCAGCTGCGAAAATTCCGGGCTGGCCTTGACGGTGTAGTGGCGCGGATGCGGCAGGTCGACCGGTGTGATCGACTTGATACGGCCCGGCCTTGCGGACATGGTCACCACACGCGACGCCATGAAGACCGCCTCCTCGATATCATGGGTGACGAAAATGACCGTCTTCTGCTCCCGCTCCCAGATACCGAGCAGCAATTCCTGCATCAGCCCACGCGTCTGGTTGTCGAGAGCGCCGAAAGGCTCATCGAGCAGCAGGATTTTCGGGCCGTTCGCCAGAGCGCGGGCAATGGCCGTCCTCTGCTGCATGCCGCCGGACAATTGTTTCGGCCAATGGTTTTCGAAGCCGCGCAGGCCGACTTTGTCGATATAGCTATCGACAATCTCCCATTTTTCCTTCTCGGCCACGCCGCGTTCGCGCAGGCCGAAGGCGACGTTTTCGCGGATCGTCAGCCAGGGAAACAGCGTATAGGACTGGAACACCATGCCGCGATCCGCCCCCGGGCCCGTCACCGCCTTGCCGGAGAGAAGGACCTCACCCGTCGTCGGGCGGTCGAGACCGGCGATGATGCGCAGCAGGGTTGATTTCCCGCATCCCGACGGGCCGAGGATGGTGACGAAATCATTGCGGGGGATTTCCAGATTCGTCGGCTGCAAGGCCAGCGTCGGCTGCCCGCCCTGAACGCCGGGAAAGGTGCGGCTGACGCCCTTGATAATGAGTTCGCTCATCAGGCAAGCCTCCAGGCGAAAAGCTTCCGGTTCAGCGATTTGAACGCGAAATCGGAAATGAGGCCGATAATGCCGATGACGATGATGCCGAAGATGATCTGGCCGGTCGCCATCAGCGCCTGGCTGTTGATGATCATATAGCCAATCCCCGAGGAAGCGCCGATCAGTTCCGCCACGATGACATAGGTCCAGGCCCAGCCAAGGACAAGGCGGAGGATTTCGGCAATATCGGGCGCATTGGCGGGAATGAGGACACGGCGCACCACGCCCCGGTCCTTCGCGCCCAGCGTATAGGCTGCCTCCACCAGATCCCGGCGCGTGCCGGCAACCGCTACGGCCACCATCAGGATGATCTGGAACACCGCACCTATGAAGATAACCAGCAGCTTCTGCATCTCGCCGATGCCGGCCCAGAGAATGAGCAGCGGCACGAAGGCGGAAGCCGGCAGATAGCGCGCGAAGGAGACGAAGGGCTCAAGTAGCGCCTCGATGGGCTTATAAGCTCCCATGGCGATGCCAACAGGCACGGCGACGACCGATGCCAGTACGAAACCGCCCACCACGCGCCAGATCGTCATGCCGATATCGCTGGCAAAACCCTGATCGGTCAGGAGATAGATGCCGTCCTTCAGCATGGTGATGGGGTCGGCCAGAAAGGTCGGCGACACGAAACCGCCCAGCGTGGCAAAGCCCCAGGCGGAGAAAAACAGCACGAAGAACAGAATCCCGAGAGCAATTCTCGTACTGTTCCTGATGGGTTGAAGAGGTTGCATCTGTCGCCTGTCCGGAAAACCGGCGCGGCATTTTCGCCGCGCCATCAGAACGCCGTGCGCCTTTCGTGACGTACAATCGACGCTCTCACTTATCTTTGGCCGCAATATTCCCCGCAGGGAATGCGGCCGCCTTTTTCTGTCACTTGATGAAGGAGGTATCCGCGAGTGTCGAAAGATCGGGTTTCGACTTTATCACGCCGATTTCCAGCAGCAGATCGGCCGATTTTTCAGAGAAGGTCTTAAATTCACCCTCGAAAAATTTCTGGTTGGCGGCCTTGTCCTGCCATTCGAGGAACTTTGCCGAAGCGGCAAAAGCCTCGCCCGCCTGCTTCACATCCGCTCCCATCGTCTCATAGGACTTTTCGGGGTCGGACTTGATGAGGTCGAGAGCCTGGAAATAGCTGTCCGCCAGGGCTTTCGCCGCCTGCGGATTGGCCTTCAGGAAATCCGGCGTGCAGCCGAACGTATCCATGACGGCGGGGTAATCCAGCGTCGTCGCAAGGATTTTGCCCTTGTCGGGCGCGGCGCGCACTGTGGAGAGATAGGGCTCATAGGTCATGGCCGCATCGTTCTGACCGGCGACAAATGCCTGCGCGGCCGGTCCCGGCTCAAGGTTGACGACTTTGACGTCTTTGAGCGTCAGACCATTCTCCTTGAGAATCCAGGCAAGGAAGAAATAAGGGGACGTGCCCGGCGCAGACGCTGCAACCGTCTTGCCCTTGAGATCCGTGATCTTCGAGACATCGCTGCGCACCGCAATGCCATCGGCGCCGTGAGACTTGTCCATCTGGAAAATCTGCGTGGATTTCACACCATTGGCATTCCACGCGATCCATGTCTCCACCGTGGTGGCGGCACACTGGATATCACCAGAAGCAAGGGCCAGATGCCGGCTGGCCTGCGGTATCTTCTTGATATCGACCTTCAGGCCATTCTTTTCGAAAATGCCGGCCTGCTTGGCAAGCGTCAGCGGCGCAAAACCAGTCCAGCCGGACATGCCGATCGTTACCGACGTCTCGGCATAGGCTGAAGCGGATGAGACGAGCGCTGCAATGGTGGCGAGAACCCACGTTTTTCTCATGATCTGAACCCCTTTTGATTTATTTTTGTGCGATGTTATTTTTCGCTTTATTTGAGGCATGGTAGGCAGGGATTTTATATTTGTCTAGACAAAATAGAAGCTTCCGAGCGCCTCCAGAACGATTGCAAACGCACCGCCCGGCATTCTAGACATAGGATAACACGGCCCTCTGCACGGGCATGCTGTTTTTCCATATCGAGCTCTTACCATGACCAGACAAAGACGTCGCAGTATCATCAGAGCAAGGCGGACCGGAACTGGAATTGCGCTGGTTGCCGCCATTTCCTTCATCGCCGGCATGACGGATGCCGTGGGCTTGCATATTTCAGGCGACTTCGTGTCCTTCATGACCGGCAACACCACGCGCGCCGCCGTTTCGGTGGAGGCCGGCCTCTATTCCCATGCCGCAAAACTGCTTTTCGCGATCATCGCCTTCGTGGCGGGCAATGCCGGCGGCATCGTGGTGGCGCATAAGTTCGACCGGCGCATCTTTGCCGTCCTGATGGCGGTGGGATCGCTGGTGGTCATTGCCGCGCTGCTCGGCGGCGAGGCTTCCGCTCTCGCGCAATTTTATCTCGTCGTTTTCGCCATGGGAATGGTCAACGCCGCCGTCGAACATATAGAGGGACTACCGATCGGGCTTACCTATGTGACAGGCGCTCTTTCCCGCTTCGGCCGCGGCATTGGCCGTTTTCTTCTGGGCGAACGGAGCCTCGACTGGGGCATTCAGATCGTGCCCTGGCTCGGCATGATCAGCGGCGCAATCTGCGGCGCCATTCTGGGCGCCACGCTGCAGTCCAATGCCCTGTGGGTGGTTGCGGCCACGGTTTTCGCCGTCGCCATCGCCACCTTCATCATTCCGCGCTCGCTTCGGCAGCGCTACAATCAAAGGGTCAAAATACGGCGGATTACGCCATGACAATCGTCGCCGTCACTTTCGCGAGATGGTGACGAATTTCGTGCCGCGCACCCGCACCGTCATCAGGCAGGGCTCCTTGTCGGTCCGCTCGCAATAACGCGGGTGCATCTTCAGCACGAAAACCATGTTGCCGAAACGCTTGATGAAATCATAACCGTAAATCCGGGCGGTAGCGATCATCAGATAACCGCCCTCTTTCACCTGGACGTAGAAATTATAGGGGCATCCCTCTTCGTCGCAGGCACGGCCTTTTTCGCCATCGCAATCGAGAACGCCATGATTGACGACGGCATCCATCAGCCCGTCATTGTTGATATCCAGCCGCGTGACGAAATCGTCGCCGAACGCCGCCACCTTGCACTCGTTGCGGAAATGGTCCTTTTCATAAATCTCGGGATCACTCACCAGCTGCTGCTGCGCCGAGAGTGTCACCGGAAACATCAAGAGAACCAGCACCTGAAGCGCGGCAACGAGAGCGATTCGCACGGCATTTTCCTTTGCATCCGTTTCGGTTATGGATGTTGCGATCATCCGGGCGGCCAGCCTAGAGTTTAGTGCTTGCGCGACACTGACGTGTTCGCAGCCCGTGTTTCCGGGGGGAACCTTTTCATGACGCTTCTAGGTTTTCTCGATTATGCCGGCGTCGCCGTCTTTGCCGCAACCGGCGCGCTCGCCGCCTCGCGCAAGCAGCTCGACCTGATCGGCTTCCTGTTTTTCGCAGCCGCGACCGGCATTGGCGGCGGCACGGTGCGTGATCTCGTACTGGGCAGGACGCCGGTGTTCTGGGTGATAAACCCCACCTATATTCTCGTCTGCGTCTCGGTCGCGGTGCTGCTGTTCTTCACCGCCCATCTTTTCGAATCCCGTTACCGGGTGCTGATCTGGCTCGATGCGCTCGGCCTTTCCGCCTATTGCGTCATGGGAGCAGCCAAGGGTCTTGCCGCCAGCGGCTCCGCAACCGTCGCCATCGTCACCGGCATTCTGACGGCGACATTCGGTGGTGTACTGCGCGATATTCTCGCCGGGGAACCTTCCGTGCTCCTGCGGCCGGAGATCTATATCACCTGCGCGCTTTTGGGCTCCTCCACCTTCATTGTCGTCTATTTTTTCGGCGCACCGCTTTATGCCGCATCAGCGGCGGGTTTTCTGACGGCATTTGGCATCCGGTCCGGCGCGCTGATCTTCGGCTGGACTTTCCCGCCCTACAAGGCCAAGCCAGGCAGGCGGCCAGAAGATGTCATGAAGTGACATATAAAAACGACCGATGAAAACAGAAATGGCGCCCATGGGCGCCATTTTCACATCCGTTATCGGACAAAGAGCTTCAGCCACGCTTGCGGCGAAGGCGGATGACCACGTCCACATGGGCGATTTCCATGCCTTCGGGCGCTTCCGGCAGATTGTCGATCTGGAGGTTATTGACGGGAATATCGAGAACCTCGTTCTCGCCCTCCACGAAGAAGTGGTGGTGATCCGAAACGTTGGTGTCGAAATAGGTGCGGGCGCCTTCCACAGCGAGAACGCGGATAAGACCGGCCTCGGTGAACTGGTGCAGCGTATTGTAGACCGTGGCGAGAGAAACGGGCACGCCGGCTGTGACCGCCTCGTCATGCAGTTCCTCGACCGTCAGGTGGCGATCGCCCTTTGCGAAGAGAAGATCGCCCAAAGCCACACGCTGTCGCGTGGGGCGCAGCCCCGAGCGCCGCAGCCTCGTTCCGATATCCAATGTGGCGTCAAATGCCATGCAATCCCATTCCGAGCACAGGAGTAAAACTCATCAATTGCATTAGCATATATCTTTTGCAGCGAGCGCTTTCAATAGTTTCAGCGCCGTCAGGCGCGGCAAATGGCGGCAAACCGGCCATTCTTGCAAATTTCCTCTGGTTCCAGCCGGATGGTTCCTGTATGCGGACGGCATATTGAGGTAATGACTTCTGCAAAGAAGGTTCGAAGACAAAGAATGACGCCCGAGCGGCCTCTGCCCTTGCAGCGCTTCATTTTGAACCTAACTTGCTCTAGTGAAGTCGATCAACACCAGTAACTGGGGAAGTGAAAGCGGTATGGCAACGAGGCAATCAAGTTACAATTATGAGGAGATCCTGTCCTGCGGTCGCGGCGAATTGTTCGGCCCGGGAAATGCACAGCTCCCATTGCCCCCCATGCTCATGGTCCATCGCATTACCGAAATTTCCGAAACCGGCGGCGCCTTCGACAAGGGTTTCATCCGTGCCGAATATGATGTCAGCCCCGACGACTGGTATTTCCCCTGCCACTTCCAGGGCAACCCGATCATGCCGGGGTGCCTCGGCCTTGACGGCATGTGGCAGCTGACGGGTTTCTTCCTTGGCTGGCTGGGCGAAGAAGGCCGCGGCATGGCGCTTTCCACCGGCGAAGTGAAATTCAAGGGCATGGTTCGCCCTCACACGAAGCTCCTTCAATATGGTATTGATTTCAAGCGCGTGATGCGCGGTCGTCTGGTGCTCGGCACCGCCGACGGCTGGCTGAAGGCGGACGGCGAAACCATTTATCAGGCGACGGACCTGCGCGTAGGCCTGTCGAAGGAAAAGGCTGCCTGAGGCAGACGGAATAGTCCTGACAAACGCCGGGCGGCTTCGGTCGTCCAGCCGAAATCTTAAGAAAAGGTCCCTTTCATGAGACGAGTTGTTGTCACCGGCCTCGGTATTGTTTCTTCCATCGGCGGTGATGCCGCTGAAGTCACCGCATCCCTGCGCAATGCCAAATCCGGCATTTCATTTTCGCCGGATTTTGCCGAACACGGTTTCAAATGCCAGGTCTGGGGCAAGCCGTCTCTTGACCCGACCGATCTGGTAGACCGCCGCGCCATGCGCTTCCTGTCGCAGGGCGGCGCGTGGAACCATGTCGCGATGAAGCAGGCAATCGCCGATTCCGGTCTCGAAGAGAGCGATATCAGCGGTAATGAGCGTACCGGCATCATCATGGGTTCGGGCGGTCCTTCCACCCGTACCATCGTCGAAGCCGCCGATATCACGCTGAAGAACAACAGCCCGAAGCGCATCGGCCCCTTCGCCGTGCCGAAGGCCATGTCCTCCACCGCTTCGGCCACGCTCGCCACCTGGTTCAAGATCCACGGCGTCAACTATTCCATCTCGTCGGCCTGCTCCACCTCGGCGCATTGTATCGGCAACGCGGCTGAAATGATCCAGTGGGGCAAGCAGGACGTGATGTTCGCAGGCGGCCATGAGGATCTCGACTGGTCCATGTCCAACCTTTTCGACGCCATGGGCGCCATGTCGTCCAAATATAACGAGACGCCGGACGTTGCCTCGCGCGCCTATGACGTCAATCGCGACGGTTTCGTGATTGCCGGCGGTGCTGGCGTGCTGGTTCTCGAAGAACTGGAGCATGCAAAGGCGCGCGGTGCCAAGATTTACGCCGAAATCGTGGGTTACGGCGCGACCTCCGACGGTTACGACATGGTGGCTCCCTCAGGCGAAGGCGCGATCCGCTGCATGCGGCAGGCGCTTTCCACCGTCAAGGGCGATATCGACTACATCAATACCCACGGCACCTCGACGCCGGTTGGCGACAGCAAGGAAATCGGCGCGATCCGGGAAGTCTTCGGCGACAGGATCCCGCATATCCAGTCGACCAAGTCGCTCACCGGCCATTCGCTGGGTGCCGCCGGCGTTCAGGAATCGATCTACGGCCTGTTGATGATGCAGGAACGCTTCATCGGCGAAAGCGCGCATATTTCCGAGCTCGATCCGGAATTTGCAGGCGTCCCGATCGTTCGCAGCCGCATCGACAACGCCAAGATCGACACCATCCTTTCCAATTCCTTCGGCTTCGGCGGCACCAACGCCACGCTCGTCTTCCAGCGTCATAACGGATAATTGCCAATGAACGGCATCATGCAGGGTAAACGCGGCCTCATCATGGGCGTCGCAAACAATCACTCGATCGCCTGGGGTATCTCCAAGGCGCTTGCGGCACAGGGCGCGGAACTCGCCTTCACCTATCAGGGAGAGGCGCTCGGCAAGCGTGTGAAGCCGCTCGCCGCCGAACTCGGTTCCGATTTCATCGTGCCGTGCGATGTCGAGGATGTTGCCTCGGTCGACGCGCTTTTTGCGGCGATCCGCGAAAAATGGGGTGTACTGGATTTCGTCGTGCACGCCATCGGCTTTTCCGACAAGAACGAGCTGAAGGGTCTCTATGCGGATACGACGCGGGAGAATTTCAGCCGCACCATGGTCATTTCCTGTTTCTCCTTCACGGAAATCGCCAAGCGCGCCGCCGAACTGATGACGAACGGCGGCTCCATGCTGACGCTGACCTATAATGGTTCACAGCGCGTCATTCCGAACTACAATGTCATGGGCGTCGCCAAGGCGGCTCTTGAGGCATCGGTTCGTTATCTCGCCGCCGACTACGGCCCACGCGATATCCGCGTCAACGCCATCTCGGCCGGTCCGGTCCGCACGCTGGCGGGCGCCGGCATCTCGGATGCGCGGGCGATCTACGCATGGAACCAGAAAAACGCGCCGCTTCGGCGGACGGCGGATATCGATGATATCGGCGGATCGGCACTTTACCTGCTGTCCAGTCTGTCGCGTGGTGTTACCGGCGAGTGCCACTATGTGGACTGCGGTTATAACATCACCTCCACGCCGACTCTGGAGGTTCTCTCCAGAGCGGATGCGGAATAATCGCCCATTTCAATTTCGACAAAAGCCCGGCCATGCGCCGGGCTTTTATATTGCGGGTCGTATCAATTTCGGAATTCACTAAAGTATAATTCATCGGAGTAACTGAATTTAAACATCGGGTGGTTATGGTCCGCAACAAATTCAACGGTTGCGCTTGCCGCATATTCTTAGAGATAGACACCACCTCATGCGACTGGCCAGACTGAAGCCATTGCTGGAAAAATTCGGAGTCTCGCGCGACGGGACCGCAGCCATCGAATTTGCGATCCTCGCCATTCCCTATTTCCTTGTTGTTTTTGCGATCATCGAAACCTTCATCGCCATGATGGCAGAACAGGTGGTCGTCAATGCCACTGAAAACATGGCCCGGCGTCTGAGGACCGGGCAGATAAGCAGTTCGATTTCGAAAGAGGATTTTCGCAAGAGTTTCTGTAATGAAGTTTCAGTGATGATCACCTGCTCGGCGGATGAGATCAAAAAGGAACAGAAACTCTATATCGATCTTCGCTCCTTCACCGCCTTCAAGGATATTCCGACCAAGATACCGCTCAAAGCGTTTGGCGAATATTACGATCTTGATACGGCCCAATTCGGCTTCAAGCCGGGTGGACCGGAAACCATCAACATGTTGCGCGTCTATTATCGCTGGCGTGTGATCGCCGATATCATCCGGCCGTATCTGACCAAGATCCGACCGGCCGACGGGTCGATGCCCTCGCATTTCCTCATTGTCGCGACCGGTGCTTTCATGAACGAGAAATATATCACAAGCGGGGGCTCATGATGGCAGGGATGGTGTCCGTCGCGACGAAGTGCAAACGACGCCTGATGGCGCTCGCCTCAAGCTTTGCAAAAGACAAGCGCGGCGTGGGCGCGGTGGAGTTTGCGATCCTCTTCCCTATATTGCTCGCGCTTTATGTGACCTCTTTCGAGTTGACGATCGGCTATAATACCTACAAACGCGCAAGCAGCGCCGCCGCCACTATCAACGACCTGATATCGAAGACGGGTTCCGTCGACAAAACGTATCTTGCGGGCATGCAAGATGTCGCATCCGCGGTCTTTGCGCCCTACAGCACAAAGGGTCTGCAACTGAAGATCAGCGGCATCAAGATCGACGCGCAGAAGCAGGCCAAAATTGTCTGGTCCTGGAATGAGAAAAACCAGAGACCCTACGCGGTAGGATCAGCGGTCGCGGTTCCGACACGGCTGCTCGCGGAAAACAGCTTCCTCATCCATGTCGAGCTTTCCATCCCGCATGAATTGCTGATGTTCATGACAGATATTTCCTCATCCGGGGTAAAGTCGATCACCATCGGCCGTGATTATTTTTTCAAGCAGCGCGATACGGAGACCGCCTGCACCAATTGCTGACGCAGTTGGGCGCAGACGGTAATCTTTCATCCAGAGGAAATCTCTAGTAGACATCGCGCAGATAGCGTTTTTCGCGCTTCAGCCGGTTCACATAATCGCTTGCCGCTTCGGCCGAGATGCCGGCCTCATCGCTGACGATACTATGCAGGGCATCGTCAACATCCTTTGCCATGCGGGTCGCATCGCCGCACAAGTAGAAGTAACCGCCCTCTTCAAGCCATTGATAGAGCGCCTTGCCGTTCTGCCGCATACGTGTCTGGACATAGATCTTCTCCACCTGATCCCGTGAAAAGGCCAGGTCGAGACGGGTCAGCACGCCGTCGCGGCTCATGTCGGCAAGTTCGTTTTCATAGATGAAGTCCGACTGCCGGTGCTGATCACCGAAAAACAGCCAGTTCTTGCCCTTGGCGCCGCGCGCCTGCCGTTCCTGCAAAAATGCCCGGAAAGGCGCGATGCCCGTTCCCGGTCCCACCATGATAACAGGCGCATCATTGTCCTGCGGCACACGGAATGACTTGTTCGGCGAGACGAAAATTCCGGCATTCCGTCCAGCCTCCACCCGGTCGGCCAGATAGGTGGAGCACACGCCGCCGCGCTCACGGCCCTCGGCGCGATAACGAACGCTGGCAATCGTCAGATGTACGCTGTCTTTCGCAACCAGAGGGCTGGAGGATATGGAATAAGCCCGGTGCTGCAGCGGCTTCAGCAATGTCACGAATTCAGCGACATCAAATAGCGGCTTTCCGCCGAGATTGATGAGGTCGAGAATATCCTTGCCCCAGAGAAAGGCGGCCATCTGCTCCTTGTCTCCGTTTGCGATGATGTGGCTGAGTTCCTCATGCCCCGCACGCTTGCCGATTTCGGCGACGAGTTCGCGTGAGGGAGTCGATATCTCGAACATGTTGAGAAGCGCATCACCAACGGGCCGGTCCAGCCCGCTGATTTGGCTGTCCGCGGCCGCTCCGAAGTGTTCCAGCAGCGCGCCCGCCAGTCTCGGATCGTTCAGGGGCACGACGCCAAGAGCATCACCCGCCTCATAGTCGAGCCCGCTTTCGCCGAGACCGAATTCGTAGTGACGAATCTCCTTGGACGATCCGGGACCGGACAGGCGGCGATTGATGCTCACCTCAGCCGAATAGGGATTCTTGCGGTTCCAGCCCTGCTTTGTCGGCACAGTAGGTTCGGCGACATCGGGCATGACAGCTGCCGCATTGCCACCATCGACAGCAAGCGCAAGCGGCAGGGTCTCGCCGATCCATGCGGCGGCCGCATCCTCGAAGTCGATATCGCAGTCGATACGCGTCTTCATCCGCTTGCCGCCAAGTTGCTCGAACCGCGTATCGATGAGCTTGCCCGCCTGGCAGAAGCCATCATAACCGGTATCGCCAAGCGCAAGCACGGCAAAATTCATCTCATCCAGACGCGGCGCGGCGCCGGTGGAAAGTGCTTCCCAGAAAAGCTGGGCATTGTCAGGCATTTCACCTTCGCCGTAAGTCGAGGTGACGACGATGACTCGCTTCATGGCACCGAGACCGTCCATCGAGACATCATCCAGCGCAGCCACCACCGGCCGCATGCCCTGCGCACGCGCTGCGGCGGCGATATCCATCGCCAGCGCCTCGGCATTGCCGGTCTGGGTGCCGAAGAGAATATTCAGCAGGCTGGCCGCCGCCTTTGGGGCAGCGGCGGCAACAGAAGTCTCCATACCTATGGCGGCGCGGGAATGGAGCCCGGCCAGAAAACCGGAAAGCCATGCGCGCTGATCACCATTGAAGGGCGCGTCTTCGGGAATATAAGGTATCTTCATCATGCTGCCCTGTGGCTGGATGCGGTGGCGAGATCTGGAATGGCACGCGCCGCGAAAAGCTCCTCGAAGCCCGGGAGGCGGCCGATCCTCTCGATGTTTTTCCGGTTCTGCTGAATGATCCAGCCATAGGTGCCGGGGCTGTCCACCGACCAGATGTTGCGGCGCGCCAGCGCCTGCTTGTAGTCGTCGAGACGCTTGGCGGCGATCATCACCGCAAGCTGTTCATCGCTATGATCGGAGAGCGCCTCGCGGGCGTATTTCAGCAAACGCTGCATCAATGCGTAGTCTTCCGTGAGGATGAGATTGCGTACGGCTTTTTCGATTGCGGGATCGGAAGGGCCCGCCGCCATCGGCAGCCGCTGCAGGGCGATTGCCTGCGCCATGCTCAACACCGTGTAGTTGTTGAGAAGCGCATACATGTCCTCCGTGTCCGTCTCGCCATAACCCGGTACGGTTCCGTTCAAAACGGCCTTACGGTCGCGGTAAGCGAGCTTGAACTTCCGCACCTGATGGGCGGCAAGCGCAGATGCCAGTTCCTCCAGCAGCTCCTTGCGGGGCTTCGCCTTCAGAATTTCATCGCTGTCCTGATAAAGCAGCAGGGCGCGCGGCATGCCATAGACGAAATTGTGCTGTTCGCTCTCCCAGTTTTCCAGAAGCCATGCGGCCTTGGCCGAGCCGGTCTCCGCGACATGCCAGGTCAAAAGCTGGTGGACGGCCTGATTGTGGATCGCGGCCTGTTCGTCCTCACCGGTGATCGAACCGAGCAGGATGGAATCGTGGCTGACCTTCTTCGGCAGATCGCCATAGGGATCATACTGATAGACGAAACCGCCGCTCATGCCGTTGCCGAAACCCTTGCCGAAACTGCCAAGGTTGAGAACGGCACCGTTGGTCATGTATTCGCAGGCGAAATCGCCCACGCCTTCGGCCACGGCGGTCGCGCCGGAGTTACGCACCGCGAAACGGTCGCCCGCCTGACCCTCGACGAAAGTGCGGCCGCCAGTGGCACCGAACAGCGCGAAATTGCCGACCAGCACATTGCCGCCAGCCTCTTGCGAACCGCCGCCCGGAGAGCGTACGACGATGGTGCCCCCGCAGGCGCTTTTGCCAACGCCGTCATTGCAGGTGCCGGTATGGACCATGACCATGCCGTCATTGCAGAAAGCGCCGAAGGACTGCCCGGCCGAACCTGAAGTATCGATGCGCACCGACCCAGCCTCGAGGAACCGGCGGCCACGGCTGTCCTGCTTCACTGCCGGCAGCGCATCCGCCTCTTCGTCGGAAAGCTCGTGGTTCAGCATGCGCTCGATATCGACGGCGAGCTGGCCGCCAACGCTCTTGTTGCAATTGTTGAGGAAACGATTGCCGCCAAGCTCGATGTTTTCCCGTCTGCCGTCGATCAGAGCCGAGCGGATGAGTTCGATGAAGGCATCGTCCAGCGCGAAGTCCTTTTCCATATAGACGGGGTTGTCGATCTTCACCTCTTCGACCACGGCAAGCATCGCCCGGAGGTCAAGCTGGCCGACGCTGGCCGGATGATCGAGAAGGTGAAGAAGATCGGAACGGCCCCGTGCTTCGCGCAGCGAGCGCAGCCCGAGTGCGGCCAGGATCTCGCGGGTCTCATGGGCGATGTTCATGAGATATTGCGCCAGCGCGCGCGGATCACCGTTGAAAGCTTCCTGATTGGTAGTGAGACCCGCTGGGCACTTGATGTTGCAGTTCTTCGCCATCACGCATTTCAGCATCATCAGCGCCGTGGTGCCGAATTCGAAGCTGTCACCGCCGAGAAGCGCTGATTTCACCACGTCGCTCGCCGTCTGGTGTGCGCCGGAGCAACGCAGCAGCACCTTGGCGCGCAGGCCAGTGGCGCAAAGCGCCTGATGCACCTCGGCAATGCCGATTTCCGCCGCACGGCCGGTATATTTGAGGCTGGTCACGGCCGCTGCACCCGTGCCGCCGGTATTGCCGGCAACGTTAATGACATCCGCGCCAGCCTTGGCGACGCCGACCGCGATCGTGCCGATACCTTCCGACGAGACGAGCTTGACGATGACGCGCACACGCGCCGCCTTGGCGTCATGGATGAGCTGGGCCAGATCCTCGATCGAATAAGTGTCGTGATGCGGTGGCGGCGAGACAAGCTCGACGCCCGGCGTGCCGCCGCGCGCGGCGGCGATTTCGACCGTCACTTTGGGAGACGGTAACTGCCCACCCTCGCCCGGCTTTGCACCCTGGCCGATCTTGATCTCGATTTCCTCCAGCATTGGATCGGCAAGATAACCGGCCCAGACGCCGAAACGGCCGGAGGCGAACTGCTTGATGCGGGAGGCGCGGATGGTGCCGTAACGGGAAATATGCTCGCCGCCCTCACCCGAATTGGACATGCCGCCGACCATATTGGTGCCATGCGCCACCGCCTCATGGGCAGCCGCGACCAGCGCGCCATGGCTCATGGCGCCCGATGCTAGGGTCTTGGTGATCTCGCTGGCCTTCTGCACGGCATCAAGCGGAATGCCTGCCGGCGCGGTACGGATGAGAGACAGGTAGGTGAATGCCTCGCCCTTTGCCTGAACCAGCAGCGCGCCGCCTTCCAGCCAATGGCCGGGGATATCCGTTCCGAAGCGGTCGAGCAATGACTGGCCGAGTGCGGCAAGCCGGGCAAGTTCATGACCGTGCGAGCCGGTCAATTGTAGCCGGAACGCACCGTCTCCCGCGCTCTCGCAAAGCAATCCGCGCACCATGAAGCTGTTATTGCCATGCCGGGAAAAGCGACCCATTTCCCGGCGGAACTCTTCTGCCGAACCGGCGAATGTCACATCGGCCGGCAACTCCAGAACATCGCGCAGGGCGGCAGGACGGCGCGACCTTTCTTCCGCCATCATGCGGGCGAAGGCGCGATAGCCGGGCGTTACCTCGAAGGCGTCGATCGCCTCCGGGGTCAGCCGGTCAAAGCTGTTGTGATAATAGGCCGCATCGTTGAGACCGAAGGCATCCTCCAGCCGGTTGAGCGGCAGGAGGCGTAGCGCCTCTTCATTATCGGTTCCCTTGTCGAAACCGATCTTTTCCTCCGTCATGTCCACGAAGCCGCGCACGGCCGTCGTGCCATAGGAATGGCCGGCCCCTTCGGCGCGCTCCTTGAAAAGACCGAGCAGGGGAATGTCATTTTCACCCTTCACGGACAGCGCCTTCCGGTGCCAGTCAGCCACCGCCTGCGCAATGACGGCGAAATTGACGCCGCCGACCGGCGTCTTCACATTCGGGAAATAACGCTTCAGCACCACGTCGTCGGTATCGAGGAAGTTCGGCTCGAAGAACTCGCCGCCAATATAGCTTTCCGCCGTGCACAGCCCGACCTTGCCCATGGTCTTCATCAGCGACTTTTCGGCCGCCTTGGCGAAGCGCTTGAAGGCCTTGTCGGCATCAGCACCGAATTTCTCCTCGGCGCGGAATTGCACGCCGAGCGGATAGACGGCCGAAGCGCCGAAGCCGAGGCTTGCCGCAATGTGATGCGAGGAGGAAAACTGCCCGCTTTCGACGATCAGCGAAACGCGCAGCCGCAGGCCTTCCTCGATCAGCCGCTGATTGATGGCGGAGACGACCATGATCATCGGCAAAGCCGCGCGGCCTGCCGAGACATGCCGGTCGGTGATGATGGCAATGCCGCCTTCCTCAGCCGCAAAAGCCACAACCTCACCGCAGAGGCCGTCGATTGCCTGCCGCAGGGCCGTTTCATTGGCGTGCGCAACGTCGAAGACCGGCGAATAGAGCATTTCGAAACGGCGAAGAGGCGTCTCCGACTGTTCGCGAATACGCAGCATGTCGAGGTGGGTCAGGATCGGCGAGCGCACGACGATCTGGCGGGCCTTCTTCGCGCCGCTGTTCGGCTTTGCGCCGAGAGCCACGCGCAGCGTCATGCCATCGGCCTCACGAATGCTGTCGAGCGGCGGGTTGGTGACCTGCGCGAAGCGTTGCGAGAAATACTTGGCAACCCCGCCTTCCTGATCGGAAAGCGCGTTGATGGCGTTGCCGTAACCCATGGCCGAAATTTTTTCCGCGCCGGAGGCTAACATCGGGTCCATCAGGAACTTGAAGCTTTCCTGATTGTGCGAATAGGCGACGTAACGCTGGTGGCGTTCCAGATCGCCATTGTAACGAAGCGGCGAGCCCTGCTTTTCCGCCGGCACTTCCGGTAAGTCATCAAGCATTACCCGGGATTCGGACAGCAGCGACGGATAGTCCCTCCGCGCTGCCAGAAGCTCCAGCGCCTCGACGGTGGAAAAGGCGCGACGTTCGGCGTGATCGTAATAGAGCATGCCACCCGCCTCGATGCGGCCGCGGCGGATGACGCTTTCTGCCGGAAAGGCGATCTGCCCCGCCTCCGACATGACGCAGAGATAACCCTCCGTCTCGACGGTGCGCAGCGGGCGCAGGCCGAGACGATCGAGACGGGCACCGATGATGGTACCATCACCGAAGATCAGCGCGGCCGGACCATCATTCTTCTCCTCATAGAGCGAGAAATATTCCAGCATCGCTTTGACGCCCGGCGACAGGGTATCATCGTTTTCCCATGCCGGCGGCATCATCGAGACCACGGCGGTGACGAGGTCGAGACCATCCTCCATCACCCGCGTCTGCAGGGTCTGGTCCAGCCGGCAGCTGTCCGATTGGCCCTTAGGCCTGACGATGCTGGCATTCTTCGCCAGCGCCACGGCCGCTTCCGACAGCCGGTTCTTCTTGTCGGTGTTGAGCTCACCATTATGCGCCATCAGGCGGAAAGGCTGCGCCATGGAGGGGTGTGGATCGGTATTGGTGGAAAACCGCGTGTGGAAATACATCGTATGCACTTCATGGCGCGGATCGGTGAGGTCGCAGAAATAGGGCATGACCTCGTGCGAGTTCAGACGCCCTTTGAGCACCTGCGTACGCGCACTGAGCGACAGCGGATAAAAGCCGGCGAGTTCCGGCACGGTATAAGCAAGTGCTTCGATGGCAAGCAGCGCCTTGTGGATGCGCCAGTCGAATTCGACGAGAGTTGCGCATTCCACTGGCGACGAAAAGACCCATTGCCGGATCGGCAACTGGTAAGGGATGGCAGCGGGGCGGATGGCCGCGTCATTCACCGGCACGTCACGGACGATGAGGA
The DNA here is from genome assembly GCF_003031125.1 of Agrobacterium sp. LAD9. Lineage (NCBI taxonomy): Bacteria > Pseudomonadati > Pseudomonadota > Alphaproteobacteria > Hyphomicrobiales > Rhizobiaceae > Agrobacterium > Agrobacterium sp. LAD9. The sequence continues at coordinate 88,238 of NZ_PHGS01000001.1, read as the reverse complement.
TCGAAAACCCCTGCTCCTGCAGCGCGCTGCCGATAATGCCAACCGCCTGATCGTGGAATGCGGGGTTCTGCGGCAGGAAAAAATTGCCGACGCCGAACCGGCCAGTCTGCAAGGCGTCGTTCCCCGTCAGCTTCTGGAAAAAGGAGAGTGAGAGATCAAGCGAAACGCCGGCACCGTCACCGACACCTTCCGCCGACATGCCGCCGCGATGCGGCACGGCACAGAGCGCCTCGTGACCGCGCTTGAGCACATCATGCGTCTGCACGCCGTCCTTGCGGGTGATGAAACCGACGCCACAGCTGCTTTTTTCAAAAGCGGCATCGTAAAGGCCGAATTTTTGCTCCGTCACACTCAAGGCACTCTCCTCTCATTGCGCATTTCGCGCGGCATCACCCTCTTTTCCCGAAATCCGGCGCGGCAACCGGCATTCTGCGGGCGGAGCCGCAGGCGACCTGGCTGCTCCTCTTCTTTTCTGCTTATCGGCGTTTAATGGCGCGAACGGTCGTTTTGCGGCCGTCAAACGGCGTGGCGGCGATGGCCGCTCTCTCGCAAATAATGATCGTCGTCGTTCGCATCGCGTTCCCTGATGGCCGGCTTTCCGGCGGTGAGGTACACTGAATTATGTCAGCAGTACTTACATAATATTTCATGATCGACCGAGTCAAGATTAAAATCGGCCTTGCGCAATAAAAAAACAAAAACGCCGCGAAATCCGACAGGATTCCGCGGCGCGATGGCTGCAGGGATTTTTAAATTGCCGAAATCACTCCGACGGCATATCCAGCGTACGGCTGAACCAGAGGGCAATCAGGGTACAAAGAGCACCCGACATCAGATAGATGCCAACCGCGAAAAGGCCGAATTTGGACGAAAATCCGAGTGCGACCAGCGGTGCGAAACCGGCCCCGATCAGCCAGGAAATATCCGAGGTGAGCGATGCGCCGGTATAACGGTACTCGCGACTGAAGCGGGAGGCGAGTGCGCCGCCCGCCTGACCGAAGGACAGGCCAAGCAACGAGAAGCCGATCAGCACGAAGAGATAGCGACCGATATCGCCCGAACTCAGGAGAACGGGGGCCACGAGGCTGAAGAGGCCGATCAGCACCGCCGCGACAGCCAGAAGCTTCCGCCGGCCGATCCTGTCGGCCAGTATGCCTGAAACCACGATCATGCCGCCGGCGATGATGGCGCTGACGAATTGCACGAACAGGAAGTCCGAGACACGCTGGCTGGTGTTGAGCGAAACCCAGCTCAGCGGAAAGACCGTGACGAGATGGAAGAGCGCAAAGCTCGCCAGCGGCACGAAGGCACCGGTGGCGACCACCGGAAACTGCGAACGCAGCATCTTGAACATCGGGCGCGGTTCCAGCTCATGCTGCTCCAGCATGGCCTGGAATTCCGGCGTCACGATCATGCGAAGACGGGCAAACAGTGCGAGAACATTGAGCGCCAGCGCCACGAAGAAGGGGAAACGCCAGCCCCAGGCGAGGAATTCCGCATTGGAAAGCTGCGTGACGAAGACGATGAAGAAGGCGCTGGCGAGGCCAAAGCCCATGGCCGCACCGATCTGCGGCATCATGGCGTACCAGCCGCGCTGCTTCGGCGGCGCATTCATGGCGAGCAGCGAGACTAGACCGTCCCAAGCGCCGCCAAGGCCAAGACCCTGGCCGATGCGGAATACCGCCAGAAGACAGGGAGCAAGCACGCCTGCTTCCGCATAGGACGGAAGAAAGCTGATCGCCATGGTGGAACCACAGAGCGTGAAGAGGGCGGCCATCAGCTTCACGGCGCGGCCGAATTTTCGGTCGATCTGGAGGAAGATCAGCGAGCCGATCGGCCTTGCGATAAAGGCCAATGAGAAAACCGCGAAGGAATAGAGCGTGGCCGTCAGCGGATCGACGAAGGAAAAGAAGACATGCGGGAAAACGAGCGCGGAGGCGATGGCATAGATGAAAAAGTCGAAAAATTCCGTCATTCTCGCAAGAATGACTGCAATCGTGATGCGATCCGGATCGACCTTGACGGGACCGGCCCCATGTCCGTTCGCTTCCGGCGCCTGCCCAAAGGATGGAGCAGCATTCGTATAACTCATAATATCCCTCCTGCGTCATGGACGAACCATTTCCTGTAACGCGCCGGCTCCTCTTCCGTTGCGTTACGATGCGACGGATTGTCACACGCACCCTACGTAACGTCAATTGAAGTTTGGCAATAAAGGGTTGCCCAGTCGGTCGACCATGCGATAATGCACGGGCTCCGTCTTCAAACGCAGCTCTGCCCGAGACATGGTGCATCGCGAAGGTTTCGCTGCACCGCGACAATATACCTCATTTGAAAAATGATGTTCGGCAATTATTCGCGGCATAATCCAAACTGTACGAGTTCAAAGAACGTGCGCACGATCAAAAAAATCCTATCCGCCCTTCTGGCAATCCCGGCTCTGCTGCTTCTCAGCGGCTGTAACCTCGTGGTGATGAACCCTTCGGGCGACGTCGCCATCCAGCAGCGCGACCTTATCATCACGTCCACGGTTCTGATGCTGCTCATCATCGTCCCGGTCATTGCCCTGACGCTGTTCTTCGCATGGAAGTATCGCGAATCGGGGAAAGCCGAAGACTACGATCCCGAGTGGCACCACTCCACGCGCCTTGAAATGGTTATCTGGTCGGCTCCGGTCGCCATCATCCTGATGCTCGGTACCGTGACCTGGATTTCCACCCACCGTCTCGACCCCTATCGCCCGCTGGAGCGTATCGACGAGACCCGCCAGGTGACCGCCGAGACCAAGCCGATCACCGTCGAAGTGGTGGCCATGGACTGGAAGTGGCTGTTCTTCTATCCCGAACTCGGCATTGGCAGCGTCAATGAATTCGCCGCTCCGGTTGATGTTCCGATCAATTTCAAGATCACCGGCACGACCGCGATGAATTCCTTCTTCGTTCCAGCGCTTGCGGGCCAGATCTACGCCATGGGCGGCATGCAGACCAAGCTGCACGCGGTCATCAACAAGGAAGGCGTCTATGACGGCTTCTCGGCCAACTTCTCCGGCCCGGGCTTCTCCCACATGCGCTTCAAGTTCCATGGTCTGAGCCAGCAGGGCTTCGACCAGTGGGTTGCCAGGGCGAAGGAAGGCGGCAAGGGCTTTGGCCGGCAGGAATATCTGGAATTCGCCAAGCCTTCCGAGCGTGAGCCGGTGCAATATTTCGCTTCGGTCGATCCGGAGCTCTACAGCGCCATTCTCAACCGCTGCGTTGAGCCGAACAAGCTCTGCATGCGCGACATGATGCATATCGACGCCAATGGCGGCGGCGGCAAGGAAGGCATCGACATCGCCAAGGCGCTGAACTCCGTCGTCTGCACACCGCTTGCACCTTACGGCGTCGCCAGCGGCCCCCAATCCACTCCGGCTGCGATCGAAGGTCAGACTTTCGAGCCTGCGGCGCTGCCGGAAAAGAAACAAGTCGCTGGCTGACGATACGTCCCGGCATTCTGCGGCGCGGCCTGTCCGCGCCGAATTTACGTTTTCGAATCGCAAGAGGCTAAAATGATCGTCAATTCCGATCAAACGTCGTTCCTGTTCGGGAAGCTGACATGGGAGTCCATCCCGCTTCACGAGCCCATTCTTGTCGCGACCTTCGCGGCCGTGGCTCTGGGCGGCATCGCCGTCGTCGGCGCCCTTACCTATTTCCGCCTGTGGGGCTATCTCTGGAACGAATGGTTCACGAGCATCGATCACAAGAAGATCGGTATCATGTACATCATTCTGGCGCTGGTCATGCTTTTGCGCGGCTTCGCCGACGCAATCATGATGCGCGTTCAGCAGGCGATCGCCTCCGGCGGATCGGAAGGTTACCTTCCGCCGCACCATTACGACCAGATTTTCACGGCCCATGGCGTCATCATGATCTTCTTCATGGCCATGCCGATGATCACGGGTCTCATGAACTTCGTCGTGCCGCTGCAGATCGGCGCCCGCGACGTTTCGTTCCCCTTCCTCAACAACTTCTCCTTCTGGATGACCACGGCCGGCGCCGTCATCACCATGATCTCGCTGTTCATCGGTGAATATGCGCAGACCGGCTGGCTCGCCTATCCGCCGCTTTCCGGCATCGACGGAAGCCCGGGGGTCGGGGTCGATTATTATATCTGGGGTCTGCAGATCGCCGGTGTGGGAACGACGCTATCGGGCATCAACCTGATCGTGACGATCATCAAGATGCGCGCGCCTGGCATGACCATGATGCGCCTGCCGATCTTCGTCTGGACGTCGCTGTGTTCGAACATCCTGATCGTGGCTTCGTTCCCGATCCTGACCGGAACACTCGCCCTTCTCACCCTTGACCGTTACGTTGGCACGAATTTCTTCACCAACGATCTCGGCGGCAATCCGATGATGTATGTCAACCTCATCTGGATCTGGGGCCATCCCGAAGTTTACATCCTGGTGCTGCCGGCTTTCGGCATCTTCTCGGAAATCGTTTCGACCTTCTCCAACAAGCGTCTTTTTGGTTATGCCTCGATGGTTTACGCCACGGGCGTCATCACCATCCTCGCCTATATCGTGTGGCTGCACCACTTCTTCACCATGGGTTCCGGCGCAAGCGTCAACGCTTTCTTCGGCATCACCACGATGATCATCTCGATCCCGACGGGTGCGAAGATCTTCAACTGGCTCTTCACCATGTATAAGGGCCGCATCAAGTTCGACGTTCCGATGCTGTGGACAATCGGCTTCATGATCACCTTCGTCATCGGCGGCATGACCGGCGTTCTTCTTGCCGTTCCGCCAGCGGACTTCGTGCTTCACAATTCGCTGTTCCTGATCGCCCACTTCCACAACACCATCATCGGTGGCGTGGTGTTCGGTGTGCTTGCGGGCATCGTCTACTGGTTCCCGAAGGCCTTCGGTTACCGTCTCGATCCGTTCTGGGGCAAGCTGTCCTTCTGGTTCTGGTTCATCGGCTTCTATTTCGCCTTCATGCCGCTCTATATTCTCGGCCTGATGGGCATTACCCGCCGTATCAGCCAGTTCGAGGATAATTCCCTGCAGATCTGGTTCCTGATTGCCGCCTTCGGCGCCTTCCTGATCGCTCTCGGCATCGCTTCCTTCGTCATCCAGCTCATCGTCAGCTTCCTCAATCGCGACAAGCTGCGCGACGTGACCGGCGACCCCTACAACGGCCGCACGCTGGAATGGTCGACCTCGTCGCCGCCGCCGGCCTACAACTTCGCCTTCACGCCTGTTATTCATGATGTCGACGCCTGGGCGGACATGAAGAAGCGCGGTTACAACCGTCCCAAGGAAGGCTTCATCCCGATCCATATGCCGAAGAACACCGGCGCAGGCGTCATCATCAGCGCCATCAGCGTGGTTCTCGGCTTCGCCCTGGTTTGGCATATCTGGTGGCTTGCGGCTCTCTCCATGCTCGCCATCATCGCGGTCTCCATCGCCCATACCTTCAACTACAATCGCGATTATTACATTCCGGCGTCCGATGTTTCGACGGTCGAGGCGGAACGTACCAAGCTGCTCGCGGAACAGGCGTAACGGAACATGTCTCATACACCTGCACAAAGCGTCGACGGCGCTGAACCGGTCTTCTACCTGAAGGAAGACCACCACCCGGAGAACGGCACCTCGCTGGGCTTCTGGCTCTATCTGATGAGCGACTGCCTCATCTTCGCAACGCTGTTTGCCACTTATGCCGTTGTCGGCCGCAACTACGCGGCCGGCCCTTCGGGTGCGGATCTGTTCGATCTGAAGCTGGTGGCGATCAATACCGGCTTCCTGCTTTTCTCCTCCATCACTTATGGCTTCGCCATGCTGGAAATGGAAAAGCAGAAGGTGAAGACCACGCTGGTCTGGCTCGGCGTCACGGGTCTCTTCGGCCTCGCCTTCCTTGCCGTGGAACTCTACGAATTCCACCACCTGATCGCGGAAGGCGCCGGCCCGCAGCGCTCGGCGTTCCTGTCAGCCTTCTTCGCGCTGGTCGGTACGCACGGACTGCACGTCACCTTCGGCATCATCTGGCTCGTCACGTTGATGGTTCAGGTTACCAAGCATGGCCTGATCGCAGCAAACAAACGCCGCCTGATGTGCCTGTCGATGTTCTGGCACTTCCTTGACGTCATCTGGATCGGCGTCTTCTCCTTCGTTTACCTCATGGGAGTTCTTTGATGAGTTCCGAAGCACACGCACATCACGACGCGCATGGCGACGACCATCATCATGATGGCGCCAGCCACGGCACGTTCAAGAGCTACATGATCGGCTTTATCCTGTCGGTTATCCTGACGGCGATCCCCTTCTGGCTGGTCATGGGCGACGTTCTTGAAAGCAAGACCCTGCTGGTCATCGCGATCATGGGTCTCGGCGTCATCCAGATCTTCGTGCATATGATCTACTTCCTGCACATGGACACCAAGTCCGAAGGCGGCTGGACCTTCATGGCGCTGATCTTCACCGTCGTGGTGCTCCTGATCACGCTCTCCGGCTCGCTCTGGGTCATGTACAACATGAACAAGAACATGATGCCGCTGCACATCGAGGATGTGAAGAACCTGCCCTGAGCAGCAGATATCAGCGGCCTGCCGGTTTTCCGGCGGGCCGCGTTCCGCGCCAACACATAACCCCATGAATCCCGGTGCGATTTATGGGGTTATTTGCTGGAGGAAGCCCCCGGTGGACGCCAAAGCAGATGGCCTTTCCCGCCAGCCGCGCTTCGCAAGGACCGTGACATGAGTGACACCACACCCCACAACCGGCTTATCCGCCCCGCCGCGATCATCGTTCTGTTTCTGACCGTTGTCCTGACGGGTCTGCTGCTGGTGCTCGGCACATGGCAGGTCAAACGCCTTTCCTGGAAGCTCGATCTTATCGAGCGCATCGAAGCCCGCGCCCATGCCGACCCCGTCGATGCCCCTGCCGCCGGCGAATGGCCAGCCCTCAAAGACCCCGCAGAATACGAATATCGCCGTGTGAAACTGTCCGGCACCTTCCTCAATGACAGGGAGGTTCAGGTCTATACGGTCACAGACCTCGGTCCCGGCTATTGGGTGATGACGCCGCTCAAGCGCGACGATGGCTCCAGCATCATCGTCAATCGAGGCTTCGTGCCGTCCGACAGGCGCGATCCATCCTCCCGCCGGGAAGGCGAACCAGCCGGCAACGTCGAGATCACCGGGCTGATGCGCGCGCCCGAAACCGGCGGGCTTTTCCTGCGCACCAACGATCCGGCAAATGGCCGCTGGTATTCCCGCAATATTCCTCAGATCTCGCAGGCATCCGGCCTTTCCGATGTCGCGCCGTTCTATGTCGACGCCGACGCAACACCCAATCCGGACGGCCTGCCGGTCGGCGGCAAGACCATGCTCACCTTCCCCAACAACCACCTCTCCTATGCCGTTACGTGGTATATTCTGGCGGCCATGGTGGTGGCCGCGGGCTGGTATGTCCTGCGTAATCTCAACGCTCCCAAATCGAAACGGGGCGAGGATTGAACGGCCGGTTTTACCGGATGGTTCATAAAAGCACTTCCTTCTTCACGTTTTGCTGATCTATAACGACAGTTCGGCCTGACATTGCCCGTCGGCGCATTTTGTTTCGGTGAGTTATGGCAAGAGCATTTCTTCTCGTTCTGGATTCCTTCGGTGTCGGCGGTGCACCCGATGCGGAACACTATGGCGATCTTGGCGCGAACACGCTTGGCCATATCGCGGAATTCTGTGCCGCGGGCGCTGCCGACAAAGCCGGGCTTCGCTCCGGTCCGCTGAAACTGCCGAACATGTGTTCGCTCGGCCTGCTGGAGATCGCGAAACAGGCAAGCGGCGACATTCCCGCGGGCATGGAACCGCCTGAGCGTATTTTCGGTCTTCACGGTTCCGCCAGTGAAATCTCCAAAGGCAAGGATACGCCTTCCGGCCATTGGGAGATCGCCGGCACGCCGGTAACGTTCGACTGGGGATATTTCCCGACGGAGGGCGACGCCTTTTCTCCCGATCTGGTGGAGGCCATTTGCAGGCAAGCCGATATTCCCGGCATTCTCGGCAATTGTCATGCTTCCGGCACAGAGATCATCGCGAAGCTCGGCGAGGAGCATATCAGGAGCGGCAAGCCGATCTGCTACACCTCTTCCGATTCCGTATTCCAGATAGCCGCGCATGAAATACATTTCGGGTTGCAGCGGCTCATCGCGCTCTGCGAGACGGTGCGCAAGCTGCTCGATCCGCTGAATATCGGCCGCGTCATCGCCCGCCCCTTCATCGGCGAAACGGTCGCAACCTTCGAACGCACCGGCAACCGCCGCGATTTTTCCGTTCTGCCACCGGAACCGACCCTGCTCGACAGGCTTGTGGAGGCCGGCCGCAAGGTGCACGCGATCGGCAAGATCGGCGATATCTATGCCCATCAGGGTATCTCGCGCGTCATCAAGGCAAATGGCAACAGCGCCCTGATGGACGCAACGTTGCAGGCCATCGACGAAGCTGAAAACGGCGATCTCGTCTTCACCAATTTCGTCGATTTCGACATGCTTTACGGCCATCGTCGCGACGTTGCGGGTTATGCGGCGGCGCTTGAGGCCTTCGATGCGCGCATCCCCGAAATCCATCGCAAGATGGCGCCTGGCGATATCGCCCTTCTCACCGCTGATCACGGCTGCGACCCCACATGGCGGGGCACCGACCATACGCGGGAAAGGGTGCCGATCATGGCATTCGGACCGGGTATCCGTTCCCGTGATGTCGGCATCCGTTCAAGCTACGCCGATATCGGCGAAAGCATCGCCCACCATCTTGGCATCGAGGCCGGTTCACACGGCAGGAGCTTCATTTGACATCCCATTTGCTGAAAGCGGAAATCCACTGCCATCTTGAAGGGGCGGCATCGCCCGCGCTGGTCGCACGACAGGCGGAGAAATACGGCATAGACACCAGCGGCTTTTTGCGCGACGGCCAATATGTCTGGTCGGATTTCGCCGAATTTATCCAGTGCTACGATGCGGTGGCGCAGGTGTTCAAGACGGACGAAGACTACGCGGTTCTGACGGAAACCTATCTGACTGAACTTGCCGAGGCCAACACGATCTATAGTGAACTGATCATCTCGCCCGACCATGGTGACCGCATCGGGCTCGGTGCAGACGCCTATCTCGCCGGCATTGCCGAGGGCATCCGGATCGCCAAAGAAAAGACCGGCATCGAGACCCGCATCATCGTCACCGGCGAGCGCCACTTCGGTCCTGAACGGGTGATCGCAGCGGCGGAATATGCAGCACGCGCCCGGCATCCACTGGTGACCGGCTTCAACATGGCGGGCGAGGAGCGCATGGGTCGGGTCGCCGATTATGCGCGCGCCTTCGATATCGCCCGCGATGCGGGTCTCGGGCTGACCATTCACGCGGGCGAGGTTTGCGGCCCTGAAAGCGTCGCCGATGCGCTCGATCTCGTCAAACCAGCCCGCATCGGCCATGGCGTGCGCGCCATCGAAGATGCCGGCCTCATCGCCCGGCTGGTCGAGACGGGAACGGTTCTGGAGGTCTGCCCCGGATCGAACATCGCACTCGACGTTTATCCCGATTTCGGCAGCCATCCACTCAAGGCGTTGCACGACGCGGGGGTGCGCGTCTGCATCAGTTCCGACGATCCGCCATTTTTCTTCACCTCGCTTGCACGGGAATACGCGCTGGCCGCGGACGAGTTCGGTTTCAGCGATGCCGAGATCAACCGCATGACGCGAACCGCGCTGGAATGCGCCTTCGTGGACGAGGAAACGCGCAACCAGCTGCTCGCAAAACTCGATTGTGTGTGACGCTGCGGTTCGCGGGGTAAAACCGCGAAGAAGGCTTGCGAAAAGCGCACTTTCGGTGAATGACAAGGACACAAGATAAAAAGGAAGGCCAGTTTCATGGACGGCGTCACAGTCATCGAACATCCGCTGGTGCGGCACAAACTTACCATCATGCGCAAGAAGGAAACCTCAACGGCCGGCTTCCGCCGCCTGCTCAGGGAAATCTCGACGCTGCTCTGCTATGAAGTGACGCGCGACCTTGAAATGACGATGGAAACCATCGATACGCCGCTCGAAACCATCGAGGCTCCGGTGCTGGAGGGCAAGAAGCTGGTTTTCGCCTCCATCCTGCGCGCCGGCAACGGCTTGCTGGAAGGCATGCTGGAACTCGTGCCTTCGGCGCGTGTTGCCCATATCGGTGTGTATCGCGATCACGATACGCTGGAGGCCGTCGAATATTACTTCAAGGCTCCCGAAAGTCTCGATGCGCGCCTTATCATCGTTGTCGATCCGATGCTGGCAACCGGAAACTCCTCGATTGCCGCCGTGGAAAAGCTGAAGGAACGTGGTGCGAAGAACATTCGCTTCCTGTGTCTGCTGGCCGCCCCCGAGGGCATCAAGAATTTCCGTGAAGCGCATCCCGATGTGCCGATCTACACCGCCGCAATCGACAAGCAGCTGAACGAAAAGGGTTACATCGTTCCTGGCCTCGGCGATGCCGGCGACCGCATGTACGGCACCAAGTAATACCGTTCATCATTGCTTAACCGCTTGAGCCATTCGCCGCACGCAACGCGGCGGATGGCTTTTTCTTTTAAGATTTCAGCATGTTTTGCGCCTATGCTGCATGTGGATAAACCTTGCGATTAGGAGCAATCACTTGCTGGCGCGTGCGATTTTTCTGCTTGTCGGTCTTTCGGTCAGCGCCACGCAGATCCCGGCGCTGATGGAAAAATTTCAGCCACGCCCGGAAACCGGCGCGGCAAAATCCGATGCCACCGCCGAACTTGCCAAACCGCAGCCGGTGTCGCTGGGCAGCGTCAGTCTGAAGGCGGATGCGCGCGGTCATTTCAATGCCACCTTCCGTATCAACGGCAAATCTTTCGACGGGCTTGTCGACACAGGCGCCTCCACGGTCGCCATCAACGAGACGATCGCCCGGCGGCTCGGTTTCGGCGTCAACAGCCTCGACTTTAAATATGCGATCTCAACCGCCAACGGCCAGACCATGGCGGCCTATGTGAAGCTCGACCGCGTGGAAATCGGCACGATCCGTGTCCAGAATGTCGATGCCATGGTGCTCAAAGACAATGCGCTGAGCAACATGCTGATCGGCATGAGCTTTTTGAAGCAATTGTCGTCATTCAAGGTGTCGAACGGCGAAATGCGGCTGGTCAGATAATCCGCTCAAGAACCACGTTGCCGGTCTCTGTCGCAGAGTCGCCAATCCCGTAACAGGCCGCAATCCTTTCGGCGGCGCGTTCCGCTTCTTCTTTCGAAGCCGCGTGGACGAGGGCGATAGGTTCGCCCTTTTCTACTTTTGTGCCGAGCGGCAGGATGTCCGAAATACCGACCGCAGCATCGATGGTATCCGACGGTTTTCTTCTGCCGCCGCCAAGCTCGACAACGACCATACCGAGATCGCGCGTCGCACAGGATGCGAGCCAGCCGCTGCGCGGAGCCGGAACAGGGAGAGTGGCCGGTGCGGATGGCAGGTAATGGGACGGGCGTTCAACGAAATCCGAAGGCCCGCCGAGTGCCGAAACCATCCGCGCAAAGACCTCCATGGCCCGGCCAGAGGAAAGAGCGGCCATGGCCTGCGCCTCGCCTTCATCAAGCGTAGTCGCTCTTCCGGCCTGCACCAGCATTTCCGCAGCGAAGGCGAGCACGACCTTTTCGAGACGGGTTCCCGCCTTGCTACCAGCCAGAAAATCCAGGCAATTGACGATTTCGACCGCATTGCCGGCAGCATCGCCAAGCGGCTGGTTCATGTCGGTTATCAGGGCCGTCGTCGGCAGACCTGCACCATTCGCCACATCGACCAGCGCGCGGGCGAGATTGCGGGCATCCTCCACGCTCTGCATGAAAGCACCATTGCCGACCTTCACATCCAGAACCAGCGTTTGCAGCCCGGCTGCAAGCTTCTTCGACAGGATGGAGGCGGTGATCAGCGGTATGGAATCCACCGTCGCGGTCACGTCGCGGATGGCATAGAGGCGCTTGTCGGCGGGGGCCAGATCGCCCGTCTGGCCGATGATGGCGCAGCCGACCGTTTTCACCGTCTGGCGAAACAGCGCCTCGTCCGGCATGACGTTATAACCGGGGATCGCCTCCAGCTTGTCGAGCGTGCCGCCGGTATGGCCGAGACCCCTGCCGGAGATCATAGGCACGGCGAGACCGCAGGCGGCAACGATGGGAGCAAGCATCAGGGAGACATTGTCGCCGACACCACCGGTCGAGTGCTTGTCCGCCACCGGCCTGCCGATATCGCTCCAGGACAGAACATCGCCGCTGTCGCGCATGGCGAGCGTCAGCGCCACCATTTCGTCCCGGTTCATGCCGCGGAAAAACACCGCCATGGCAAAGGCCGCCGCCTGGCCTTCCGATATGCCGTTTTTCGAAAGCGCGCTTATGAAAGCGGCGATCTCCTGCGGTTCCAGAGACAGGCCATCGCGTTTGCGGCGGATGATTTCCTGCGGGATCAAGCTCAATACCCGCTGGCAGCCTTGGCCGGCTCACCGCCAGCCAGCACGTTCAATACGTCGTCGAGGACGCCGGAAGCGCCGAAACGGAAGGTGGACGGCATGGCCCAGTTGGGCGCCATGATGGTTTCCGCCAGCCGCAGATAAAGCGTGGCGTCTTCCACCGTACCGATGCCGCCGGCGGGCTTGAAGCCAACCTTTTGCCTGCTGTCCCGGATCGCCTGCAACATGATGTCGGCCGCTTCCAGCGTGGCATTGATCGCGACCTTGCCGGTCGAGGTCTTGATGAAATCGGCCCCCTCGGCAATGGTGATCTCGGAAGCGCGGCGGATCAGCGCCTTGTCCTTCAGCTCACCGGTTTCAAGAATGACCTTGAGAAGCACGGGTGCTGCGCAGGCCTTGCGCACAGCGGCCACCATGGTGGAAACCGCCGATTCATCGCCTGCTATGAATTTGCGATAGGGAATGACCAGATCAATTTCGTCGGCGCCGTCGCGGATCGCGGCCTCGGTTTCCGCGACCACGTTTGCGACGTCGAGGTCACCCGAAGGAAAGTTGACGACCGTGGCGATGCGGATCGCGTGGTCCTTTCCGAACGCCGCACGCGCCTGAGCGACGAAGCGGGGCCAGATGCAGATCGCCGCCGTATTGCCATATTCCGTATGCGCCCTCTGGCACAAAGCAGCAATCTGCTCAGGCGTGCAGTCTTCCTTGAGGTTTGTCAGGTCCAGCAAGGACAGTGTCAGGGCAGCCGCTTCGCGCGGACGCTGGAGTTCCATGGTCACGCTCCTCCTGCGATCATTTCCTTCAGAATGGCGGCAAGCCTCTTGCCACCCACGGGAGCCATATCCTTGGTTTCTTCATGGCTCAGTTCCGCGCCGGTCATGCCGGCACCGTAATTGGTAATAACCGATGCGGCGGCAACACGCATCCCGAAAAAGCGGGCAAGGATGACTTCCGGCACGGTGGACATGCCGACGGCATCCGCTCCCAGCAGCCGCGCCATGCGGATTTCCGCCGGCGTCTCGAAGCTCGGGCCGGAAAACCACATATAGACACCACCGAACAAAGGCACCGTCGCGCGGATCGCGGCATTGCGCATGGCAAGCATCAGATCAGGATCGTAAGCTGTCGTCATACCGACGAAGCGTCGGTCGCTTTCCTCGCCGATCAACGGGTTCATGCCGGAATAGTTGATGTGATCGGTGATCTGCATGACCGAGCCGGGCGGCATATCCTGCCTTACCGAACCCGCCGAATTGGTGAGGATGAGTGACTGCACGCCGAGACCAGCCAGCGCCCCGATGATCGCACGCATGGCGGAGGGATCGCCCTTTTCGTAATAATGCACCCGGCCGGAGAGCATCATGACCGGTTCACCACCGAGATAACCGGCCACCAGCTCGCCCGCATGGCCAGAGACGCCACTTGCGGGAAAACCAGGGAGTTCGGCATAGGGCACCCGGATCGGATCGCTGACCTCTTCCACCAGAGAACCCAGACCCGAGCCGAGGACGATGGCCACGCGCGGCATCAGGCCGTTCAGGCGCTCCACCAGAATATCAATCAGCATATCCGGCATCAGGGCAGCTCTGTCTTGAAGCTGAAGGGCAAAAGCTCTTCCATGGTCATGACCTTCTGGACGCCGGTTTCGTCGCACAGATAGACTTTCGTCTCCGGCGTGGCGAATTCGGCGATCTTCTGCCGGCAGCCGCCGCAGGGAGGGCAGAGAGCAAGCTTTTCGGCGATGACGGCGATTTCGCTGATCTTTTTTGCCCCACCCATGATCATGGCGCTGATGGCGGAAGGTTCGGCGCACCAGCCCTGCGGGAAGGAAAGGTTCTCGATATTGGCGCCCTTGTAGATCTTGCCGTCTTCGGCGCGGATTGCTGCACCGACCGGGAATTTCGAATAGGGCGCGTGGGCAAAGGCCATTGCCTCCACCGCTGCCTCGAACAGGGCATGGGATTGAGTATCGGAGGACATAAGCTTAACGCTCCTTCGCATAGGCAACGCCACCGGCCTTTGGTGGCTTGGCGACGCCGATGAAACCGGCAAGCAGGATGCAGGTCAGAATATAGGGCATGGCCTGGAATATCTGCACCGGCACCTCGCCGATGCCGGGCACGGATTTGCCCTGCATGAAGTTGGCAAAGGCATCCAGAAAACCGAACAGCAGGCAGGCGAACATGACCGGCACCGGCTTCCATTTTGCAAAGATCAGCGCCGCCAGCGCGATATAGCCCTTGCCCGCCGACATGTTGGCAATGAAGGCCGCCGATTGCGCAACGGCGAGATAGGCGCCCGAAAAACCACAAAGGAAACCGGCAACGATAACGGCGCGGTAGCGCATCCACGTCACCGAAATGCCTGCCGTATCGACGGCACCCGGATTTTCACCGACAGCGCGCAGACGCAGGCCGAAACGGGTGCGATAAAGCACCCACCAGGACAGCGGCACCGCCAGAAAGGCGAGATAGGTGAGGATGTTATTGCCGGAGATTACGTTAGCGTAGAGCGGGCCGATGAAAGGCACCTCCCGCATCGTATCCGCACCGGGCAGGATGATCGGAGCAAAACGGCCTTCTCCCGGAAGCTGCGGCGTGCGGCCGCCCTGGCCGAACCAGGCCTGCCCCAGAACCACAGTCAAACCGGCAGCAATGAAGTTCAACGCCACGCCCGATACGATCTGGTTGCCGCGATTGGTGATGACAGCGAAACCATGGATCAGCGAGAACAGGATGGAGACAGCAATGCCGGCCAGCAGACCGGCCCAGGGATTTGCGGTGATGTAGGCAACACAGGCGGACGCGAAGGCCGCCGCCAGCATCTTGCCTTCAAGGCCGATATCGAACACGCCGGCGCGTTCGGAAAAAAGCCCGGCGAGCGCGGTGAAGAGCAGCGGGATGGTGAGACGGACGGTCGAGCCGAGGATGCTGACCAGCATATCGAAGAAATCCATATCAGCTCACCCCTTTGCCAAACGCTGGTAGATGTGGACGATCGCCGGCCGGTACATATATTCCAGCGCGCCAGCGAAGAGGATCACCAGACCCTGGATGACTACGATCATTTCGCGGGTAATGTTGGGCATCTCGAAGGAAAGATCCGCGCCGCCCTGATAGAGAATGCCGAACAGCAATGCCGCGAAGATGATGCCGAGCGGGTGGCTTCGCCCCATCAGCGACACGGCGATGCCGACGAAACCTGCGCCACCGACGAATTCCACCTGCAGGCGGGCGGAAGCGCCCATGACAGGGTTCAGCGCCATCATTCCCGCCAGACCACCAGAAATGAGCATGGCGATGATGACGGTGCGCGCATAGGGAATGCCGGCATAAACGGCCGCTGAAGGGCTGACGCCGAGCGTGCGCATCTCGTACCCGAGCTTGGTGCGCCAGATCAGCACCCAGACGAGGAAACACATGACCAGCGCGATGATGAAGGAGACGTTGAACGGTGCCGGCCCGAGTTTGAGGCCGAACAGCGCCATCAGCCAGTCGAGCTTCGGCAATTGCCCCCCGGCCAGGAAGGTGCGCGTTTCCGGCGCCATCTTGCCCGGCACGATCAGCACATTCACCAGCAGATAGACCATCAGTGCCGCGGCGATGAAGTTGAACATGATGGTGGTGATGACGACGTGGCTGCCGCGTTTTGCCTGCAGCCATGCCGGAATGAAGGCCCAGGCCGCACCGAAAAGTGCAGCACCGATGACGGCGAAGGGCATCGTCACATACCAGGGCACATAACGGTCGAGCGCAAGCGCCACCAGTGCGGCACCCAGCCCGCCAATATAGGCCTGACCTTCGGAGCCGATGTTGAACAGGCCGGCATGGAAGGCGACCGCAACGGAGAGGCCGGTGAAGATGAAGCTAGTCGTGTAAAACAGCGTGAAGCCGATGGCGTCGCCACGACCGAGGGCGCCTTCGATGAGCAGGCGAAGTGCCGCCAGCGGATTTTCACCGATGGACCAGACGACGAGGCCGGAAATCAGAAAGGCGGTGACGACGTTCAGCAGCGGCAACAGGCCGTAGCTGATCCAGTTTGGCAGGGGAGTGGAAGCGGTGCTCATTCATGCCTCATGCGGCGATGCCGGCCATCATCAGGCCCAGCGTCTGTTCTTCGGCTTCCGCCGTTTTTTCTCCAACGACACGCCCGGCGAACATGACCATGATCCGGTCCGAAAGGGAACGGATTTCATCGAGTTCGACCGAAACAAGCAGGATAGCCTTTCCGGCATCGCGCATTTCAATGATGCGGCGATGGATGAATTCGATGGCGCCGATATCCACGCCGCGGGTCGGCTGGCCGATGATCAGCATCTTGGGGTCACGTTCGATTTCGCGGGCGACGACGATCTTCTGCTGGTTGCCGCCGGAAAAATTGGCAGTCTTCAGCTGCGGGTTCGGCGGGCGGATATCGTATTTCTCGATCTTTTCGACAGCATCCCTGCGGATGGCTTCGGGGTTGAGGAACGGTCCCTTGCCGTAACGCTCGTCGTGGTGATAGCCGAGGATGGAGTTTTCATATTCCTCGAATTTCAGCACCAGCCCCATATGGTGTCGGTCTTCCGGAATATGCGCGAGACCGAGCTCGCGCAAAATGGCCGGATCGGGGCGGTCGACCTTCTGCCCGGCCACCCATATCTCACCCGAGTAAGGCTTACGGATCCCCGCGATTGCCTCGAGAAGTTCGGACTGGCCATTGCCCGCCACACCGGCGATGCCGACGATTTCACCGGCACGGACATCGAGCGAGACATCATCCACCATGGTGACGCCGCGGCTGTCCTTGACAGTGAGATTGCGGATGGAAAGCAAAACCTCGCCCGGCGTCGTCTCACCCTTTTCCACCCTGAGCAGCACCCGGCGGCCGACCATCAGTTCGGCCAGTTCCTCGACGCTGGTTTCGGAGGTCTTGCGGGTCGCCACCATTTCGCCGCGGCGCATGACGGAGACGGAATCCGTTATCGCCATGATCTCGCGCAGCTTATGGGTGATAAGGATGACAGTCTTGCCCTGCTCGCGCAGGACGCCGAGAATCTTGAAAAGGTGATCGGCCTCAGCCGGGGTCAGAACGCCGGTCGGCTCGTCGAGGATCAGGATTTCCGCGCCACGATACATGGCTTTGAGGATTTCGACACGTTGCTGCAGGCCAACGGGCAATTCCTCGATCACCGCATCGGGATCGACTTCCAGCCCGTAATCGTCCTCGAGGCGCTGCAGCTCCTTGCGCGCGGCTGCCCGACCCTTGGCGAGCGATGCGCCGCCTTCCGCGCCCAGCATGACGTTTTCAAGCACGGTGAAATTTTCCACCAGCATGAAGTGCTGATGCACCATACCGATGCCCGAACTGATCGCGGCCTGACTGTCGCGGATCGAGACCGGCGCACCATTCACCCGGATTTCGCCGGCATCGGCCTGATAAAAACCGTAGAGGATCGACATCAGGGTCGATTTTCCGGCGCCGTTTTCCCCGATGATGCCGTGGATCGTGCCCTTGGCAACGGTCAGATTGATATTCTTGTTGGCGTGAACGGCACCGAATTTCTTGTCGATGCCCACGAGTTCGATTGCTGGGTCCATACTCAAACCGAAACCTCTCCGAAGGCTGGATATGAAAAGGGCGCAAGATGAAAAATCATCATGCGCCCCAGTCACATATCATATCATTTCGGGCAGGAATTGTCCGCCATATAGTCATGAACCTTGACGTTGCCGGCAATGATGTCGGCCTTTGCCTTGTCCACGGCGGCGGTCATTTCCGCTGTGATCAGGGCCTTGTTGTTGTCGTCAACAGCGTAAGCGACGCCGTCTTCCTTGACGCCCAGCGCAACGATGCCGGGGGTGAACTTGTCGTCCTTGGCATCCTTGTAGGCATTGTAGACAGCCAGATCAACGCGCTTGACCATCGAGGTCAGAACCGAACCGGGATGCAGATGGTTCTGGTTGGAATCGACGCCGATCGAGAACTTCTTGTTGTCGGCGGCGGTCTGCAACACGCCGATACCGGTCGCACCAGCTGCCGCGTAGATCACGTCAGCACCCTGGTCGATCTGGTTCTTGGTGAGTTCACCACCGCGCACCGGATCGTTCCAGGCAGCACCCGTGGTGCCGGTCATGTTCTGGAAGACTTCGATCTTGTCGTTCGCGGCTTTGGCGCCCTGCGCATAACCACAGGCAAACTTGCGGATCAGCGGAATATCCATGCCGCCGATGAAGCCGACCTTACCGGTCTTGGAGGCCATGCCAGCCAGCAGACCAACGAGATAGGAGCCTTCGTGCTCCTTGTAGACAACGGAGCGTACATTCGGCAGCTCGACGACGGAATCAACGATGACGAACTTGGTATCGGGGAATTCGGCTGCGACCTTTTCCATGGCCGAGGTCCAGGCGAAGGAAACAGCAACAACCGGGTTGAAGCCCTTGCTCGCGAAGTTGCGGATAGCCTGCTCACCCTGCGTGTCGCTGGTCGGTTCGAAGTCGCGGTAGTCGATGCCCGTTTCCGCCTTGAACTTTTCAGCGCCGGCCGCAGCGGCTTCGTTGAACGACTTGTCGAACTTGCCGCCCGTGCCATAGACCAGTGCCGGCTTGATATCGGCGGCGAGCGCGGAAGCCGACATTGCGGCAAGCGCAAAAAGCGTCAGAAGGGATTTTTTCATTGTGCAGCCCTGTTGTTGCAATTGATATTTTAAGGGTCCTCCCGCAAACCCGTTGACCGGGAATGTCTGCGGAACCGCCAGCCGTGTTTCCCGGCTGTGCTTGGCTCATATCCTTGCATGGCTCAATGAAAAATTCATCCGGTTTTTTTGACCCGGTGGAAAAACTTTATTCTGGCGCTTTTTTGGTCTTTCCACCGGGGCGACCTGCAAAAAATCTAGTCGATATTGCAGCTTACGCCCGTTCCCCTGAGACCGCAGTAGCCACCCGGGTTCTTGGCAAGATATTGCTGATGATAGTCTTCAGCGTAATAAAACTTTTCAAGCGGCCCGATCTCGGTGGTGATGGTACTGCCATGGCCAGCCTCCTCCAAAGCCTGTTGAAAAGCATCGCGGGCCTTCTGCGCCTGCTGCAACTGGCCTTCCGTCATCGCGTAGATGGCGGAACGATAGGTCGTGCCGACATCGTTGCCCTGTCGCATGCCCTGCGTCGGATCGTGCTCCTCAAAAAATATCTTCAAGAGGCCCGAGAGCGAGATCACGGCCGGATCATAGACAACCTTGACCACTTCGGCGTGGCCCGTCTGGCCTGTCGTCGTCTCCTGATAGGTGGGATTGCGGGTGAAACCGCCGGCATACCCCACCGCCGTCACCCACACACCAGGCGTTTTCCAGAACAGCCGTTCCGCGCCCCAGAAGCAGCCCATGCCGAGATAGATGGTTTCAAGGCCGTCGGGATAAGGCCCCTTCAAAGGCCGGCCATTGACGAAATGGGCCTCCGGCACCGCAAGCGCCGCTTCACGGCCAGGCAAGGCGGTTTCTTGCGTCGGCATCGTCGTCTTTTTTGAAAGCGTATCGAACAGGAACATTCGGTCCTCCATGCGGCCAGCTCCGCCGCTTTTCATGGTTCACATCTGCGGGCGCGCGCAATTCGGCTGACACAAGTCAGGCTGACAAACGCCTCATCGGCCTGTGTTTCCTGTACCCCGCCATCCAGCAGAGCAGGGAAAGCGCCAGGGAAACGGCAAATGCGGGCACCGCCGTCAGGGCATTTTCAATGAAGCGCCACGCTTCAGGGTGAATATAGTGAGCCAAGGCCGCTTCCACCATGGTGCGGGAAGCAGGAAGAAGATAGTTCCAGACGGACAGGATGCCGGTGATGTCGACCGAGGATGTGGAAACCGAGCGGATCGAATCGAGCACGCCCAGAAAAACCGCCGCAACGAGGAAAAGAAAGCTCAAAAACCGCAAAAAAGCTTTCATTGGTATACCTCGCTCACGATCTGCCGGTCAGACAGCCACTTTTTGAAACCTATAATGCATCGATAAAGGTGGGAAAACCGGTTTGCAATCGCGTCGGAACACAGGAAATTGCCGACATTTCAAAAAACTGTCAGATTCGTGTTGATCCCTGCGAATTCATCGGTATATATCGCGCCGTTCCAGTGATTTGCATTCTTCATGACATGCAGACTTGAAAAAGGACAGGTGGCCGAGTGGTTTAAGGCGCACGCCTGGAACGCGTGTGTGCGTGAAAGCGTACCGTGGGTTCGAATCCCACCCTGTCCGCCATTTACCGCACATCATCAAACATCACCGAGCAGCGATGCGACACCCGCCGCGGCTGGCCGCACTCTTTTCAGCTTCCCTATCCGCCGCTATCAAATGACGCCAGCGGAAAGGAACCCCGATTGATGGATATGGATCGCGAGGAAAGCTGTGCAGCAATAGTCTTGCCGGCGGAAGCATCTGCCGAGTTGGCGGGGTATGAGTGGGCGCGGAACAAAGTCGGCGAGTCCGGCGCTGCCGTCTATCGGCTCCATGGCAAGCCAGGAGCTCCCGATCTCTTCCTGAAGCATGGCCGCGGTGCCGCCGTTGACGATCTGACAGACGAGATGGTCAGGCTGCGCTGGCTGGCGAAGCACATGCCGGTGCCTGCGATCACACACTTCGTCATCAGGCCTGATGAAGCGTGGCTGATCACGACTGCATTGCCGGGAGAAACCGCCTATCAGGCTCTAAAAGAACGGCCCGAAGACAGCATGGCCGTGGTCGATGCGCTGGCGGACTTTCTTCGGCGCCTCCACGAAATTCCACTTCACGATTGTCCGTTCAATAGCGATCACGCCTACCGACTTGATCTGGCACGGAAGAGAATCGATTCGGGCTTGGTGGAGGAAAACGATTTCGATGCGGAACGGGAAGGCTGGACAGCCGAGCAGGTCTGGCGCGCCCTGCACGAACTGCTGCCATTCGAATCCGATCCGGTCGTAACCCACGGCGACTTTTCGCTCGACAATCTCTTGATGGTGGACGGCAAGGTGGTCGGCTGCATCGACACGGGACGTGTTGGTATCGCGGATCGCTATCAGGACATCGCCATAGTCTGGAACTGCCTCCAAGAGTTCACGGGCGATCTTCAAGGCAGATTTCTCGCGCAATACGGCGTGCCGAGTCCCGACAGGGCCAGACTCCAATTTCACCTGATGCTGGACGAGTTATTTTGAACAGCACCGGCAGTAATTTTATCCGGGTATAATTGACGGTCGTACTTTATCATTGACCAGAAGGGGTCGCGACGCCATTTGCAGCTTGACTGAAAAAAGAGCGCTTCGCGAGGTATGAGGCCACCTCCGGCTCACCATAAGCCTCAATAATCGCGAAAGCGGTCCAAACCCGCTTCGGAATCGAACCTCGTCCTCCCCCACCGCCATCGCATCTGATGACGGGACAGCATAACGTCAAAGTCGCGTTTTTTCGTTTCGACAGGCGTTGATGGCTATGCTTCTGCACAGACAGGGGTTTCTTGCGCTTTTTTGCTGCGCTTCCCCCTCTCTTGCGCCTTGCAGCAGGAAAAATCGCTCCTTATATACGCCGCATAACTGCAGCGAATACTGCAAATCCAAGTCAAGGAGTTGTCAATGGAATGCCTCACGGGGTTCCGACGGCTCGCTTCAAGGAGAGAAGAGCATGGCAAAAGTAATCGGTATCGACCTTGGCACGACCAATTCCTGCGTCGCAGTGATGGACGGCAAGGACACGAAAGTAATTGAAAACGCGGAAGGCGCGCGCACCACGCCGTCCATGGTGGCATTTTCCGACGATGGCGAACGCCTTGTCGGCCAGCCGGCCAAGCGCCAGGCGGTCACCAACCCGACCAACACCCTGTTTGCGGTGAAACGCCTTATCGGTCGTCGTTACGAAGACCCGACTGTCGAAAAGGACAAGGCCCTCGTTCCCTTTGAAATCGTCAAGGGCGACAATGGCGACGCATGGGTGAAGGCTCAGGACAAGAATTATTCCCCGTCGCAGATTTCCGCGATGATCCTTCAGAAGATGAAGGAAACGGCTGAATCCTATCTCGGCGAAAAGGTCGAAAAGGCCGTCATCACCGTTCCGGCCTACTTCAACGACGCCCAGCGCCAGGCTACCAAGGATGCCGGCCGTATCGCCGGTCTGGACGTCCTGCGCATCATCAACGAGCCGACCGCGGCAGCGCTCGCCTACGGCCTCGACAAGAAGGACGGCAAGACGATCGCCGTTTACGACCTTGGCGGCGGCACCTTCGATATTTCCGTTCTGGAAATCGGCGACGGCGTTTTCGAAGTGAAGTCCACCAATGGTGATACCTTCCTTGGTGGTGAAGACTTCGACATGCGTCTGGTCGAATATCTGGCCGGTGAGTTCAAGAAGGATCAGGGCATCGACCTGAAGAACGATAAGCTCGCCCTTCAGCGCCTGAAAGAAGCTGCTGAAAAGGCAAAGATCGAACTGTCGTCCTCGCAGCAGACCGAAATCAACCTGCCGTTCATCACGGCGGACGCTTCCGGCCCGAAGCACCTGACGCTGAAGCTGACCCGCGCCAAGTTCGAAAGCCTGGTGGACGATCTGGTGCAGCGCACCGTCGCGCCTTGCAAGGCAGCGCTCAAGGATGCCGGCGTTTCCGCTTCCGAGATCGATGAAGTCGTTCTCGTCGGTGGCATGAGCCGCATGCCGAAGGTGCAGGAAGTCGTCAAGCAGCTGTTCGGCAAGGAGCCGCACAAGGGCGTGAACCCGGATGAAGTGGTCGCCATGGGCGCCGCCATCCAGGCCGGCGTTCTGCAGGGCGACGTCAAGGACGTTCTGCTGCTCGACGTGACGCCGCTGTCGCTCGGCATCGAAACGCTGGGTGGCGTCTTCACCCGTCTGATCGATCGCAACACGACGATCCCGACGAAGAAGAGCCAGACCTTCTCGACCGCCGAAGACAACCAGTCGGCCGTGACCATCCGCGTTTCGCAGGGCGAGCGTGAAATGGCCCAGGACAACAAGCTGCTCGGCCAGTTCGACCTCGTCGGCCTGCCGCCGTCGCCGCGCGGCCTGCCGCAGATCGAAGTCACCTTCGATATCGACGCCAACGGCATCGTGCAGGTTTCGGCGAAAGACAAGGGCACGGGCAAGGAACAGCAGATCCGCATCCAGGCCTCCGGCGGTCTTTCCGACGCCGACATCGAAAAGATGGTCAAGGACGCCGAAGCCAATGCCGAAGCCGACAAGAAGCGTCGCGCCGGTGTCGAAGCCAAGAACCAGGCCGAAAGCCTCATTCACTCCACCGAGAAGTCGGTGAAGGAATATGGTGACAAGGTTTCCGACACCGACCGCAAGGCAATCGAAGACGCCATAGCCGCCCTGAAGACCGCTGTCGAAGCCGCTGAGCCTGACGCAGACGACATTCAGGCGAAGACCCAGACCCTCATGGAAGTTTCCATGAAGCTTGGTCAGGCCATCTACGAAGCGCAGCAGGCCGAGGCCGGTGATGCTTCTGAAGGCGGCAAGGACGACGTCGTCGACGCCGACTATGAAGAAATCAAGGACGACAAGAAGTCCGCATAATCGCGTGACTTCCCGTCTCCTGACAACATATGCAAGACATCCGGCTGCCGAGTGCAGCCGGAAATCCATTTGCGGGGCTTGTTAACTTAATGGCGAAAGCAGACTTTTACGAAACACTCGGCGTCAGCAAGACCGCGGACGAAAAAGAGCTGAAAAGCGCCTTCCGCAAACTCGCGATGAAATACCATCCGGACAAGAACCCGGATAACGCCGAATCCGAGCAGAAATTCAAGGAAATCAACGAAGCCTACGAAACGCTGAAGGACCCGCAGAAGCGCGCGGCCTATGACCGTTTCGGCCACGCCGCATTTGAAAATGGCGGCATGGGCGGCGGCGGTGGCTTTGGCGGCGGCGGTTTCGCCAATGGCGGCTTCTCCGACATCTTCGAGGACATCTTCGGCGAGATGATGGGTGGTGGCCGTGCGCGCCGCTCTTCCGGCGGGCGCGAACGCGGCGCCGATCTTCGCTACAACATGGAAATCACGCTGGAAGAGGCCTTCACCGGCAAGACGGCGCAGATCAGGGTTCCTACCTCGATCACCTGTGATGTCTGTTCGGGCTCTGGCGCCAAACCAGGTACACAGCCGAAGACCTGCGCTACCTGTCAGGGTTCCGGCCGCGTGCGCGCAGCACAGGGCTTCTTCTCGGTGGAACGCACCTGCCCCACCTGCCATGGCCGCGGGCAGACGATCTCCGATCCGTGCGGCAAGTGCCATGGTCAGGGCCGTGTAACGGAAGAGCGTTCGCTGTCGGTCAACATTCCCTCGGGCATTGAAGACGGCACCCGCATTCGCCTGCAGGGCGAAGGCGAAGCCGGTATGCGGGGCGGTCCGGCGGGCGATCTCTATATCTTCCTGTCCGTGCGTCCCCATGAGTTCTTCCAGCGCGACGGTGCCGATCTTTATTGCACCGTACCGATCTCCATGACGACGGCAGCGCTTGGCGGCACCTTCGATGTCACGACACTCGATGGCACCAAGTCACGCGTCACCGTTCCGGAAGGCACCCAACCGGGCAAGCAGTTCCGTCTGAAGGGCAAGGGTATGCCGGTACTGCGTTCTGCGCAGACGGGTGATCTCTATATCCAGATCCAGATCGAAACCCCGCAGAAGCTCAGCAAGCGCCAGCGCGAGTTGTTGCAGGAGTTCGAGCAGCTCTCCTCCAAGGAGAATAACCCGGAATCCACCGGCTTCTTTGCCCGGATGAAGGAATTCTTCGACGGCTGATCTCGCTATATCACCTGCCATCCCGGAATGCTGCGATCCTTTCGGACCGCAGCTTTTTTCTTCACATTCTTGGTTTTTCCGTCTAGCCCCCAGCGCTCGCCGTGACATTCGCGGGGTGATGGTCACTGGTCGAACGTGTTTTCCGGCACCTTAACTATGAACCAGCCGAGATATTTTTGGACGTTGGGGCTGATAACGAACACGATGCTGCAGATCATGAGCGGAGCGATCAGCAGCGTGCGATGCCAGATCTGCCAGTCTTCAGTCAAAGGCATCAGCACGTATAATAGACCGGTAATCAACAGGTAGACCGGTGCGAACATGACCAGCGCTAGTCTCAGCTTTGACGGGCGGGGCGATATCATGGGCGCGGCTTCATTCTTCCTATTCGAAACAGTGTGCATATCAGTAACCCAGATTGAAACGATACGTTTCGTATATATAGAAACGAAACGTATCGTTCAATCATAAAAACTGCTAGAGCCTTCCTAAAGTTCGAAACCGCTTCACCTCCGGAAGTATTGAGACAAGAGCCGTCGACGTTCTGGAAAAAGTGGAGATACTCCCGATGCCGGGTCGAAAATCAGGAAGGATACGATTTGATGGCGAATGATGAAAAGAGACGTTCCATCGGCGCTCAACGTAATCCTGCAAGCCAGGCAGCTATTCTATCGGCTGCTGAGGCCTTGTTGTCGGAGGCAGGCCTTGCCGGCTTTTCCATCGAAGCCGTCGCCCGGCGCGCCAAAGCGGGAAAGCCGACGATCTATCGCTGGTGGCCCTCCAAGACAGCCCTGCTTCTGGACGTTTATCATATGAACAAGCAGGCGGACACGCCTGTCGACACGGGAAGCGTGGAAGAGGATTTATTCGGTTTTTCGAAACATCTTTTTGACTATTGGCGAAACGGGAGCGCGGGTGAAGTCTTTCGCTCCGTGCTGGCGGAAGCCCAGCACGATGAAAAGGCTCAGGAGGCGCTGTGCGATTACATCCGCGAACGCTGGAGGCAAGCCGGAGACATTGTTCAAAAAGGTAAAGATAGAAATGAGATCGCAGAGTGGGTTCAGCCGGAGCTCGTTATCGAGACTATTGCTGGCTTTGCATGGAACCGGTTGCTGACCAATCGGCTTCAAATAACGGATGATGAGCTGCGCATCCTTCTGCGTCAAATTTTGAACGGAATCCGTAAATAGACGTCAGCCGGAAAAGCCGCCTTCTTCCAGATATTGCCGTTCCTCTGATGTCGTTTCCCGCAGCAATATGTCGTTGCGATGCGGAAAGCGGCCGAAACGTTCGACGATATCCCGATGCTCTTCGGCATGGTGAAGATATAGCCCGCCAAGCGGCTGGTTGAGAGTGCAGGCACGCCGCTGGGCGGCGATATTCTCCGCATGGGAAAAGGGCAAATAGAAGAAGACGCGCAAATCCTCGCTCACGGCCTGATCATGGCCACGGCGAATGGCCTCGTCGGCGAAAAGCCGCGCCAGGGGGTCTGTGGCATACATGTGGGCGGTGCCACGAAAACAATTGCGCGGAAACTGATCCAGCAGAAGCATCAGCGCAAGGCTGCTTTCCGCACCCTCCAGCCAGTCATCCAGTTCGCGCCGTGCTGCCGCGAAATGGGCATCGCGGAAACGGTCGTGGAAATGACTGTCGAAGGCGGCATCCTTGTCGAACCACTTGTCCGGCCCGGCCTTCTTCCAGAAATCGACGATATCGGCGGCAAGCGCGGCTGTGTCGTTTTTCATCTGCTCTTCCCTGTCAATAATGCGGTGGCCGGGTGATCGCAGGCGCGTCCAGCGATTGCTCCTCAAGGCTCAGGAACCTCTCCGTCAAGCGGTCGAGCTTGGCGCGGGTCTGCTCCACCACCTTCCACTGTTCCGCCAGCTGGTCGGACAGTTCCTCTATCACCTTCACCTGATGCGCGACCGTCTCCTCGAGCGCGATGATCCGTTTTTCGGTTTCCGACGTCATATCGACCTCTCTTTCCAGCCCTTCCTTGGGCCTAAAAGCTTGCGAGTCAACCATATGTCGCTTTCGTGAAGCGAATTCGTCATGGTGATCCGGAAACGGAAAAAGCCGGCGAGGTTTCCATCGCCGGCGTCGGGAAGTTTGATATTGCTTAGTCTTCTTCTACGAAAACCTCTTCTCGTTTCTTCTTCACGCTTGGCAGGAAGACGACGATCAGCACTGCCAAAGCGATGAAAAGCAGTGTGGCGCTGATCGGCCGGGTGACGAAGGTGGTTGGATCACCGCGGGACAGGATCATCGCGCGACGCAGGTTTTCCTCCAGGAGCGGGCCAAGCACGAAACCGAGGAGCAGCGGCGCCGGCTCGCAGCGCAATTTCACCAGCACGTAGCCGATGAAGCCGAAGAAGGCGACGGCATAGAGATCAAAGACGTTGGAATTGACGCTATAAACTCCGATGGCGCAGAAAGCCATGATGATGGGGAACAGCACATAATAGGGCACCGTCAATAGCTTAACCCACAGCCCGATCAGGGGCAGGTTCAGGACGACGAGCATCAGGTTGCCGATCCACATGGAGGCAATGATGCCCCAGAACAGCGCCGGCTGCTCGATTGCAACGTTTGGACCCGGCACGATCCCCTGAATGATCATCGCCCCAATCATCAGCGCCATCACCGGATTGGCGGGGATGCCGAGCGTGAGCAGCGGGATGAAGGAGGTCTGGGCGCCGGCATTATTGGCCGATTCCGGACCAGCCACACCGGCCACCGCGCCATGCCCGAATTCCTCCGGGTTCTTGGAGACGCGTTTTTCCACCGTGTAGGACGCAAAGGCCGCGAGGATGGCGCCGCCGCCCGGCAGGATGCCGAGCGCGGAACCGATAGCCGTGCCGCGTAGCACCGGGCCAACCATTTTCCGGAAATCCTCCCGCGTGGGCATCAGCCCGCTGACCTTGGCGATCAGCACCGAACGGGTGCGCTCGTTTTCGAGGTTGCGCAGGATTTCGGCGATACCGAAGACACCCACAGCCACGGCGACGAAGTTCAGACCATCGGCATATTCGCGGATGCCAAGGGTGAAACGCGGCGTACCACTATAGATATCTGTGCCGACCAGACCGAGCAGCAGACCAAGCACGACCATGGCCAGCGCCTTGACGATGGAGCCATGGGCAAGGGCGATGGACGAAACGAGGCCGACGACCATCAGTGAGAAATATTCCGCTGCACCAAACTCCAGCGCAATTGCGGTCAGAGGCGGCGCAAAGATCGCCACGAGGAAGGTGGAAACCGTGCCGGCAAAGAACGAACCGATGGCGGCAATGGCGAGAGCAGCCCCTGCCTTGCCCTTGCGCGCCATCTGATAACCATCGATGGCGGTGACGGCAGAGGAGGATTCGCCGGGCATGTTGATCAGGATGGCCGTGGTGGAACCGCCATATTGCGCGCCATAATAAATGCCGGCGAGCATGATCAGCGACGAGACGGGCTCGAGCTGAAAGGTGATGGGCAGCAGCATGGCAATGGTCGCCGTCGCGCCGATGCCGGGCAACACGCCGATCAGGGTGCCGAGCAGCACGCCGATCAGGCAGAAGAACAGGTTTGCCAGCGATGAGGCAGTGACGAAACCGAGAGCAAGATTATCAAGCAAATCCATCGCAGCACCTCAAAATTTAAGCCAGGGGCCGAAGCGCTGGAAGGGCAGGCCGAGACCGTAATTGAAAACAGCGACGGAGAAGGCCGTGATGGCTGCGGAAAGAATAATCGCCATGATCGGACTCATCTTGTGCGAGGCAAAGGAGGCGATGAGCGCGCTAAAAAACAGCGCCGGCACGAAACCAAGACCCCGGACAGTGAAACCGAAGAAGATCGGCGCGGGCAGGATGAAGAATATGCCACGCCATGCGATCGCTCCGATCCCTTCCCCGGCCGGGCGGGCTGAGCGGAGGAATATGATGCCACCGAGCAGAATGAGGATGATTGCCAGAACGAGCGGGAAATAGCCCGGCCCCATACGAAAGGCGGTTCCGATCTCCAGCCCATAGGACTGCAAGGCGAAAAAGACGCCAAGTCCCATGAAAATTGCCCCGCAGACTGCCTCGGCAGGGTCATTAAATAATGACTTCATGAAAGATGCCCCTCCACCGCGGCCGGCATCACACCGGTCCGCCTGTTAAAATGATCACGGTCGACCGGCGGCGATGCCGCCGGTCCTTCCGCGCTCATCAGTCGGCATATTGGCCGGCAGCTTCGATCACCGGCTTCCAGCGGGCGATTTCGCTTTCGAGCTTGGCCTTGAGTGCCGCCGGCGTCGCATCGCTTTCCGAAGAGGGCGTGGTGCCCAGTTCGGCAAAACGAGCCGCGACATTCTTGTCCTTCAGCGCGACCTGCAGCGACTTGGAGAGCTTTTCGTTGATTTCAGCCGGCGTGCCCTTGGGCGTATAGATGCCGTGCCAGATGCCAACCTCAAGCTTCGGCAGGCCCGCCTCGACGACCGTCGGCACGTCAGGCAGCACGTCCAGCCGCTTGGCCGTGGTTACGGCATAGGCTTTCACGGTTCCGCCCTGAATCTGCTTGGTGGTGTTGGTGGTCTGATCGCACATGATGTCCACCTGGCCGCCGAGCAGATCGGTCATGGCCGGCCCGGTGCCCTTATAGGGAACGGTGACCAGCGGCGTCTCGATGGCGCTCATGAACAGCATGCCGCAGAGATGCGAGGCAGCGCCAATGCCGGCATTGGCAACCGTGACCTTGTCCTTGTTCGCCTTGGCGTATTCGATCAGCCCCTTCAGATCCTTCGTCTCAAGGGTCTTGCGCGACAGGATCGTCATCGGCACTTCGGTGACGAGACCAACATATTCGAAGGCGTTCAGCGTGTCATAGGCGAGCTTGCGGTAGAGCGTGGCGCTGGTGGCCATGCCGATATGGTGGAGAAGGACGGTGTAACCGTCCGGATCGGACGATGCCACACGACCAGCACCCAGCGTGCCGCCTGCGCCGCCGACATTTTCGACGATGATCTGCTGGCCGAGATCCTTCGACATGGATTCAGCAACAAGACGCGCGACCGTATCCGTCGGGCCGCCGGCAGCAAAGGGCACAACCATGGTGATATTGCGCTCTGGATAGTTCTGAGCGGATGCGGACAGCGCAAAAAGGGAAACGGCAGCGGCGGCAGCAAGGCCGGTGACTGTCTTCAGTATTTTCATCGATTCCTCCCGGATGAAAATGTTCGCCACTTCAGCCGCGCATGCTCCTCCATGGCGACCGGGGTGACATATTTGCGATCCGGGATTGCCGTTCAGCAATGGCGGTCTTGCAGTGGGATGCGCTTTTATCGCTATCGCGAGAGGCAATGGGTGGATTTCGACCCATAAGCACCTATTCATGGGTGGAAATCCACCCACTACACCTCGGTCATGTGCCGGTGCAGCCCGTATTTCTGCATTTTTTCATAGAGCGTTTTGCGCGAAATGCCGAGCGCCTCATAGACGGATTTCAGATTTCCGCCGTGGGCGGCAATTGCATGTGCGATCAGGCTTTTTTCATAAGCCGCGACCCTTGCAGCAAGAGCCGCTTTTCCGTCAGCCTGAAACGGCAACGACCCTTCGGAAACGTCGCTTTCCAGGCCGAGAACGAAACGGTCCGCGGCATTGCGCAATTCACGCACGTTGCCCGGCCACTCACGAAGGGAGATGGCCGAGAGCAGATTTTGCGGCACCTCCATGTCTTCCCGCCCGTAGCGCGCAGCAGCTTCCCGCACGAGATGCAGGAAGAGGAGCGGTATATCGGCACTGCGCTGCGAGAGAGATGGCACGAGAAGTGTAGCCACGTTGAGCCGATAAAGAAGATCGGCACGGAACCGGCCAGCCGCGACTTCCTGTTCCAGATCCACCTTGCTTGTGGCGATGAAGCGAACATCGAGTTCGACCGTTTCATTCGAGCCCAGACGGGTAATCACCCGTTCCTGCAGGACACGAAGAAAACGGCCCTGCAATTCGAAGGGCATGGAGCCGATCTCGTCCAGCAGGATCGTGCCGCCGCGGGCATGTTCGAACTTGCCGTAGCGCGGGCGAAGCGCGCCGGGAAACGCACCCGCCTCATGACCGAACAATTCGCTTTCGATCAACGTCTGCGGGAGGGCGGCGCAATTGATCGCAACGAAGGGCCGGTTGCTTCTGGCACTGATATCGTGAAGCGCGCGCGCCACGACCTCCTTGCCCGCGCCGGTATCGCCGACGATCAGCGTATCGGCGTCCGTCGCGCCAATCGCGCGGATGCGGTATCGCAGATCGACCATGATCTGGGTTCTGCCGGGCAGACGTGTTTCGAGATCGTCGTGCTTGCCCGCCACCGCCTTCAGGCGGCGGTTTTCCAGCACCAGCGCCCGCCGGTCATTCGCCCTTTTGATGATGCCGGCGAGATATTGCGGCGTGAACGGCTTTTCGATGAAATCATAGGCGCCGTTGCGCATGGCGTTGACCGCAAGCTGCACATCACCATGGCCCGTCATCAGGATGACAGGTATTTCCGGATCGAGCTCGCGCACCTTCTGCAGCAACGTCATGCCATCCATGCCAGGCATCCTGATATCGCTGACCACGACGCCATCAAAGCTGTAACCGATGAGTTCGAGCGCATGCTCGGCACTCGCCAGCATGGTGACGGCAAAGCCGGAAAGCTCCAGCGCCTGCGCGGTGGAAAAGCGCAGCTCCTCCTCGTCATCAATCAACAGAACCCGCGACATGGTCATTCCGCAGCCGCCTCCACGCGCCAGGCGGCGGCTGGCAATTCGATCTCGAACTCCGCCCCGCCCTCTTCATGGTTTCTCACCCGCAGCTGGCCGCCAAAATCCTTGATGATGTTGTAGGAGATGGACAGGCCAAGGCCCAGGCCGCGTCCCACACCCTTGGTGGTGAAGAAGGGATCAAAAATGCGCTCCGAAATCGCCGCCGGCACGCCGGGACCACGATCGCGGATAAAAATCGATACCATCTGGCCATGCTGGACGGCTTGCAGCGCAATGTGGCGATCCTCGCGCCCTTCCACAGCATCGGCCGCGTTGGAGATGATGTTGACGAGCACCTGCTGCAATCTCACCGGGCCGGCTTTCACCGCAAGCTGCACCGGCCCGAGATCAACATCCAGCACCGCATCGGCGGCCTTCAACCGCGCACCGACAATTTCGAGCGTATCCCGAAGCACCGCCTCCAGACCCACCGCCGCCATTTTTTCGTTGGGCTTGCGGGCGAAATTCCTGAGATGCTTGCTGATCGACGCCATGCGGTCGATAAGGCCGGAAATGCGCCTGAGGTTTTCCGTCACCTCTGCCAGCCGCCCGCGCTCCACGAGAAGCGAAGCATTTTCGGCATAGTTCTTGGCCGCGGCAAGCGGCTGGTTGAACTCATGCGACAGTGCCGCCGACATCTGCCCGAGGGCTGCAAGCTTGCCGGCCTGCACCAGATCGTTCTGCATCTTGCGCAGCTGTTTTTCCGTCTGGCGGCGTTCGGCGATTTCGTGTTCGATCTCCTGGTTCACCCGCGCCAGATCGGCAGTGCGCTCCTCCACCCGGCGTTCCAGTTCCGCCTGCGCCTCTGCCTGATGGATCAGCCGTTCGCGCAGACGCCGCCGTCTTTGCAGCATGGCCGCAATCACGGCAGCGGCCAGACACAGGCACAGGATTATCGCGATCATCGCGGTCTTGACCTGCGTCCTGAGCGAACCTGTATCCATCAGCACACTGACCGTCCAACCGGCATCGGGCATGGGCTGTGACAGGAGCATATATTCCCTCTCACCGTCGTCCTGGGCGATCGTCATCAGCTGATGCGAACCGAAATTGCCGTTTTTCAACGGCAGTTCCTTAAGGGTGGCATTGGCATACCGGCGGGACGCCTCCGTTCGCGCCAGCCGTTCGGGCGTCAGCGGCATCAGACCGGAATAAAGCCATTGCGGCGTTCCGGTCATGAAGATGATGCCCTCAGGGTCCGAGACCAGAATTCGGTTCTCACCATCGCCGAATGAGGCCTCTATGCCTTCAATATCGACCTTGAAGACGATGACGCCCTTGATTTCCTCATTGAAGAGGATGGGTGCGGAAAAATAATAGCCACGTTTATGGGAGGTGGTGCCAAGCGCGAAGAACCGCGACTGCAAGCCCTTCGCGGCATCCTGAAAATAGGGGCGGTAGCTGAAATTCTCACCAACGAAACTCGTCGGACCATCATAGTTGCTGGCGGCGATGGTCTCCCCGTCGAGCGTGATGATGTAGATATCGGAGGATTCCAGCAGGGTGTTGATGGACTTGAGGTAGACATTGGCGCGCTGGCGCAGCTCGGCATCCTTGGGATGTGCGACCAGTTCCTCAATGTCGTCGTGATCGGCGATCAAGGCGGGCAGCGGCTCGTAACGGTTCAAAAGCCCGCCGAGAGCGGAGACGGCCAACCGGAGGGTCGTGCGGCCCTGCTCGGACATTTCGCCGAAATAGCTTTCCGCAATGATGCCGCCACCTCTCGTCACGGCGCCATAACCGAGACCGAGGCTGAGAAGCATCAACAAAATCCAGCGATATTTCACCGAAGCTCCCCTCCTGTTGCAGGCATCAAACCTGCTCTCCCTAAAAGAGTGTAGGTGGAGCGGCCGAATTTTCCAAGTGAGCGGAAAAGGCAGCCAGACAGTCCCAAAAACAAAAAAACCGGCCACGAGGACCGGTTTTTTGCAAAGATGATTTCAGAAAAGCTTATGCGCTTTCCTTCGGCGTCAGAACCTGACGGCCGCGATACATACCGGTCTTCAGATCGATATGGTGCGGGCGGCGCAGTTCGCCGGAGTTCTTGTCTTCAACGTAGGTCGCAGACTTGAGACCGTCAGCCGAGCGGCGCATGCCACGCTTGGACGGGCTTGTTTTTCTTTTTGGTACAGCCATTTTTGTTACTCCACTTAAGCGGCGAAACAACGGAACCGGCCAGAACCAAAGGCCGAATGTCGGATGTCTCGATATCGGAAATTTGGCGCGCTTATACATGCCCAAACGGGCTTTGACCAGCCCTGACGCGCATTTTTTCCGATTCAGCGGAATAAGCGCAACAAGCGATCGTCAGGCATCGCAAATCATGGCTCACATCTTATCGAAAATGACGCGCTCCTTGAAGTGGTTCATGTCCCGGAATTCACAGAAAGCTGGCGGACGCATCTCAATGACCGGCGCTGCGGCGCGCAGCTTTTCCAGTTCCTCGTCGAGCATCACCTGCCAGCGCGGCAAGCATTCCGGCTCGAACCAGCTGATGATGTAGGACAAGGTGATATGAAACTCATAAGTGCCGTGATCAGGATGTCGGTAGCCGAAGAAATCGGCGAATGTATCCCGCCAGAGAGCCACGATCCGATCGTCCTCGACGGTTGCACCCTTCATGACCAGTCCCACCGGGCGCAGACCCGTAACCTGCATGTTGAACGCCGGCAGGGCCGGAAAGGCGGAAAGACGCTGGCGATAATATTCCGTCATCACGTCGATCGGCGTATCGAGCGGCATGTTTTCCGGCCAGTAGGGCAAAGCGCGCCGAAATTCGATAATGCCCTGAAACACCGTCATGTGCAGGCTGGAAACCGGCGTGAAGGCAAGCTGCGGCGCCTCCGGCATATCCAGAAAACGCTGGCGGGTTGCAATGATGGCTTTTTCGGTCTGCGACCCTTCGACAAGATGGCACACAACCGTATTGCCCGGCTCTGGCAGGAATTCACCATCAGCATTGTAGCGGCTACCCAGATGGCGCGGCGGCTGATCGTGATCAGCGGCAGAAATATACTCAAGATCTTTCGAGACGAGCGGGGCGTGCATGGGAAACTCCTTGTAAGAATTTCCCCCTAGTACCTGCACGCAACAAGGCAATGACATCGACCGCCTGAAGAGCGATCAGTGTGCCTCATCCCAATTGTCGGCCGCGCGGGCATCCACTTTTAGTGGCACCTTCATCGAAATCGCCGGCATGGCCGCGTTTTCCATGACAGAGACGACGACGGGCAAGGTCTTTTCGATCTCCGCTTCCTCGACTTCGAAGATGAGTTCGTCATGCACCTGCAACAGCATGCGGGCGGAAAGTTTTTCCGCCTCCAACGCGGGCTCGATGCGGACCATGGCACGGCGGATGATATCGGCAGCCGAGCCCTGGATCGGCGCGTTGATGGCCGCGCGCTCATTGAATGCTTTTACCGAAGGGTTCGATGAGCGGATTTCCGGATAATGCGCGCGGCGGCCGAAAATCGTTTCGACATAACCGTTTTCGCGGGCGAAGGCCTTGGTCGCCTCCATGTAGTCGCGAATGCCGGGAAAACGCTCGAAATATTTCTTGATATAGTCGCCTGCTTCGGAGCGGGCGATGCTGAGTTGATTGGCAAGGCCAAAAGCGGAAATGCCGTAGATGATGCCGAAGTTGATGGCCTTGGCGCGGCGGCGCACTTCCGACGGCATGCCTTCGACAGGCACGCCGAACATTTCCGATGCCGTCATCGCATGAATGTCGATGCCGTTTTCGAAGGCGTTGCGAAGCTGCGGAATATCGGCGACATGGGCCAGCACGCGCAGTTCGATCTGGCTGTAATCGGCCGACAGAAGCTTGTGACCGGGCGTGGAGATGAAAGCCGTGCGGATCTTGCGCCCTTCGGCAGTGCGGACCGGGATGTTCTGAAGGTTCGGCTCCGAGGAGGACAGGCGTCCCGTGGTGGTGGAGGCGAGGGCATAGGACGTATGCACCCGCTTCGTTTCGGGATGGATATATCCTGGCAGCGCATCAGTATAGGTCGATTTCAGCTTCGTCAGCTGCCGCCAGTCGACGATCTTGCGCGGCAGTTCGATACCTTCCGCCGCGAGATCTTCCAGAACCTGCGCCGATGTCGACCATTGGCCGGTCTTGGTTTTGGAACCACCCGGCAGGCCCATCTTGCCGAAAAGGATATCACCGAGCTGCTTTGGCGATCCGATATTGAAACGCTCGCCTGCCAGCTCGTAGATTTCCTCTTCGAAGGACGCAGCCTTCTGCGCGAGTTCGCCGGAAAGGCGCGAGAGGATCTGCCGGTCGACGGTGATGCCGCGCTCTTCCATATGTGCCAAAACCGGCACAAGCGGGCGCTCCAGCCGCTCATACACGCTGGTCAGACGCTCGGCGGCGAGCCGCGGTTTCAGGGCCATCCAGAGCCGCAGCGTGACATCAGCGTCTTCCGCCGCGTAGGCTGTCGCCTTGTCGATATCGACAAAATCGAAGGTGACGCTCGACTTGCCCGATCCCGCCACGTCCTTATAGGCGATCGGCGTGTGGCCGAGCCAGCGCTCGGACAGCGAATCCATGCCATGCGTGGCTTTGCCGGCCTCGAGAACATAGGAAATCAGCATCGTGTCGTCGAAGCTCTGCATGACGACGCCGTGGCGTTTCATCAGCAGATAATCATATTTGAGGTTCTGGGCGACTTTCAGGACAGCTTCATCTTCGAGCAGGTCCTTCAGACGCGCCAGCGCCTCGGCAAAGGGCACCTGCCCCTCCGCCATTCTGATGCCATCGCTGAAGAGATCGCCGCCGGAGCCGGTCTTGTGCGTCAAAGGAACATAAGCGGCCCGGATATCGGTGCCCGTGGCATCCTTGCCATTATCGGCAATCGCCAGAGAGAAACCGACAAGTTCGGCCTGCATCGGATCGAGCGAAGTCGTTTCCGTATCGAAGGCGACAACGCCCGTCTCCCGGGCCGCCGCAATCCAGCGGTCGAGCGTCGGAAGATCCCTGATCGTTAGATAGGCTGTCGTATCGATCTTGGCGGCGGAAAAAAGCGCCTGTCGCGCTGCGGCCAGATCGGCGGGCGCGCTGCCCTCCCCCGTTACTTTTCTTGCCGGAGCGGCGGGCGAAGCCGCGGCGCCAGCGGTGTTAGTGGCCACTTCACCAGCCTGAACGGCAGGGGCTGGCGCATCAAGATCGGGACCATGGGCATCGGCACCCCATTGCACCGGCACATTGGCAGGGTCGATGGCAGAAGCGTCGGTTTCGGTCGCTTCGGCCACCCGGCGTGTCAGCGTCGTGAACTCCATCGCCTTCAGGAAGGCGATCAGTTTCGGCCCATTCTGCGGTTCGAGCACCAGCGCTTCAAGCGACTGCTCCAGCGGCACATCAGTCCTGAGCGCCACAAGCTGTCTGGAAAGGCGGGCAAGTTCCGCATTGGCGATGATATTCTCCCGCCGCTTCTGCTGCTTGATTTCGCCAGCACGGGTCAGGAGGGTATCGAGATCGCCATATTCCTCCAGCAACTGCGCCGCCGTCTTCGGGCCGATGCCGGGAATGCCGGGCACATTGTCGGTAGAATCGCCGGTCATCGCCTGCAGGTCGATCATCTTTTCAGGGCCTACGCCCCACTTCTCGATGACATCAGGAATGCCGATCTGCTTGTCCTTCATGGCGTCGTACATGTGTACATTGGCCGTGACGAGCTGCATCAGATCCTTGTCGGAGGAGATGATGGTGACATCGGCGCCGATCGCTTCGGCCTGCCGGGCATAGGTGGCGATGATATCATCAGCCTCGAAGCCTTCCGTCTCGATGCAGGGAAGGTTGAAGGCGCGCGTCGCCTCGCGGATCAGGCCGAATTGCGGAACCAGATCTTCCGGCGGCGCGGTGCGGTTGGCCTTGTAGAGATCATAAAGCTCGTTGCGGAAGGTCTTCGATGAATAGTCGAAAATCACCGCGAAATGGGTAGGCGTCACGCCGACATCGGTATTGCGCGCATCCCTCAAGAGCTTCCACAACATGTTGCAGAAACCGGAAACGGCGTTGACCGGCAGCCCGTCCGACTTGCGGTTCAGCGGCGGGATTGCATGGAAGGCCCGGAAAATGAAACCGGAACCGTCAACGAGGAAGAGGTGATCGCCTTTTTTCATGGGTAGCATGGATAGCGCGGGGCCGTTTTGACGTCTACCGAAACTTCGCACAACGCACCGTAAAGCGCGGGGAACGAGGCGTCAGTACAGGCCCGCAAAATTCACCGGAACGTTACCGATTTGTAATCCGCTCTTCCCTTGAAAAGCCGCATTTGCAGACACATTTCATAAGGGACGGCGCCTGATCACGCCGTAGTCTGATAGCTGGCTCGTCCCCCGCCGCGTCAGACCGGACAAAGGCCTTTCCCCCTCTCCGGGCCTTTGTCCTCCAATATGACCGCCATGGCCGACCCCTCCCGGCCATGGCGGTTTTATTTTATGCGCCGTTTCGGGCTGGCCTAAACATATCATGCGATATATATCGCGCTATTGAATTGCCGGGCTGAGCCGGCCGTGATGTTTTATGGGCGGAAAAATGGGTTTTTCCCGGGACGAATCGGCGATCTATCTCGCCTCGAAAATGGCGCGGGAATTCACCATGGCGCTGCAGAAAAGAGCCGCCGCCCTGGGTTTCTCGCCCGGACAATTCCCCATTCTCATCGAACTTTGGCATGAGGACGGCCTGACGCAGCGACAATTGCTTGATAGAATCGATGTCGAACAGGCGACGCTCGCCAATACGCTCTCACGCATGGAACGCGACGGGCTGATCATCCGCAAATCCCATCCAAGCGACCGCCGTGCCCAGATCATCGAGCTGACACAGCGCGGCAGGGATCTGGAAGCCAATGCCATTGCAGCTTCCGAAGCCACCGAAGATGCACTGCTCAAGGATTTCCGGCGTTTCGAGAGACAGCTTTTGCTGGAATATATGCGCCGGGCGATCGAAAGCGCCAAAAAAGCGAAATAGCATTTACAGCCCGAAACCACTTCGCACTTTCCCTGAACTGCTCTATCGTTCCGGCGGCCGCACGTTTGCCGATTCACGACGCGCCGGCCCCCTTGTTTCCCGCGATGCGCGATGCCCGGATGTTTCGTCTTATCGCCGGGTCACGACAGACATGACAGGATCAGCGATGACAGACGTTTCCCCCATTCTTTCCACCGCCGACGACAATCTCACCTCCAGCCTTGAGCGACTGTTCGAGCTCGTACGCATTCCGTCGATTTCGACGGACCCCGCCTACAAGGCGGAATGCCGCAAGGCGGCGGAGTGGCTGGTCAGGACGCTTTCAGCGCTCGGCTTTACGGCCTCCGTGCGCGATACGGCCGGCCACCCTATGGTGGTGGCGCATCATGATGCGGCCACCAAGGACGCGCCGCATGTGCTTTTTTACGGCCATTATGACGTACAGCCGGTTGATCCGCTCGAGCTCTGGGAAAACGATCCGTTCGAACCCGCCGTAAAGGATATCGGCGCCGGCCGCCAGGTGATCACGGGACGTGGTACGGCAGACGACAAGGGCCAGCTGATGACCTTCGTCGAAGCCTGCCGCGCCTATAAGGCAGTGAATGGCGGCCTGCCGGTGCGTGTCACCATTCTTTTTGAAGGCGAAGAGGAATCCGGCTCGCCGTCGCTGAAGCCTTTCCTCGAAGCCAATGCGGAAGAACTGAAGGCCGATTATGCGCTGGTCTGCGATACCGGCATGTGGGACCGGGATACGCCAGCCATTGCTGCGGCCCTTCGCGGCCTGGTCGGCGAAGAAGTTGTCATCACAGCAGCCGACCGCGATCTGCATTCCGGTCTGTTCGGTGGGGCGGCGGCAAACCCCATCCACATCCTCACCGATATTCTCGCCGGCCTGCATGACGAGACCGGCCGGGTAACTCTTTCAGGCTTTTATGACGGCGTGGAAGAAACCCCAGCCAACATCAAGGCCTCCTGGGAAACACTGGGCCGCACGGCCGAAGCCTTTCTCGGCGAAGTCGGCCTTTCGGTTCCCTCGGGCGAAAAGGGTCGCTCCGTGCTGGAGCAGACCTGGGCGCGGCCGACGGCGGAAGTCAACGGCATTATCGGCGGCTATACCGGCGATGGTTTCAAGACCGTGATAGCCGCGAAAGCCTCCGCCAAGGTATCTTTCCGCCTCGTCGGCGAGCAGGACCCTGCGGCCATTCGCGAAAGCTTCCGGGCCTATGTGCGCTCGAAGATTCCCGCCGACTGCTCCGTGGAGTTCCACGAACATGGCGGTTCACCCGCCATCCAGCTGTCCTACGACTCGCCCGTACTGACCAAAGCCAAAAATGCGCTTTCGGAAGAGTGGCCGAAACCCGCCGTCGTCATCGGCATGGGAGGCTCGATCCCGATCGTCGGCGATTTCCAGAAGATGCTGGGAATGGATTCGCTGCTTGTGGGCTTCGGACTTACCGATGACCGCATTCATTCGCCGAATGAAAAATACGACCTGCAGTCGTTCCACAAGGGCATCCGCTCCTGGGTCCGCATTCTCGACGCACTCGCGGCAAAATAATCCGAAAAAAGAGGAGGCGCCGAATATTTGGCGCCTCCTCGGTACATAAACAAAAAGGCCGGGCAAGCCCGACCTTTCCATCCGTTTTTCGTCAATGCCAGTACATCCGTGGTCAAAGCGTTCAAACGGTCTGATGCTCCAGAGCGCGCCAAAGATATCGACGCTGCTTTCCGGCTCAGGATCGGCTGCTTTGGTTAATCTTTGGTTAACACAACAGCAGCGGCACTTTTAAAAGCGCCATTCCCGGCAGTTCCGATCCGGAGCACTGTTGAACCCTATATTGGTATGTCGTCCGGCTTTTTCAAGAGTGGCCGGCCCAGTCCCTTCCTGCAAAAGAAAAAGGCCGGAAAAATCCGGCCTTTCCATTCATGCGAATGACCCTTTCGGGCCAAAGCGCTTATCAGGCAGCAACGAGGTTGCCTGCGGACATCTTGCCCGAGCGACGATCCTGCATCAGCTCGTAGGAGAGCTTCTGGCCGTCGTTGAGGGCGGTCAGACCAGCGCGCTCAACAGCGGAGATGTGAACGAATACGTCCTGCGAACCGTCGTCAGGCTGAATGAAGCCGTAGCCCTTGGTTGCGTTGAACCACTTTACTGTACCAGTCGCCATAACGATTTCCTTCCGTTGGCAATTGTATTTGCACTGCGAGCAGTGCGGACTTAGGTCGAATTTGAAGGAAAGATCGTCGTGTGCACCCAAAAAGGCGCCGAAGCTCTGGTCGTCAAACAAATATCGATGGCCGAACACCTAGGTTGGCAGGGGCGAAAAGTCAAGTTTCTTTGAAAAACGCGGCGATCTTTGTGAGCCGCCGGCCACCCAAACCCGTTGGAAACAGGGCCCTAAATAGCAAAAACCCGGCGCGGGAGGAGGTGCGCCGGGTTCTTGAAACTGACTGACAATTGGGAGGAGGAGTATTGTCAGTCCAATCGGGCGACGCTGGGAGGAGGAGTGCGTCGCTTCGATGGTTTGAAGATACAGGATATCAGCTTAAAAAACAGACGTTTCATCGCAGCGCAGCATTGCGCATAATGCATAGCTACTTCAGGGTGACTTGAAGCTTCTCCGCGTAACGCCTAATAAATACGCATGTCTATCGAATCCGTCAGAGCCTTCTTCACCGAAAAGTCGCCCGAAGTGACCGTGATTGAAACGGAAGCGAGTTCAGCGACGGTGGCGCTGGCCGCCGAAGCACACGGCGTCGACCCCGACCAGATTGCGAAAACGATCTGCCTGAAGGCGGGCGACACCATTCTTCTCGTCGTCGCCGCCGGCACGAAACGCCTCGACAACCGGAAATTCCGCGATCATTTCGGAGCAAAGCCGCGCATGCTTGGACCGGATGAGGTGGTTGCGGTGACCAGCCATCCCATCGGCGGGGTGTGCCCTTTCGGCCTGCCCTCGACCCTCCCGGTGTTTTGCGACATATCGCTGAAAAACTATCGTGAGGTGGTTCCCGCGGCCGGCGCCACCAATGCGGCGGTGAAGATTTCACCCGATGTGATGGCCGAACTGACGGACGCGGAGTGGGTCGACGTCTGCCAATGACGCTGATTTGATGCGGCCGGGACTTAACCCCGCCTTAAATTGCCGCATTTAAACTCTTCATCCTGGATTAAGGATCGCGCAGGCATAGAAGCCTGAAACCCGAATGGGATGCGCGCGGTTTCGCGAATAGGAGCGACTTCGGCTGGATGGTAGGCAAGGGTAAATCACGCGAACGGGTAGAACCTTCCTTCGGGGATTTCCATGAGTCCGGTGACGACCTGCGCCTTGACGCCAGCGAGCGCATCAGCGGAACCACAAAGCAGCAGGCCAGGAAACCGAAGCCGGCATCCGGCCGCACCAAATCCAGCAAAAAAGAAAAGCGCACCCGCAGTTCCGGCCGTGGCGCGACGGGCTTCCTCCGCTCCCTCGTTTATTGGTGTATCGTACTCGGCATCTGGGGCGGCATCGGCGTTGCCGGTCTTGTCCTTTATTATGGTGCGCGCATGCCGAGCGCCAGCAGCTGGTCCATTCCCGAACGCCCGCCGAATGTGAAGATCGTTTCGGTGAATGGCAGCGTGCTTGCCAATCGCGGCACCACCGGCGGCGAGGCGCTCGCGCTGGAGGACATGTCACCCTATATTCCGCAGGCCGTGATGGCGATCGAGGACCGGCGGTTCTATTCGCATTTCGGCGTCGATCCGCTGGGTCTTGGACGCGCTATCGTAACGAATGTCCTGACGGGGCGAACGGTGCAGGGCGGCTCGACGCTGACACAGCAGCTGGCAAAAAACCTGTTCCTCTCGCCGGATCGCACGCTGGAGCGCAAGGTTCAGGAAGTGCTGCTGTCTTTCTGGCTGGAGCATGAATTCACCAAGGACCAGATTCTTGCGATGTATCTCAATCGCGTCTATTTCGGCTCCAATGCCTATGGCGTCGAGGCGGCCTCGCGGCGCTACTTCAACAAATCCGCGCGCGACGTCAATCTGGGCGAAGCGGCAATGCTGGCCGGGCTTCTTAAAGCGCCCTCGCGCCTTTCGCCGGCGCGCGATCCGCAGGCGGCGGAAGAGCGGGCGCAGGTCGTGCTGCAATCCATGCGCGATGTCGGCTTCATCACGGACGACGAAATCAAGACCGCCATGTCGCAGCCGCCAACCAAGGCGAAACGTTTCTGGTCCGGCG
Organism: Agrobacterium sp. LAD9; assembly: GCF_003031125.1. Taxonomy (NCBI): domain Bacteria; kingdom Pseudomonadati; phylum Pseudomonadota; class Alphaproteobacteria; order Hyphomicrobiales; family Rhizobiaceae; genus Agrobacterium; species Agrobacterium sp. LAD9. The sequence goes on along the minus strand of NZ_PHGS01000001.1, from coordinate 45,040 downwards.
CCGAACATTACGCCGCCGACATGGTGCTGGAGGAAGTGCGCAACCTGGTTGGCGAGGTGAAGCAGGATATCGTCGTCGACACGACGATCGATCCCAATCTCGAGCGCGATGCCGAAAAGGCGCTGACCCACGTGCTGCAGGGCGACGGCAAGAAACAGGGCGCCTCGCAGGCCGCGCTTGTTTCCATTGATGGCACGGGTGCAATCCGCGCCGTGGTTGGCGGTGCTGATTATGCCGAAAGCCAGTTCAACCGCGCCGCCAAGGCAAAACGGCAACCCGGCTCCGCATTCAAGCCCTTCGTTTACGTTGCCGCGCTCGAATCCGGGCTTACCCCCTATACCATCCGTAATGACGCGCCTGTTCGTATCGGCAACTGGACCCCAGAAAATTACGAGAAGAAATATCGAGGCGAAGTGACACTCGCCACCGCGCTCGCCAATTCGCTGAACACCATTGCCGCGCAACTGGTGATGGAAGTGGGTCCTGATCGTGTGACCCAGGTGGCGCATCGCATGGGCATCGAATCCGAGCTGCAGAACAATGCCTCCATCGCGCTCGGCACCTCGGAAGTGTCGCTGATGGAGCTGACGGCCTCCTACGCCCCCTTCATGAATGGCGGCTACAAGGCGACGCCGCATATCGTCAAACGCATCACCGACGCCGACGGCAAGGTGCTTTACGAAAACAAATATGACAATCCGCCCCGCGTCCTGAGCGAAGAGATCGCCGCGACCATGAACAGCATGCTGTCGCGCGTCATCACCGAAGGTACTGGCAAGGCGGCAAGGCTGCAGGGCTGGCAGGCGGCCGGAAAATCCGGCACGACGCAGTCCTTCCGCGATGCACTTTTTGTCGGCTACACAAGCAACCTGACCACCGGCGTATGGTTCGGCAATGACGACGGCACATCGATGAAAAAGGTCACCGGCGGCGGGCTTCCGGCAAAGGCGTGGAAAGATTTCATGACCGCCGCCCATTCGGGGCTTTCACCCTCGCCGCTCTTCGGGCTTGGCGCAGGCGGCGTGCCGCCGCTTGGGGAAATGCAGCAGCCGGCACCGGAAAACCCGCCCTCCTCCATCGGCGATATCATTTCCAATGCGCTCGGGCGCGGGACGCCGGATACGCGCGCCTATCCCCAAGCCCCCATTGCGCCGAACCCGAATCAGCCGGATGTGCCGATGCCGCCGGCAAATATCCCTTCCCGCGATATCGAGCCCGGCTATTCAGCCGGCAACGGGCCTGTACCACCCGCCGATATCGGCGGTCAGGCGCCATCCGGACCAAAGCAGACGACCCTGCTCGATATTCTGCTGGGAAACTGACGGCATAGCGTGGCCGGCAGGCGCTGATCTCACGGCCGGTGACGATGACGTCATTGTCGCGCTAAATTCCCGATTTAGCAGGATTTGGCTCCATGGAGACTGGTCGTCTCGGCAGCTACGAGCGGAGAGGATGCTCGCCCTGCAACATCCGCGTGCAGTCGCATTAACCGTAGATTGCCATTTGCTCCGGAGCGGTTACATTTCGGATGACTTTTTACGGTAAATGAATTATTAATCGTTCATATAAATTAATTTTCTTCTATCAAAATAACTTTTCAGGGCTTTATATTATGCTGGGTACTAAAGGCTCATCGCATGCCGTTTTTTACGGTGCCTCCTATTCCGCAGCCACAACTTTCGAATCGTCGGAAACGCAACCCTCCTCTTCGGAAAAAACCGTCTCCGCATTTTTGCGCGGCCAGTTCGCGCTCAAAAGAACGATGGATATTGCAGGGGCGTCCATCGCCCTTGTCGCGCTCGCGCCGGTGTTGCTCACCGTAGCGGCTCTGGTCAAACTCGATAGCAAAGGGCCGGTCCTGTTTTCGCAGGTCCGCTGGGGTATGAACGGGCGGAAAATCCGTGTCTATAAATTCCGCTCCATGAGAACCGACCTTTGCGATGCCACCGGTGTGGCGCAAACGGTGAAGAACGATCCCAGAATAACCCGGATCGGCGCGATTCTTCGCCGCACGAATATCGACGAACTGCCGCAGCTTCTGAATGTGCTGAAAGGCGATATGTCGCTGGTCGGGCCCCGCTGCCATGCCATCGGCATGCTGGCGGCCGGCCGTCTTTATGAGGAACTGGTGCCACACTACCATATGCGCCACCGGGTGCGGCCGGGCATTACCGGCCTCGCACAGATGCGGGGATTACGCGGCCCGACGGATCGCAGCGACAAGGCGCGCGCCCGAATCGTCTCCGATCTTTATTACGTCGACAATTTTTCGATCTGGCTTGATATCAGGATCATGGTCGGAACGGTGATTTCCGAATTGCGCGGCGGCAAGGGTTTCTGATTTTTCAGACGCCATTCCCGCAGCTGCAGTCCATCCGTTATAAAAACAAAAGCCCGGCAGCAATGCCGGGCTTTTATCATGAAATCATCATGACGATCAGTTTGTCGGCGCGGGAGCCGCTGCCGGATCCGGAAGCGGTGCCGGGTTTGCCGAAAGCGTGCGCAGATAAGCGATGAGATCGGCGCGTTCCGTTTCCTTCTTCACACCCGCAAAGCCCATGGCCGTGCCGGGAACGTGTTTTTTGGGGGATTCGAGGAAGTAGCTGAGATGATCGTAGTCCCAATGCACGGAACCGCCCTTGGAGAAATCCTTCATCCCGGCGGAATAGCTGAAACCTTCATGGCTGGCGATCGGCCGGTTGACGATATCGAAGAGATTGGGGCCGACCTTGTTTGCACCACCACTCTCTCCGGTATGACAGCTCGTACACTTCTTGAAGACTGTTTCGCCCTTGGCGGCATCGGCGCTGGCAAGCAATTGCGCGATCGGCGTCGCCGCGGCAGCGGCTTCACCGCCACCCGCTTCGCCGCCGCTCTCTGCCGCAGCAATGGCGAAACCTTCCTTTTCGGGCGCAGGCGCATGGAAAATGCCCTCAGACGCAATCGACACCGACATCAGGACGAAAACCGTGCCAAGCAACGCCCCAACGCCCATATTTACATAAGAATTCATCTATATGCGCTCCCTCGCATCCGCTTGATATAACGGGCATCTTGAAATTGCTCGAAAGCTATGGCTTTTGCACAGCCTGCGCAACTTGAATAATGCTCCCCACACCGTGACGTTTTGACACTTTTCGGGCGGGATTTGAAGGGTGTCGGATGAAGAATCGGGAATTCGAGAAAGCTGTCGTCCTCATACCGGCGCGGATGGCATCCACACGCCTGCCAGGCAAGCCGCTCGCCGACATAGGCGGCAAGCCGATGATCGTGCAGGTTGCGCTGCGGGCACGTGAGGCCGGTGCGGAACGAATCGTTGTTGCCGTTGATGACGAACAGGTGTTTTCGGCCGTGCAAAATGCCGGTTTCGACGTGATGATGACCCGCGACGACCACCAATCCGGCTCGGACCGTATTTTCGAAGCGCTGCAAAAGGCCGACCCCTATGGCAAGGCGGAATATGTCATCAATGTTCAGGGCGACCTTCCTACCATCGAAGCGGAAACGATCCGCGCTTCGCTGCGCCCGCTGGAAAATATAGAGGTCGATATTGCGACACTGACGGTCGAAATCACCGACGAGGAAGAAAAAACCAATCCGAACGTGGTGAAAGTGGTGGGCAGCCCGCTTTCCGAGACGCGATTGCGCGCGCTTTATTTTACCCGCACCACCGCACCCTATGGCGACGGCCCGCTTTATCATCACATCGGACTTTATACCTATCGCCGCTCTGCGCTCGAGACATTCGTGAGCCTGCCGCCCTCACCGCTTGAAAAACGTGAGCGGCTGGAACAGCTGCGCGCACTGGAAGCGGGGATGCGCATCGACGCTGAAATCGTCCGTTCCGTGCCGCTCGGCGTCGACACGCCGCACGATCTGGAAAAAGCCCGCAAAATTCTCGCAAGCAGAACCCTCTAACGGACAGTCCCATGACCTTGAGCACAAATCGTATTGCCTTCCAGGGCGAATTCGGCGCGAATTCCGACATGGCCTGCCGCGACATGTTCCCGGATATGGAGCCTTTGCCCTGCCCGACCTTCGAGGATGCCTTCAACGCCATTGAAAACGGCGAAGCTGATCTCGGCATGATCCCGATTGAAAATACACTGGCCGGCCGCGTTGCGGATATTCATCACCTGCTGCCGGAATCGCGCCTGCACATCATCGGTGAATATTTCATGCCGATCCGCTTCCAGCTGATGGTGATGCCCGGCGTGAAGAAGGATGAGATTCGCACCGTCCACAGCCACATCCACGCGCTTGGCCAATGCCGCAAGATCATTCGTTCCAACGGCTGGAAGCCAGTCATCGCCGGCGATACGGCAGGCTCCGCAAGGCTCGTGTCCGAACAGGGCGACCGCAGCATGGCGGCCCTTGCGCCACGTCTTGCCGCCAGCCTCTACGGTCTCGATATTCTCGCTGAAAATGTAGAGGATTCGGAAAACAACGTCACGCGCTTCGTGGTGCTTTCCCGCGATGAAAACTGGGCCAAGCGCCAGTCGAGCGATGAAATCGTCGTCACCACCTTCGTTTTCAACGTCCGCAACATTCCGGCAGCACTCTACAAGGCCATGGGCGGCTTTGCGACGAACGGCATCAACATGACGAAGCTCGAAAGCTACCAGCTCGGCGGCAAATTCGTGGCGACGCAGTTTTATGCCGATATTGAAGGCCACCCCGATGACGAGCCGGTGCGGCATGCGCTGGACGAGTTGCGTTTCTTCTCGGAAAAAGTCCGCATTCTCGGCGTCTACAACGGTCACGCGATGCGCGGCAAGCTCAACCAGAGCTGAGCCTGCCGCAGCCCATTACTTTAGCCATTCCACCCAGTCGCGCATCAGCCGATGCGCGATGGCTCCCATTGGCGGCGCGGAAAAACCTTCACCCGTCGGGGCCTCCAGCATCTTTGCGACCTCTTCCCGCGTGAACCAGCGGCAATCCTCAAGCTCGATCTCGTCACGCGCGATCTCAAAAGAGAGCGCCTCGGCATAACAGCCTATCATCAGCGTATGCGGCATCGGCCAGGGCTGGGAGGCGTGATACCGCACACGACCGATTTCGACGCCGGATTCCTCATGCGTTTCGCGGCGGACGGCCTGCTCTATGGTCTCACCCGGCTCCACGAAGCCGGCAAGGCAGGAATACATGCCCGGCGCAAAATGCGCACCGCGGCCAAGCAGGCAGAGATCACGCTCGATATCGATGGTCATCATGATGACAACGGGATCGGTGCGCGGAAAAATAGTGTGGCTGCAGGCGCCGCAGATGCGCTTGTAGCCGCCGATTCGCAGCTCCATGGTTCCGCCGCACTTCCCGCAAAAGCGATTGTCGCCATTCCAGTGCGTCAGGCTGACTGCCTGCGCAACCTCGCTCAGCAGTTCCTCGTCGAGAAGATGATCGCGATAAAGCGTGCGGGCATCGGCCAGCTTGTAATGGCTCGCCAGCTGATCCTCGGCAACGGCGACCGGCACCGCAATTCTCGGCTCACCGGTTTCGCGATATCCGAGCAGCACCGCATTGTCGAAATCCGGCTGCAACTCGGCCAGCTCATAGGCGGAAAACAGGGGATCGATGACCTGCTCATCATGTTTCAGGACCAGCCGGTTGCCCGAGAAGGCAAAAATATGGGTGCCATCGACTTTCAGTGCATCGGCAACACACTCCTCCGTCCGCTTTTCGGCGAAACGGTCGAGGGCATTTTTGGAAAAGGCCGTCAGCAGGCTTGCTTCAGGATGGGGGGCAGTGGTTTCAAAAATTTTCATGGAAATCATCAGAGCGCGCCGGAGATTTTTTTCATCAAAGTTTCCTTTTCGCCTGCGGCATAGGGCACCGCCGTTCCGTGCCCCCAGATGGGACCGGGCCAGCAGGTGTCGCCTTCATTGCGGGCGATAATATGGACATGCAATTGCCGGACGATATTGCCCAAAGCACCGACATTTATCTTGGTGGCCCCCGTGATCTCCTTCAAGGCGGACGCGACGAGATTGGTCTCGAATGTCAGCACGGCCTGATCAAGCGGGGTGAGATCGAACAATTCGCTGACGCCGTCTCGCTGCGGCACCAGCACCAGCCAGGGCCAGCGACTGTCGTTTTGCAAACGCAGTTCACATAGCCCCAAACGCGTCACAAGCACACTGTCGCGCGCCAGCCTGTCGTCCAGCCGGAATGTCTCCAAGGTGTCCTCCATGTTTGTTTTCATCGTGATAGCAGTTTTTTGAAGGCTTGGCTTGCATTTGCTGTCGATATTGCCGATATGTGGCCCCGGGAGGTTGGTGGTGGACGAGCCACTCGCCAACCGGGTCAGGTCCGGAAGGAAGCAGCCCTAACGAGCCCGGCACGGGTCGCCGTGCCAGCCTCCCACCTTTTTTAAAAGACGTGCTCAGCTTTCGCCGGGCCAGTTCAGCGCCCCAAGACAAACTGGCAAAACAAACTGGCGAGGCAATGAGCGATACCGTACCCACCACAACAAGCGAATCCCAGGTCGGGACCGGCTACCGGGTACTGGCACGCAAATATCGCCCGAAAGATTTTTCTGATCTGATGGTCGGCCAGGAGCCGATGGTCCGCACGCTGACCAACGCGTTTGAGACCGGCCGCATTGCCCAGGCCTATATGCTGACCGGCGTTCGCGGCGTGGGCAAAACGACCACGGCACGCATTCTCGCCCGCGCGCTGAATTACAAGACCGACACCATCGACAAGCCGACCATCGACCTTCGGATCCCCGGCGAACATTGCCAGGCGATCATGGAAGGCCGGCATGTCGACGTGATCGAGATGGACGCCGCCTCCCATACCGGCATCGACGATATTCGCGAGATCATCGAACAGGTGCGCTATCGCCCGGTCTCGGCGCGCTACAAGGTCTATATCATCGACGAAGTGCACATGCTGTCGACGCAGGCGTTTAACGGTCTTCTGAAGACGCTGGAAGAGCCGCCGGAACATGTGAAATTCATCTTCGCGACCACCGAAATCCGCAAGGTTCCAATTACCGTTCTGTCGCGCTGCCAGCGCTTCGACCTGCGCCGCATCAGCGCCGCCGATCTCGTCGGCCTGTTCACCGCCATTGCCGGCAAGGAAGGTTTCGAGGCCGATCCGCAGGCGCTGTCGATGATCGCCCGCGCTGCAGAGGGTTCCGCCCGTGACGGCCTTTCCCTGCTCGACCAGGCGATTGCCCATGGTGGCGGCCGCGTGGAGGCCGAAGCGGTGCGCGGCATGCTCGGCCTTGCCGACCGTGCGCGCATCGTCGATCTCTTCCAGCACGTCGTCAAAGGCGATGTCGCGGCAGCCCTTTCGGAGTTCAACGGGCAATATGAGGCAGGCGCGAACCCTGTCGTCGTATTGAACGACCTTGCCGATTTCACCCATCTCGTCACCCGCATGAAATATGTGCCTGATGCGGCGGAAGACCCCTCGCTTTCGGAAATAGAACGCGTGCGTGGCGCGGAATTTGCCGAGACGATTGCGGTAACCGCACTGTCGCGCATTTGGCAGATGCTGCTGAAGGGCATTCCGGAAACGGAAAACGCCTCGCGGCCTGCCGGTGCTGCCGAAATGGTTCTGATCCGGCTTTCGCACGCCGCCAATCTGCCCGCACCTGAAGATGCCGCGCGGCGCCTGCTCGAGCTTTCGAGCGGCGACGGCGGCGGTTACGCCAATGGCGGACCTTCGGGCGGCGGCAATGGCGGCGGTGCGCGCGCCTATTCGTCAGGACAGACCGTGGCCGCGGGAAGACCTGTCGATCTTCCCGCCCAGCGCCAGACGACGCCGCAGACCTCCGCCGTGCTGCGCGCCGTTCCAGACAGCCGCCCGCAGGAGATGCAGGTCGTAGCACCCAAAACCGAGGAGCGGCCGGAGCCGAAGGTTCTCGTCAATTCGGTGCAGGATGTTGCCGATCTCTGCCAGAAGAACCGCGATCCCGTCATGCGGGCAAAGGTGCGCAACTTTGTGCGGCTGGTGCGGCTGGAGCCCGGCCGGCTTGATATGCGCCTCGGCGAAGGTGCGCCCGGCTCTCTGCCCGGTGAGCTTGGCGTCAAGCTCAAGGAATGGACCGGTATCCACTGGATCATCAGCCTCAGCAAGGAGCAGGGGGAGCCGACCCTCGTCGAAGCTGAAGGCAATGCCCGGGATGCCCGCCTTGTCGATGCGCGTCAGGATCCTGACGTTGCCGCCATTCTGGCGCAGTTTCCCGGTGCAAAAATCACCGACGTGCGCATCCGCGCCGCCGCACAGGATGAGGCGGAGGATATCGCACCGCCATCGGTTGCCGAATCGAGCGAAGGCGACATCCTTCCCGGCGACGACATCGAGTTTTAAACAAAAAGAACAGGAGATTGGCACATGCGTGACATCATGGGCATGATGGGCAAGGTCAAGGAAATGCAGTCCAAGATGGAGAAGGTGCAGGAAGAAATCGCCGCCCTTGAAGTCGAAGGCAGGGCCGGCGGCGGTCTGGTGACCGTCATTCTCAACGGCAAGGGCGAAATGCGCGGCCTGAAAATCGATCCTTCGCTGTTCAAGGAAGACGAGGTGGAAATCCTCGAGGACCTGATCGTGGCTGCCCATAAGGACGCCAAGGAAAAAGGCGAAGCGCAGGCACAGGAAAAGATGGCCGGCCTGACCGCGGGTCTGCCGCTGCCGCCCGGCATGAAATTCCCGTTCTAATATAATCAACCCGAAGAGGATGGCGACACGCATGGCGTGGTCGCCGTCCCTGTCTCAAGGCGAGATTCAGGCTTCCAGCATCGCACGGAACCGGCTTGCAAGCGGTGTTTCGAGATAGGTCCTGCGTTCGGCTGCGTCGAGCTGCATGGGGCGGAAGCGCTGCAGAATAGTCGGTATCGGCAGCTTCGTTCCCTGATAGGCTGCAAAGGCGATATCCTCCCCGGCAGCGAGCATTCCGCCCTTCAACACCCGGCAATAAAAACCCGGATGGCCTGCCTGCCGGAAGCGCGGTGCGAAATCGGGATCGCCGATCCGGGCCGACAGCGTGGCGCAGGGAATGCGGGCAGCGGTCACCTCCAGCAAGACTTCGCTTGCCGAGAACCTGTCACCCACATGGAGTTTCGCGCTGTCGACACCATCAAGCACGAGGTTCTCGCCGAAAAATCCGGGTTCGACCACGAAACCCAGAGCGCGGGACCAGAAGTCGAGATCAACGGAGCCCATCACGTAAATTGCCTGATCCGGCCCGCCGTGATGTTTGCGATTGCAGACGGCATCGCTGACGATACCTTCGGCATCCACCATGACCGGCCCCTTCACGGGATGCTTGAAGATGCCCGTCTTCGTCGTCTTTCCCGGCAGGCTTTTTGCCTCGCCCCGGCATACCGCCTGTATTTTCATGGCCTGCCCTTCGTGCTTCATGATTCCCGTTTCCCGATTTATGCAGTAGAAAGCGCTCATGGCAAAACGAGTCACCGGTCCCGAAATTGAAAAACTCATCCAGCTTCTGGCAAAAGTGCCGGGGCTTGGGCCCCGCTCGGCGCGGCGGGCAGCGTTGCATCTCATCAAGAAGAAGGAGCAGCTTCTCGGACCGCTGGGCCATGCCATGGGCGAGGCCTATGACAAGGTGAAGATCTGCTCCTGCTGCGGCAATGTCGATACCATCGATCCCTGCACCGTCTGCACCGACGATCGGCGCGACCAGTCGATCATCATCGTGGTGGAAGACGTATCGGATCTCTGGGCGCTGGAGCGGACGGGCGCGATGAACACCGCCTACCACGTTCTCGGCGGCACGCTTTCGCCACTCGATGGCGTCGGGCCGGAGGACCTGAATATCAAGGGCCTGATCGACCGTGTCAGCGCGGGCGGCATTCGCGAGCTTATCATCGCCGTCAATGCGACGGTGGAGGGACAGGCAACCGCCCATTACATCACCGACCGCCTCTCCGGTCTCGACATCAAGATCACCCGGCTTGCGCATGGCGTGCCGGTGGGCGGTGAGCTCGATTATCTCGACGAGGGCACATTGACGGCGGCGCTTCGGGCGCGCACGACGATCTGAAGTCCCCTCCCTCCCCGTCATTCAAAGAGGAGACCGAATGCGAATCCATTTTGCCCCGAAGGCACTGGCTGCACTTCTTTCCGTTTTTTCAGCAACGACAGCTCTAGCGCAATCGGCACCGACAGGAGCAGCGGCAGCCCGATATGACGCCGAATTTAATGCCTGGCTGAAAAAGGAAATCTGGCCGGAAGCCCGCAAGGCCGGCATTTCACAAAAGACGCTTGAAGCTACGCTCAGTGGTCTCTCCATCAGCTGGGACCTGCCCGATCTCGTCATTCCCGGCCAGAAGCCGCCGAAGGAGCAGAGCCAGAGCCAGGCGGAATTTTCCTCACCCGGCGCCTATTTCTCCGAAAAGCGGCTGCAGGGGCTGGCCAGCACCGGCCGTTCGCTTGCAGCCACCCATGCGGCGACGCTGCGCAGGATCGAGGCGAAATACGGTGTTCCGGGTGATATCGTCGTTGCGATCTGGGGTCGCGAATCCGGGTTCGGCCGGGCAAAACTGCCGCATTCCGTGGTCGATGTACTCGCCACAAAAGCCTATATGTCGACCCGCAAGGAGATGTTCCGCGCCGAGCTGATCGATGCGCTGAAGATCGTCGAAAGCGGCGATATCGCGGCCTCGCGCATGATGGGTTCCTGGGCCGGCGCCCTCGGCCAGCCGCAATTCATGCCGTCGAGCTATCTCAAATATGCCGTGGATTTCGATGGCGACGGCCACCGCGATATCTGGAACTCCGTGCCGGATGCGCTGGCATCCATAGCAAACTATCTTTCCCAGCGCGGCTGGCAGCGCAATCGTGACTGGGGTTTTGAAGTCTCTATCCCCGCCAATGTCTCCTGCGCGCAGGAAGGTCCTGATCTTGCCCGGCCGGTGGCCGACTGGGCGAAGATGGGCATTACCCGCATTTCCGGAAAAGCCTTTCCGGCCAATGACCTATCCGCCGACGGCATGATGCTGGTGCCGGCCGGGCGGCACGGACCGGAATTTGTGGTGACGCCGAATTTTTACGTCATCAAGGAATATAACAATTCCGATCTCTACGCGCTCTTCATCGGCAATCTCGCCGACCGCATCACCCATGGAGCAGGATCGTTCAAGGGTGAATGGGGCAATGTCGGGTCGATGCTGCGCTCAGACGTTTTAGCCATGCAGAAGGCGCTGGTCGCCAAGGGTTATGATGTCGGCAAGGCCGATGGGCTGGCGGGCTTCAAGACGCGCCGCTCGCTCGGCGACTGGCAGGCGAAGAACGGGCTCGTTCCGACCTGCTTTCCCGATGCGACGCTAAAGGCGAAACTGAAATAGCAGGTTGCTGGCGAAGCACAAACCTCTCCTTCGTCATGCTCGGGCCTTTCCCGAGCATCTGCAACCGATTGATTTAACGACAGGTGATTGGATCCTCGGGACAGGCCCGAGGATGACGGCGCGTGTGGGGTAAAAGCCGCCGCCACTCTCCCAGCGCATCGTCTTTTAGTGCTGATCGGTATGCGGCTTGTGAAAGATATCGTCGGTCGGCGGGATGGTCTGCCGCTCGATCATCCGGTGTACCCGCGGCCGCGTCTTGCCCCGGTGAAGCTCAAGCAGCCGGTCCCAGGCTTCCGCATCCGCCTGGGTGCGGCGGTGGTTGTGGCGGACATATTCCACCCATGTCGGCACATGGTAGCTTTCCGTCCAGATGTCGGGGTTTTCGAGATCGCGCATCAGGTTCCAGTTGCGCGCGCCGTCGCGCAGGCGGATACGGCGACGCTCGGCCATCAACGGCAGGAATTCGCCAAGGTCCTCGTCATGGATTTCATAATCGATGAGAATGGCGATGGGGCCGCTGCGCGGCTTAATGTCCAGTCTCAGCGGCGGTTCCACGAAACGGTTGAGCGGATCGAGATTGAGCGAGGCGAAGGCCGGCATTGCGAGCTTGAGGCCGACGACGACGCCGAGCAGCATCAGCACGCAGGAACAGAGAAGCGAATAGGAAATGCCGTAGTCTTCCGCCAACTCACCCCACAGCCAGCTGCCGACCGCAATGCCGCCGAAGGTCAGCGTCTGGTAAAGCGACAGCGCCCGACCCACCACCCAGCGCGGCGTGGAAAGCTGGACGATGGTGTTGAAGAGCGACAGCGCCAGAACCCAGCAGGCGCCGGCAACCGTCAGGACAAGCGAGGTGATGATCGCGCTCGTGCTCACCGCCGTCACGCCGGAGCTGAAAGCGAAGCCTAAAAAGGCGACGCGCACGATCCATTCGCTGGACAGGACCTCACGCAGTCTCGCACTGACCAGCGCGCCGGCTATCGCGCCGACACCGAATGCGCCGAGCATGACGCCGTAGGTCAGCGGACCGCCCTCGACCAGATCGCGGGCGACGATGGGCATCAGCGCCAGGATGGCGCTGGCGGAAAGGCCGAAGAGGAAACCGCGCACCAACACCTTGCCGATATTGGGCGACATCGCCACATAACGCATGCCGGCCGAAATGGCGGCCAGAAGCTGCTCGCGCGGCAATGTCGAGGCATATTTGGGCGGCTGCCAGCGAAACAGGGCGTAGATCAGGGTGAAATAGCTCAGCGCATTCACGAAAAACGCAGCGGCAGCACCGGCGGCGGCGACGATGATACCACCGATGGCCGGGCCGACGCTGCGGGTGATGTTGAAGCCGACGCTGTTCAGCGTCACGGCGGCGGGTAAATCCTCGCGCGGCACCATTTCGCCGACCGATGCCTGCCAGGACGGATTGTTGAGCGCCGTGCCGCAGCCGATCATGAAGGTGAAGAAGAGCAGAAGCCAGGGCGTGAGCCAGCCGGACCAGGCAAAAACCGTGAGCAGCACAGAGGCCGTCAGCATCAGCAGCTGCGCCGAAATCATGATGCGGCGGCGGTCGAAACTATCGGCCAGCGCGCCTGAAATCAGTGAGAACAGCATGATCGGCAAAGAGGTGGAGGCCTGCACCAGAGCGATCATGTTTTCCGAACTTGAGAGCGACGTCATCATCCATGCGGCGCCCACCGCCTGGATCAGTCCGCCGAAATTCGAGGCAAGGCTCGCGACCCAGATTCGTCTGTAAGTCAAATGCCTTAAAGGCGCGAGTGGCGATTTACGGTCAGGCACGCTCTGTCCACTTGATGCAACTGCGATTTGTCAAACGGCAACTATAGACAGTGCCGGTAATCATGCCAGCCTTTCCGACAAGGTAAGGGTGAAAATGTGGCGAAGGCAGTGACCGAAGCGGAGGAGCCCGCTAAAACCTTGCAATCCCGCCCCGATGGGTCTATATGACCCCTGAAATTCTTGATCGCTTGATGAAGAGTGGGGCCGCAAGGCTCCGCTCTTTTTCGTTAGGCGAACCGGAAACCACGGGCAGAAAGCCCGGTGAAAATCAAAGACCGGAAGGCCAGATGGCAGACACCGCACAAGAACCGCGACTGATTACCGAAACAGGCATCGACCAGCGCATTGCCGAGATCATCGAGCCTGTTCTGACGGGCATGGGCTATCTTCTGGTGCGCGTGCGGCTCTCCAACCAGAACGGCATGACGCTGCAGGTGATGGCCGAGCGCGAAGACGGAACCATGACCGTTCAGGACTGCGAAGCCATTTCGATGGCGATTTCACCGGTTCTTGATGTGGAAGATCCGGTCGATAAAGCGTATCATCTCGAAGTTTCCTCGCCCGGCATCGACCGGCCGATGGTTCGCAAATCGGATTTCACCCGCTGGCAGGGCCATCTGGTGAAGGTCGAGACCTCCATTCTGGTCGAGAACCGCAAGCGGTTTCGCGGCAAGATCGTTGAGGTTAATGCTGACGGCTTCAAGCTGGAACGCGACCAGATCGCCTACGGCGAAGAGCCGACAGTCATCATTCCGTTCAGCGCGCTTTCCGATGCGAAGCTCATTCTGACGGACGACCTTATTCGTGATGCGCTGCGGGCAGACAAGGCCGCCAAGGCCGCCGCCGCAAACCAGAACGACGAAAACGAAGCAGACGAAGACTAATTCCAACGTAAAGCCCGAAAAAACGGGCGATCAACGCAATTATGCGACTTACGGAGATAGAAAAATGGCAGTGAGTGCTAACCGGCTTGAGCTTCTGCAGATCGCCGATGCTGTGGCGCGCGAAAAGGTCATCGACCGCGAAATCGTGCTTGCCGCAATGGCCGACGCTATCCAGAAAGCCGCCCGCTCGCGCTATGGTTCGGAAACCAACATCCGCGCCGACATCAACTCCAAGACCGGCGAAATTCGCCTGCAGCGTCTTCTCGAAGTTGTCGAAGCGGCCGAGGACTATTCGACCCAGATCCCGCTTGAGTTGGCCCGCGACCGCAACCCGGACGCCAAGCTCGGCGACTTCATCGCCGACCCACTGCCGCCGATGGATTTTGGCCGTATCGCCGCCCAGTCCGCCAAGCAGGTGATTGTGCAGAAGGTGCGCGAAGCCGAGCGTGACCGCCAGTATGACGAATTCAAGGACCGTATCGGCGAAATCGTCAACGGCACCGTCAAGCGCGTCGAATATGGCAATGTCATCGTCGATCTCGGCCGTGGTGAAGGTATCATCCGTCGTGACGAGATGATCCCGCGTGAAAACATGCGTTACGGCGATCGCGTGCGCGCTTACGTCTACGACGTTCGCCGCGAACAGCGCGGCCCGCAGATTTTCCTGTCGCGTACCCATCCGCAGTTCATGGTGAAGCTGTTCACCATGGAAGTTCCTGAGATCTACGACGGCATCATCCAGATCAAGTCGGTTGCCCGTGACCCGGGTTCGCGCGCCAAGATCGCGGTTATCTCGAACGACTCGTCTATCGATCCGGTCGGCGCCTGCGTCGGTATGCGCGGTTCGCGCGTTCAGGCCGTCGTCGGCGAACTCCAGGGCGAAAAGATCGACATCATTCCGTGGAGCCAGGAGCCGGCATCCTTCATCGTCAACGCCCTGCAGCCGGCAGAAGTCGCCAAGGTCGTTCTGGATGAAGAGTCCGAGCGCATCGAAGTGGTTGTTCCGGATGAGCAGCTGTCGCTCGCCATCGGCCGCCGTGGCCAGAACGTGCGTCTGGCATCGCAGCTGACCGGCTGGGATATCGACATCATGACCGAGCAGGAAGAATCCGAGCGCCGTCAGAAGGAATTCAACGAGCGTACGGCCCTCTTCATGGAAGCGCTGGATGTCGACGAAATGGTCGGTCAGGTTCTGGCTTCGGAAGGCTTCGCGCAGGTTGAAGAACTGGCCTATGTCGATCTCGACGAAATTTCGTCGATCGACGGCTTCGACGAAGACACCGCCGATGAAATCCAGACCCGCGCCCGCGAATATCTGGAGCGCCTGGAAGCCGAAATGGACGCCAAGCGCAAGGAACTCGGCGTTTCCGACGAACTGCGCCAGATCGACGGCCTGACCTCGCAGATGATGGTCGCCCTCGGTGAAGAAGGCATCAAGACCATCGAGGACTTTGCCGGCTGTGCCGCAGACGACCTGGTCGGCTGGAGCGAGCGCAAGGACGGCGAGACGAAGAAGTTCGAAGGCATCTTCTCCAAGCTCGACGTTTCGCGCGTCGAAGCCGAGAACATGGTGGTGCAGGCCCGCCTTCTGGCAGGCTGGATCACCGCCGAAGAGCTCGCTTCTGAAGAGGAAGCCGATGCGGAAGCTGCCGAGGAGGCGGATACCGCCGAACAGGAATGACATCGCAGGCGCATGAGCCGGACGAGCTGCCCGAAACGGATGACGACGGGCGGCTCAAAGGCGACGTCAATGGACGTATGTGCATTGTGACACGGCAAAGCGGATCGCCGGATGAGCTGATCCGCTTCGTCGCAGGCCCGGACGGCAGCGTCGTGCCGGATCTGAAACGCCAATTGCCGGGGCGCGGCTGCTGGGTAACACCCGAGCGCGCCCTGATCGAGAAGGCCATCGCGAAGAAGCTCTTCGCGCGGGCGCTCAAACGTGACGTCAAGGCCGGACCCGAGCTTCTTGCTATTCTCGACCGGCTGATGGCGCAGCATGTGGCTGGTATGATGAACATGGCGCGCAAGGCGGGCCAGTTCATCAGTGGCGCGACGAAGGTCGATGCCGCCGTCCGGTCCGGGAACGCGATCGCCGTATTCCACGCGACCGATGCTGCGGCCGATGGCGTGAGAAAACTGGACCAGGCCCGCAAGGCCTGGGCGCTCGGCAGCGATGCCGGCAATGAAATTCCGTCCTTCCGGCTCTTTAGCGAAGCCGAAATGGACGAGTTGATGGGCCAGAATGCTTTTATCCATGCCTGCGCGCTTGCAGGGCAGGCGGGTGAAGGTGTAGTGAAGCGCGCAACGATGCTTGAGCAGTACCGCCTTGGCGGTCGATCTCAGGCGGAACGCGACGCTGCCCGGACAGAACAATGACGCGGTTGCCCGACATGAACGGTCGCCGCGTTCCGATGCAGCAATTGAACGACGAGACCTGATGAACGTCATCCGGTTCTCGTCCGAAGGAACGGGAACGGAATGACCGACAACAACGACGACAAGACACTCAATGCGCCGGCCAAGAAGACTCTTACCCTGAAACCGGGCGGGATGAATCAAGGTACCGTGCGGCAGGACATGGGTCGAGGTCGCACAAACGCGGTTGTCGTGGAAACACGCAAGCGCCGCCCCCTGCGTCCCGAAGACGAGAAGCCGGTTCAGCCTGTTGCGGCAGCACCGAGGCCAGTGGTAGCAGCCCCCGCGCCTTCGGCACCGCGTCCGCAGGCTCCCCAGCAGCGTATTCACCAGCCGGGCGGCCAGCAGCAGCGTCCGGGTTCTTCCCAGTCGCAGCAGCGTCCGGGCTCGTCCGCACCCCAGCAGCGCCAGCCTGACCGACCGCGTGGCAATGTTCTGCACGACCTTTCAGCAGGCGAGATGGAAGCCCGTCGCCGCGCGCTGATGGAAGCGCAGGCTCGTGACGTGGTGGAAGCCAAGCAGCGCGCGGAAGATGAAGCGCGCCGCAAGGTCGAGGAAGAACAGCGCATCGCAGCCGAAAAGGAAGAGGCGGCACGCCGCGCCGTCGAAGAGGCAGCGGCTGCAAAGGTGGCTGCAAGCCAGCCTGCCACTGAAGCAAAATCCGAACCGGCCGATGAAACGCCGGCTGCGGCCGCAGCACCTGCGCCACGAGCCGACGCCCGTCCTCAGCCTGCAGCCGCCGCTCCCCGTTCTGCTCCTGCCACGCCTGACGCCGTCGCTCCGCGCGGACGTCGTACCGGTGGTGACGACGAGGACGATCGTAGTGCGCGCCGCGGTAGCAGCCTTCCGGCTCGCGGCAAGGTCGTGGCTCCGGTTCCGGCCAAGCCCGCTGCCCGCCTGAAGACGGAAGAAGAACGCCGTCGCGGCAAGCTGACCGTTACCTCGTCCAATCTGGATGAAGACGGAACGCCGCGTGGTCGCTCCATGGCATCCATGCGCCGCCGCCAGGAAAAATTCCGCCGCAGCCAGATGCAGGAAACCCGTGAAAAGGTCATGCGCGAAGTGATCCTGCCGGAAACCATTACCATTCAGGAACTGTCGCAGCGCATGTCCGAACGCGCCGTCGACGTCATCAAGTTCCTGATGAAGGAAGGCCAGATGATGAAGCCGGGCGACGTGATCGACGCCGATCTGGCGGAACTGATCGCGGTCGAATTCGGCCATACCGTCAAGCGCGTTTCCGAATCCGACGTTGAAGAAGGTATCTTCAACCAGGCCGACGACGCAGGCGAGATGGTTTCCCGTCCGCCGGTCGTGACGATCATGGGTCACGTCGACCACGGCAAGACCTCGCTGCTCGACGCCATTCGTCAGGCGAACGTGGTCGCTGGCGAAGCCGGTGGCATCACCCAGCATATCGGCGCCTACCAGGTCGAAAAGAACGGTCAGAAGATCACCTTCATCGACACTCCCGGCCACGCCGCCTTTACGGCCATGCGTGCCCGTGGCGCGCAGGCAACCGACATTGCAGTGCTGGTTGTCGCCGCTGATGACAGTGTGATGCCGCAGACGATCGAGTCCATCAACCATGCCAAGGCTGCCGGTGTTCCGATCGTCGTTGCGATCAACAAGATCGACAAGCACGAGGCAAACCCGGAAAAGGTGCGCCAGCAGCTGTTGCAGCACGAAGTTTTCGTGGAATCGATGGGTGGTGAAGTTCTTGATGTCGAAGTTTCGGCCAAGAACAAGCTCAACCTCGACAAGCTGCTCGAGGCGATCCTGCTTCAGGCCGAAATCCTCGATCTGAAGGCGGATCCGAACCGCACCGCAGAAGGCACGGTCATCGAGGCCGAGCTGGACCGTGGACGCGGTGCCGTTGCGACCGTTCTCGTGCAGAAGGGCACACTGAAGCCCGGCCAGATCATCGTTGCCGGCGACCAGTGGGGCCGTGTGCGCGCACTCGTCAACGACAAGGGCGAACACGTCAAGGAAGCCGGTCCGGCAATGCCGGTCGAGATTCTCGGCCTTTCCGGCACGCCTTCGGCCGGTGACCGTTTTGCGGTCGTCGAAAACGAAAGCCGCGCCCGCGAGATTTCCGAGTACCGCCAGCGTCTGGCCCGCGACAAGGCTGTCGCCCGTCAGACCGGCCAGCGCGGTTCGCTGGAACAGATGATGAGCCAGTTGCAGACTTCGGGATTGAAGGAATTCCCGCTGGTCATCAAGGCGGACGTGCAGGGTTCGGTCGAAGCCATTATCGCTTCGCTCGACAAGCTCGGCACAGACGAAGTCCGCGCTCGTGTCGTTCACTCTGGTGCTGGTGCCATCACGGAATCGGATATCTCGCTTGCCGAGGCATCGAACGCCGCGATCATCGGCTTCAACGTTCGCGCCAACGCACAGGCACGTACGGCGTCCGAACGCGCCGGTATCGAAATCCGCTACTACAACATCATCTACGATCTGGTGGATGACGTGAAGGCGGCGATGTCGGGTCTGCTTTCGCCGGAACGTCGCGAGACCTTCCTCGGCAATGCCGAAATTCTCGAGGTGTTTAACATCACCAAGGTCGGCAAGGTCGCGGGTTGCCGCGTCATCGAAGGCAAGGTGGAACGTGGTGCAGGCGTACGTCTGGTTCGCGACAACGTCGTCATCCACGAAGGCAAGCTCAAGACCCTCAAGCGCTTCAAGGACGAAGTCAACGAAGTGCCGGTTGGTCAGGAATGCGGTATGGCCTTCGAAAACTACGAAGACATCCGCGCCGGCGACACCATCGAGTGCTTCCGCGTCGAACACATCACGAGAACGCTCTAAGCGTTCTCGCCGCAAAACAGGAATTTACTGTCGGGCGCCGGCTTACCGGCGCTCGCTCCGTTTGAGGCATAACCCATGGCAAAAGCTACATCATCGGCCCCTTCGCAACGCATGCTGCGCGTCGGCGAACAGGTGCGCGCCGCACTGACCCAGATTCTCCAGCGCGGTGAAGTCCGCGACGATCTGATCGAAGGCACCGTCATTTCCATTTCGGAAGTGCGCATGTCGCCCGATCTGAAGATCGCGACCGCCTATGTGACGCCGCTTGGCGTTGCCGATCACACCGATATCATCAGCGCGCTCAACCGCCACGCCAAGTTCATGCGCGGCCGTCTCGGCCCGCAGCTGCGGCAGATGAAATACATGCCGGAACTGCGCTTCCGCGACGATACGAGTTTCGACAATTACCAGAAGATCGACGCCCTTCTGCGCTCGCCCGAAGTGCAGCGCGATCTTGGACCTTCAAACGAAAAAGACGACGAACAGAACTGAAGCATGTCCAAACCACGCAAACAGCAGAACCGCAAACCCAAGGGCCGCCCGATTTCCGGTTGGCTCATCCTCGACAAACCGCTCGATTTCGGCTCCACCGAGGCCGTTTCCAAGATCAAGTGGCTGTTCAATGCCCAGAAGGCGGGCCATGCCGGCACGCTCGATCCGTTGGCCTCCGGCATGCTGCCGATCGCGCTCGGCGACGCCACCAAAACCGTGCCTTACGTCATGGACGGTCGGAAAATCTACGAATTTACCGTCACCTGGGGTGAGCAGCGCACGACCGACGATCTGGAAGGCGAGGTGCTCGATTCCTCCGAGCAGCGCCCGGACGAACAGGCGATCCGCGATATTCTGCCCAACTATACCGGCGTGATCCTGCAGACGCCGCCGCAATTTTCGGCCATCAAGATCGCTGGCGAGCGCGCCTATGATCTGGCGCGCGAAGGCGAAACGGTGGAAATCCCCGCACGCGAGGTCGAAATCCATCGCCTGACGCTGCTTGCCTGCCCGGACGCCAATACGGCCCATTTCGAAGTGGAATGCGGCAAGGGCACCTATGTGCGGGCGCTGGCGCGCGATATGGGCCGCGATCTCGGCTGTTTCGGCCATATTTCGGAACTGCGCCGCACCATGGTCGCTCCCTTCGGCGAAGACATGATGGTGCCGCTCGAAACCCTGACGGCACTGGAGGCCGTGGAGGACCGCGACGAACGGCTGGAGGCGCTGGACGCCTTCCTGATCGATACGGCCGAGGCGCTTTCCGCCCTTCCCCGCCTCATCATCAACGACGACCAGGCGCACCGGCTGAAGATGGGCAACCCCATCCTGCTTCGCGGGCGTGATGCACCGGCCAACCATCCGGAAGCCTATGCCACCGCGCATGGCAAGCTTGTCGCTATCGGCGAGATCGGTGAAGGCGAGTTCCGGCCGAAGCGGGTTTTCGGCTGAGCCGGGCAGCGCGGGCAGGAATCAATCGCCTCTTTCCATCGCACCCGGAATAGTTTATAGGCAGCGCCAGCTTGGGCTTTGCCTATGCTGCTGAATGGCCTGAGCTGGACGACATCCCGGCTCAAGGCGTCCCATTTTTCCTTAAAACAGAAAGGATCGTCCGATGTCGATTACTGCAGAGCGCAAAGCCGCCCTCATCAAGGAATATGCCACGAAGGAAGGTGACACCGGTTCTCCGGAAGTTCAGGTCGCTATCCTGACCGAGCGGATCAACAACCTGACCGGTCACTTCAAGGACCACAAGAAGGACAACCACTCCCGTCGTGGCCTTCTGACGCTGGTTTCGAGCCGTCGTTCGCTTCTCGACTATCTGAAGAAGAAGGACGAAGCCCGTTACAGCAAGCTGATCGGTGCTCTCGGCATTCGCCGCTAATAACTTCTCCGGCGGGTTTCGCAACGATGCCCGCCGGTTTTTATATCCGGCCTTTCAAAGGCTATATGAATTTCCGGGCGTTTGCCGCAGATGTGGCCCCCGGACGATAAGGTAGACCCGGATGGGCCGGTGTCGCCTTTTCAACCGCAGACCTGTCATGGGGCAGGATTGCCGGATGCTTGCTTGTCGAAAGCCTCCCGCTGTCTTGCCCGTGATTGAGTCACCGCGTTGCCACCGCCGGCACGATGCTGGAGCGGCAGCCACAACCAAGGACAAGATATGTTCAATCAACACTCCGTGGAAATCGAATGGGCAGGCCGCCCGCTGAAGCTCGAGACCGGCAAGGTTGCCCGTCAGGCTGACGGCGCCGTCATCGCAACCTACGGCGAGACGATGGTTCTCGCGACAGTGGTTTCCGCAAAGTCTCCGAAGCCCGGCCAGGACTTCTTCCCGCTGACCGTCAACTACCAGGAAAAGACCTACGCGGCCGGCAAGATCCCCGGCGGCTACTTCAAGCGCGAAGGCCGTCCGAGCGAAAACGAAACTCTCGTTTCCCGCCTGATCGACCGTCCGATCCGCCCGCTCTTCCCGGAAGGCTACAAGAACGACACGCAGGTCGTCGTCACGGTTATCCAGCATGATCTGGAAAACAACCCGGACGTTCTGTCGATGGTTGCGGCTTCCGCAGCGCTTACGCTCTCTGGCATTCCCTTCATGGGCCCGGTTGGCGGCGCGCGCGTTGGCTATATCAACGGTGAGTATGTTCTTAACCCGCATCTGGACGAAATGGACGAGTCTGTTCTCGACCTCGTCGTTGCCGGTACGCAGGACGCTGTTTTGATGGTTGAGTCCGAGGCCAAGGAACTCAACGAAGAAATCATGCTCGGCGCCGTCATGTTCGGTCATCGCGGCTTCCAGCCGGTTATCGACGCGATCATCAAGCTCGCCGAAGTTGCCGCCAAGGAACCACGCGAATTCGAACCGGAAGACTTCTCCGCTCTCGAAAACGAAATGCTGGCGCTCGCCGAAGCCGAACTGCGCGACGCCTACAAGATCACTGAAAAGGCTGCCCGTTACGCCGCCGTCGACGCCGTGAAGGCGAAGGTCAAGGCGCACTTCCTGCCGGAAGAAGGCGAAGCCAAGTACTCGCCGGAAGAAATCGGCGCCGTCTTCAAGCACCTTCAGGCGAAGATCGTTCGCTGGAACGTTCTCGACACCAAGAGCCGTATCGACGGCCGCGACCTGTCGACCGTTCGTCCGATCGTTTCGGAAGTCGGCCTGCTGCCGCGCACCCACGGTTCGGCGCTGTTCACCCGCGGTGAAACCCAGGCGATCGTCGTTGCGACGCTCGGCACCGGCGAAGACGAACAGTATGTCGATAGCCTCACCGGCATGTACAAGGAACGCTTCCTGCTGCATTACAACTTCCCGCCCTACTCGGTCGGTGAAACAGGTCGCATGGGCTCCCCGGGCCGTCGCGAAATCGGTCACGGCAAGCTCGCATGGCGCGCTATCCGTCCGATGCTGCCGACTGCGGAACAGTTCCCCTATACGCTGCGCGTCGTTTCCGAAATCACCGAGTCCAACGGCTCCTCGTCGATGGCAACGGTCTGCGGCACCTCACTTGCACTGATGGACGCCGGCGTTCCGCTGGCAAAGCCGGTTGCCGGTATCGCCATGGGCCTGATCCTCGAAGGCGAGCGCTTTGCGGTCCTCTCCGACATCCTGGGTGACGAAGATCACCTCGGCGACATGGACTTCAAGGTCGCCGGCACCGCCGACGGCATCACCTCGCTGCAGATGGACATCAAGATCGCCGGTATTACCGAAGAGATCATGAAGATCGCGCTGGAGCAGGCACAGGGTGGCCGCAAGCACATCCTCGGTGAAATGGCCAACGCCATCACCGAAAGCCGCGGCCAGCTCGGCGAATTCGCACCGCGCATCGAAGTGATGAACATTCCGGTCGACAAGATCCGTGAAGTCATCGGTTCCGGCGGCAAGGTCATTCGCGAAATCGTCGAAAAGACCGGCGCGAAGATCAACATCGAAGACGACGGCACCGTCAAGATCGCCTCTTCTTCCGGCAAGGAAATCGAAGCGGCCCGCAAGTGGATCCACTCGATCGTTGCGGAACCGGAAGTCGGCCAGATCTACGAAGGCACTGTTGTCAAGACCGCTGACTTCGGCGCTTTCGTCAACTTCTTCGGCGCCCGTGACGGCCTCGTTCACATCTCGCAGCTCGCTTCCGAGCGTGTCGCCAAGACCTCCGACGTCGTCAAGGAAGGCGACAAGGTCTGGGTCAAGCTGATGGGCTTCGACGAGCGTGGCAAGGTTCGCCTGTCCATGAAGGTTGTCGACCAGGCCACCGGCCAGGAAATCGCTGCCGACAAGAAGAAAGAAGACGGCGAAGCCGCTGCCGAATAAGGCAGCGCCGCCAGACCCTATCGAGGCGCGGGTTTTGCCCGCGCCTTTTTTCTATTCTACCTTGAGGATGCTCCCATGAGCCGTGACGCTGTGAAAACCCTTTTCCACCCCTTTGCCTCGGAAATGCTTCCTATGCCGAAAGAGGGCGAGCGCGTTCTGTTTCTGGGAGCTGAGGCCGGTCCGCGCCTTGATGGTTTCGACGCCGAGATCGTCGCGGTTCAACATCTCCGGCCGCTCTACCGGGCCTTGCAGGCTCAGGGCGCAGAAGTCACCCCGGATGTTTCGGGCGAGGACTACGATGCGGCGCTTTTGCTGTGCGGCAAGCACCGTGGCGAAAACGAAAACCGCGTCGCCGAAGCACTTTCGCGCGTGAAGGCCGGCGGCCTGATCGTCGCGGCAGGATCGAAGGAAGACGGTATCGTGACGCTGCGCAAGACGCTGGCGAAGCTTGGCATCGAGGCGGAATCGACACCGAAATATCACGGCGTCGCCCTCTGGTTCAAACGTCCGGACGATATTGCATCCGCAGTGTCGAAACTCGCCCAGAAACCGGCGACGGTTGAAGGCCGTTTCACCGCCCTGCCCGGCATGTTCTCACATGACCGCGTGGATGATGGCTCAGAACTGCTCGCATCGCGCCTACCGAACGATTTTGACGGCAACGCCGCCGATTTCGGCGCGGGCTGGGGTTATCTCTCCGTCATGCTGGCCGAGAAATCGCCGCGCACGGCCCGTATCGATCTGTTTGAAGCAGACTGGAACGCGCTGGAATTTGCAAAGACCAATCTTCTCGAAAACAATCCGCGACTGACGGCGCGCTTCTTCTGGCAGGATCTGGCAAACGAGCCGCCGAAGGAAAAATACGACCTCATCATCATGAACCCGCCTTTCCATGCGGCGGGACAGGCAGCAGAACCTGCCCTCGGTCAGGCCTTCATCAAGGCCGCCGCCGGCGCACTGCGCAGCGGCGGCAAGCTGCTGATGGTCGCCAATCGCGGCATGCCCTATGAGCCGGTGCTCGCGGCTGAATTCCGCACCAGCACTGAAGTATGCCGCAACGCCCGCTTCAAGATTCTGAGCGCCCAGAAGTAATCAACGCAGCAGAATAATCAGCTCAACAGCCATGCCCACAGCGACACGGAGAGAACGCCGGTCGCTGTGGAAATGCTGATGGTGGAGGCGGCAACGCTGTGGCCGATGCCGAAGCGGTTGGCGATAAGCCAGGCATTCACCCCCGTGGGCACCGAGGAGGTGAGCACGAGCGCCGCAGTCCATTCCCGGCTGAGACCGAGCGCATGACCCATTGCCCACACACAGGCGGGCAGAAGCAGCAGTTTGAACACCGTCATGGTGACGGCAATGCCCATATTGCCGCGGATGGTGTATTTGGTCAGCGCCATGCCGAGCGAAATAAGCGCCGCCGGCCCCGCCATCGACGCGATCTGATCAACCACGGTTTTTAAAATGGGCGTCAGAGCTACGCCGGAAACATTGGTCGAAAGCCCGATGACAAGCCCGATCACCAGCGGATTGGTAATGAGATTGCGGCCTACCTGCTTGAACACCGCAGCCATGCTGCGCTTTTCACCGCCGACCGCCTTATGGGTGGCATTTTCCATCAGGATCGTGCCGGCGATCATCATCACAGGCAGATGGATGGCGAGCAGGATGGAGAGAGCGACCAGCCCCTCATCCCCCACGGACCGCCCGACCAGCGGCAGGCCGATGAAGATATTGTTCGCAAAGGCCGAGGAAATGCCGGCAATGACGGCGATGCGGACATCCTGCTTGAAGACATAACGGGTGACGATATGCCCAACCGTCCAGGTGACGGCTACGCCGGCGAAATAGGTGATCCACAGTCGGAAAGGCGAAGCACCGTGAAAATTCGCTTCGGCAAGCGTGCGGAAGATCAAGGTCGGCACAGCAATCTTGAACACAAAGTCGCTGAGGATATCGCCGGCATCGGCCCTGAACAGACCGGCCTTGACGGTGAGCCAACCGATCAGGATGAGAATGAAAATCGGGGCGACATTCGCGGCAACGGCAGACATGGAGGGAAAGCTTTCGCGGCTTTTGCGGGGAGATACTCCGCTTTAGAGCCTTTTCAGCGGGAATGGAATCACGAATACGCTTTCGCTCCGCGTTTTCGTCCGATGAGGTATGCCGTGAAGGGGAAGAACGTGGTGAGGCGCTTGGGCGGAAACGCCGTTAGTGGCCACGTGGTGCCATGGGCCGGCGTTCTCCAAAAAGAAAAAGCGGGGTCACCCCCGCCTTTTATGTCCGTTATATACCGCCAGTACATCCGTGGCGGAGATAACGGTTGAGCCAGAAGACCATCATGTCTTCCATTCCGGTACGCGTTCACACACCTTTTGCTCTGGTAGAAGGAATAGCTTAACCACATTACAGGCAGATGACGCGTTTTCGCCCCGTCCCGAGAACCGCATATTTTCTCTTTGGGCTTTTCTTGCCGCGAGAAATGTTTAAGACCTTTCGAAAAATATGCACACCCCGTGCGAAACGGATAGGGCCTATGACGAAATTCGACGTACTGACTGTCGGCAATGCCATCGTCGACATTATCTCCCGCTGCGATGATCGCTTTCTCAACGACAATGCCATTACCAAAGGTGCGATGAACCTCATCGACGCGGAACGCGCCGAGCTGCTTTATTCGCTTATGGGGCCGGCTCTTGAAGCCTCCGGCGGCAGCGCTGGCAACACGGCAGCAGGCGTAGCGAATTTCGGCGGTAAGGCCGCCTATTTCGGCAAGGTGGCGGAAGACCAGCTCGGAGAAATCTTCCAGCACGATATCCGCGCCCAGGGTGTCTATTTCGAAACGAAACCGGAAGGCACCTTCCCGCCGACCGCCCGCTCCATGATCTTCGTGACCGAAGACGGCGAGCGCTCGATGAACACCTATCTCGGCGCCTGCGTCGATCTCGGTCCGGAAGATGTGGAAGATGATGTGGTGGCGGATACGAAAGTCACCTACTTCGAGGGTTACCTGTGGGACCCGCCGCGCGCCAAGGACGCCATCCGCGAATGCGCCCGCATTGCGCATGAAAACGGCCGCGAAGTCTCCATGACGCTTTCCGACAGCTTCTGCGTCGGCCGCTACCGCGAAGAGTTTCTCGACCTGATGCGCTCCGGCACGGTGGACATCGTTTTCGCCAACAAGCAGGAAGCGCTGTCGCTCTACGAAACCGACGATTTCGAACTGGCGCTGACCAAAATCGCGGCCGACTGCAAGATCGCGGCGGTGACGATGAGCGAGGAAGGCGCTGTCATCCTGCGCGGCACGGAGCGTGTGAAGGTAGAAGCCTATCCGGTGCATGACGTGGTCGACACGACGGGTGCCGGCGATCTTTTCGCTGCCGGATTCCTGTTTGGTTATACGCAGGACCGGTCGCTCGAAGATTGCGGCAAGCTCGGCTGCCTTGCGGCTGCCGCCGTCATTCAGCAGATCGGCCCGCGCCCTATGTCATCGTTGAAGACGCTTGGCGAAAAACACGGCCTTATTTAAAGGCTTCGCCCGGGTAAGCACCCCAGATTTCGCCCTGCGAAACCCAGCCCGAGGCCTGACCGGCCTCGGCGCGGCACCAGTCACCATTGCATTCGCCGATCCTGAAGACCACGCCCGGCTCGAGCCGTGCAACAACGGAAGCGCCCGACTGCGCTTCGCGGCGCATGTTCACAAAGACTTCCTTGCCCTTGCCACGCATCCACGGAGCCGCAACGGCCGTGCGCTCACCTGACAGCAGGGCCTGATTGACCCAGCCTTCCGTGCCGTCGGCATCGCGGATACGCCGCCAGTTTTCATATTCCTGGATGATTTCGACGGGCATTCCCGATTTCAAATACATCCATGACACGGCATAATCCGTGCTCGGGCCGATGCGCATATTGACGCGCTTTGATTTCAGGCTGACAAAACGCGGCAGCGGCAGACCGCTTGCGCCTTTTGCGGCACCCTGCGCCATGGCTTCGCCGGCCGCACCGAGAAGGCCCAGAGACAATGCAATGCAAACGATAGAAACCACACTGCGTATGCCCATTTCCGTTTCCCGCCTTCTGCAAACCGGATGATATTTAAGGAGGCTCGTTTCCACATGCCTCAAGCTTCAGCGAGTTTTATTTGTCTTCGCCGGTGGGTCTGGTAGAAACGCCCTGATTGAAAGAAATTATCGCTCTTTCTGGTTAATGACTTCTGAACAAGGCAGCGGCAAACGATGACCCACAAGAAGAGACCGACAGTCTATATCACCCGCAAATTGCCAGACGTCGTCGAAACCAGAATGCGCGAACTCTTCGATGCCGAGCTGAATATCGACGATACGCCGCGCAGCGAAGCGGAGCTTGTCGCCGCCATGCAGCGAGTGGATGTGCTGGTGCCGACCGTCACTGACCGCATCACCGCCGCGATGATCGATCAGGCGGGGCCGCAGCTGAAGCTGATCGCCAGCTTTTCCAACGGTATCGACCATGTGGATGTGGATGCCGCAGCCCGCAAGGGCATTACCGTCACCAACACACCCAATGTGCTGACCGAGGACAGCGCCGATATCACCATGGCGCTGGTGCTGGCCGTGCCGCGCCGCATGATCGAGGGCACACGCGTGCTCGCCAATGGCGCAGATGAATGGCTTGGCTGGTCACCGACTTGGATGCTGGGGCGGCGTATTTCCGGCAAGCGCATCGGTATTGTTGGCATGGGCCGCATCGGAACGGCGGTTGCACGCCGCGCCAAGGCCTTCGGGCTTTCCATTCATTATCATAATCGCAAGCGCGTCAATCCGGCCACCGAGGCGGAGCTTGAGGCGACCTATTGGGACAGCCTCGACCAGATGCTGGCGCGGGTGGATATCGTTTCCGTCAATTGCCCCTCGACGCCTGCAACTTATCATCTGATTTCGGCGCGGCGGCTCGCGCTGATGCAGCCGACCAGCTACATCGTCAATACTGCGCGCGGCGATATCATCGATGAGGCGGCGATGATCCAGTGCCTGCGCGAAGGCAAGATCGCCGGCGCCGGTCTTGACGTCTATGAGAACGAGCCTGCGGTGAACCCCAAGCTCATCAAGCTCGCCAGGGAAGGCAAGGTCGTGCTGCTTCCGCATATGGGTTCCGCGACGATCGAAGGCCGCATCGAAATGGGCGACAAGGTCATCATCAACATCCGCACGCTGTTCGACGGCCACCGTCCCCCGAACCGGGTGCTGCCGGGGCGGAACTGAGCCGGCTCAGGCCACCGTCGTTCGATCATAGGGAGGGAAAGTTCAATGGGTATCCAGGCGAAGTTCTTAACGGTGATCTCCATCCTGCTCATGCTGGTCGGCGGTTCGGCCCAGGCCGCTTCGCCCTCCCCTGAAGAGACTGCGGAACTCTATTATCGCGCCTGGCTGAATTTTGATCGCGCCAGCATGTCTCGTTTGAACAAGGAATGGGGATCCTCGGGTAGCAGCCCGCGCTACACGGATATGGAACTGGTTGCAGACCCGGTCGCCTGGCAGCGCAGAAACAGAGGCATGCATTCACCCAAGGGGACAACGAACGAACAATCGGAGCAATTCGCAAAGCTCTGGGTGGCGAGTACGAAACGGGTGCGTTGTAAGGCGGAGCCCGCACGTATCGGTGCACAAACGCCCACGGGTGTTGTTGTGGCGCAAATCAGGATGAACTGCTCTCTGCCGGATGTCGCGCCAGCCTTCCAGCGGCTGAAGGCCAGTGCAAATGCAGACGAGATCGGCGACAGAACGCGCATGCCGTCCGCAAGACTGATGAAGCAGATGGTGGAAGCGACAAAGGCGGCTCCTCTCACCCACAAGGTCAGCACGGAAATCCAGCTCTTCAGCGAGCCGGGGAAAGCTGTGTGGCGGGTCGGATCGGCAGAAAACCAGTCGCAGACCGGCATTGACCGCGTCTCCTCGGTCTTTCTCTCCCAGATGGTGCAATCCGGCCTTTTGCAATAGGCTCTGTGATCGGCCAGGGAAGATAACTCCGGACTTTACGCAGCCGGATCGGCTGAAGACGATTTCAGCCGAGGACCTTGGTCATCTCGATCGAGGTCGTGCGATCGTAACCGGCATGGGCGTTTTCAGCAGTCTTGACGAAACCCCAGGCGGCGAATCTGGCGTGATTGGTGATCAGCTCGATGCGGGTTTCCAGCCGCAGCGCCGGCAGCGCCAATTCGCGCGCCAACGCTTCGGACCTCCGCAGCAGCATCTTGCCTATGCCCTTTCCCTGCGCCTGGGGTGAGACGCACAGCTTGCCGACGTAAAGGCAGGCGGGTGGCTCCGGTCGGCAGAACAGACAGCCCAACAGTTCGCCTCCGTCCAGCGCCGCGAAAGCAATTTCCGCCCTCGCCTTTTCGGAGAGATTATCCAGCGTCAGGCGATGGGCCGAGGACGGTGGATCGATGACGCCGTCCATATAGGCGAAGGACGACATGATGAGCGCCAGCAATTCCTGCCAGCGATCGAAGTCCTCTCCGATCTCGATAATCTCGGTCACGGCTTCCCTCCCGTTGCCCGCCGCTTGTATCGCACGGTTTCGAAACGGGCAGACAGGGCATCATAGAGGAGCAGGCGGCCGATCAGCGGTTCGCCGGCACCGGTGATCACCTTGATCGCCTCCATGGCCATAAGCGTGCCGATAACCCCGGTCAGCGCGCCGACAATACCTGTTTCCGCGCAATTGGGAATAAGCCCCTGCGGAGGCGGCTCGGGAAACAGGTCACGATAGCCGGGCAGCAGAATGCCCTCGGCATTTGTCTCGTAGGGTTTCAGCACCGTCACCGAGCCGTCAAAACGGCCGACAGCACCCGTTACCAGCGGTCTCCTGGCAGCCTCCGCCGCATCGGCGGCGGTATAACGCGTTTCGAAATTGTCCGAGCCGTCGATAAGGAGATCGAAGGATTGCAGATGGTCATGCACCCAGACCTGCGAAAAGCGTTCCTCATAAACAAGAGTACGGACATACGGGTTGAGACGGGCGATGGCCTTGCGGGCGCTTTCCGTTTTCAGCTCCCCAATCGTGCCGGTATCGTGGATCACCTGTCGCTGGAGGTTGGAGAGGGAAACCACATCGTCATCGATCATGCCGAGCGTGCCGACACCGGCGGCGGCAAGATAATGAAGCACGGGCGCACCAAGACCGCCCGCTCCGATCACCAGTACGCGCGCCGCCTTCAGCCGCTGCTGTCCGGCGCCGCCGATTTCCGGCAGCAGGATGTGACGCTTGTAGCGTTCGATTTCTTCCGGGCTCAGCGGGTCCATGTCGCACTCCATCTCTCTGCAATCATGCCGTGATGCTCCCGTGGGAGACATTGAAGAACTGCGCCCGCTCACCAAGGGCCGAGAACATGGCCGCATCCGTTCCCGTCATGAAGCTCTGGCCGCCAAGCGCGTGGATGAGATCGAACAGCGCCGCCCGCCTGCCCTCATCCAGATGGGCGGCGATCTCGTCCAGCAGCAGGACCGGCGCATGGCCGGTCATATTGGCGGTGAGCTGCGCATGGGCAAGCACCAGCCCCACCAGCAGCGCCTTCTGTTCCCCGGTTGAACAGCGTTCGGCCTCCATGTCCTTTTCCGCATGACGCACGAAGAGATCGACGCGGTGCGGCCCATCCAGCGTACGGCCGGCAGCGGCGTCGCGATACCGGCCATCGCGCAACATAAGCCTGTATTCATCCTCCAGATCGACGGCAGGGCGGTTGAGCCCATCGTCCATGAAACCGGAGAGCGAGAGCGCTGCCGACGGGAAAGCGGCATTGCCCGCCCGCCCTTCGATCAGGCTCTTCAGAAGGCCGAGCATCTCATAACGGGCAACGGCCATGGATATGCCGAGTTCGGCCATCTGCTTTTCGATACCGTCCAGCCAGACCGGATCAAAGCGGCCTTCCGAAAGCAGGCGGTTGCGGCCGCGCATGGCCTTTTCAAAATCGCTTGCCCGCCGTCCATGAGCTGGATCGAGCGACAGCACCAGCCGGTCGAGGAAACGCCGGCGATCCGATGATGAGCCGGTAAAGAGGCCATCCATGGCGGGCGTCAGCCACAGCACCCGCAGATGGTCGGTCAATTCGTCGACGGATTTGACGGGCGTGCCATTCAGTCTCAGGCGACGCGACACCACCTCTCCGTCACCTTCGATCCCGGTGCCGATGGCGACTTCGCCATCCATGCCTTCGACATCGGCAAAAATCGAGAAACCGGCAGCCTCCGCCCCCACCCGTGTTACGTCGGATAAAGTGGCCCGGCGCAGGCCTCTTCCGGGTGAGAGAAAGGAGACAGCCTCAAGCAGATTGGTCTTGCCGGAACCATTGTCGCCCGTCAGCACCACATGGCGGTCATCGAGCGTGAGCGCAGCCGCCGCATAATTGCGGAAGTCCGTGAGTTTCAGCCGTAAAAGCGACACCTTGTTCGTCATCTTTACGGCCTAAAACGAACATGTCCGGATAGCAAGGTGGGGAATGCCTCTCCACATCGAAGACCACCGCAGCAGCACAATTCATTCTCCAGTAGCAACTTTTTTGACGGCCGGTTATTTATCAGCCGTTCCTTGTCATCGGTAGCCCATTCATGCGCCTGATTTTTTCGCTCCTTCTCACCCTCAGCGTTCTTTCATCCTGCGCGGGCAGACCGGGGGCGGATGTGCTGCAGGCTGTGGACACCAGGGCCAAAGGCACCAAAATCGTAACCGCCTATGTGGCGAGTACACGCGAGAGAAACAAGGACGCAAAAAAGGGCTTCGGGACGGAACGGGCGGCCGAGCCGAATTATGCGCGCTTCGATATTTCCATTCCTCCTACCCATAAAAGCGGAAAAATCGAGTGGTCCAGCGGCAAGCCGGACCCGAAGAAGGACTTCGTTGTTACCAAGGCCGATATGTTGACGAAGACGGCCTTCAACGCCGATCTCGGCGATATTGCCCGCTCTGGCAAGCAGATCGCACTTTTTGTGCATGGCTATAATTACAGCTATCAGGAAGCCCTTTTCCGCGCGGCGCAAATGGCTGCCGATGCCAATATGAATGGCGTGCCATTAGTCTTTTCCTGGCCTTCGCAGGCCAATGTCACCGGCTACGTCGCCGACAAGGAATCGGCGACCTATTCGCGTGATGCGCTGGCCGCCCTATTGACCGACCTCACCCGGCAGACACCACGAAAAAGCGTCGTCGTGTTCGGTCACAGCATGGGCGGCTGGCTGGTGATGGAAGCGTTGCGGCAATTGCGCTTCGAAGGCAGGAACGATGTCATCGCCAAGCTGCAGGTGGTGCTGGCTGCGCCCGATATCGACGCCGATGTCTTCCGCAAGCAGATCGAGGTCGTCGGCCGGCTCAATCCGCCACTCACCGTGCTGGTGTCCAAGGACGACCGGGCCTTAAAAGCATCCTCCATACTGGGTGCCGATGTCACCCGCATCGGTGCGCTTGACGTCACCGATCCGCAGGTTCAGGAAGCGGCCCTGAAAGAGGGCGTGCAATTCGTCGATATCTCCAATCTGGAGGCGTCGGACCCACTCAATCACGACCGTTATGCCGCGCTGGCCTCCATGGTTCCGCAGCTGGAGGCAAGCAGGCGCGGCGGTGATATCAATAGTGCAGGAGCCTTCGTTTTCGATGCGATCGGCGCAACGGTCTCCAGCCCCTTCCGCCTTGCGAGCCAGGTGGTGAACCCGCAATAGGCTTTTCGGGTTCCTGCTGACATCAGGGTTTCAGAAATCCCAGTCTTCATCTTCAGTCGCGACCGCCTTGCCGATGACATAGGACGAGCCGGAACCGGAGAAAAAGTCGTGGTTCTCGTCGGCATTAGGTGAGAGTGCCGACAGGATCGCTGGATTGACCCGGCAGGCCTCGGCGGGAAACAGCGCCTCGTAACCCAGATTCATAAGGGCCTTGTTGGCGTTGTAATGCAGGAACTGCTTGACATCCTCGGTCAGGCCAACGCCGTCATAGAGGTCTTCGGTATATTTCGCCTCGTTATCGTAAAGTTCGAGCAGGAGATCGAAGGCGAAGTCCTTGATCTCCTGTCTCTCCTTTTCGCCGAGGCGCTCCACCGCCCGCTGGAACTTGTAGCCGATATAATAGCCATGCACGGCCTCGTCGCGGATGATGAGGCGGATCAAATCCGCCGTATTGGTAAGCTTGGCGCGGCTTGACCAGAACATCGGCAGGTAGAAGCCGGAATAGAACAGAAAGCTTTCCAGGAACACGCTGGCGATCTTCTTTTTCAGCGGATCGCCGCTGTCATATTCGCGCATGATGAGTGCGGATTTGCGTTGCAGGAACTCGTTTTCCTCCGACCAGCGATAGGCATCGTCGACATCAGGCGTGGAGCATAGCGTCGAGAAGATCGAGGAATAGGAGCGGGCGTGCACGGCCTCCATGAAGGAAATGTTGGAGAGCACGGCCTCCTCATGCGGCGTGGCCGAATCCGCCATCAGCCGCACGGCGCCGACGCCGTTCTGGATGGTGTCGAGCAATGTCAGCCCGGTGAAGACACGGATGGTCAGTTTCTGTTCTTCCGGCTTCAGCGTTCCCCAGGAGGGAATGTCGTTGGAGAGCGGCACCTTTTCCGGAAGCCAGAAATTCGAGGTCAGGCGGTTCCAGACTTCGAGATCCTTGTCGTCCTCGATGCGGTTCCAGTTGACCGCGCGAATGCGGGACGCGGGTTTTACGGCGATGTTCATTGTCTTGTCCCTCAATTCAGAGCGTGCAGGAAACGCAGCCCTGAACCTGCGTGCCTTCCAGCGCCATCTGGCGCAAACGGATGTAGTAGATCGTCTTGATGCCCTTCTTCCAGGCGTAGATCTGCGCCCGGTTGATATCGCGCGTCGTTGCCGTATCGCGGAAGAACAGCGTCAGAGACAGGCCCTGATCGACATGCTGGGTGGCCGCCGCATAGGTGTCGATGATCTTCTCAGGACCGATCTCATAGGCATCCTGATAATATTCGAGATTGTCGTTCGAGAGATAGGAAGCCGGGTAATAAACGCGGCCGATCTTGCCTTCCTTGCGGATTTCGATCTTCGAGACGATTGGATGAATGGAAGACGTCGAGTGGTTGATATAGGAGATCGAACCTGTCGGCGGCACGGCTTGTAGGTTCTGGTTATAAAGACCTGATGCCATGACGTCCTGCTTCAGCGCCTTCCAGTCCTCCTGCGTCGGAATGGCAATGCCGGCCTTTTCGAACAGTTCCTTCACCTTTTCGGTCGCGGGCAACCATTCCCGGTCGGTATATTTGTCGAAATAGTCACCCGAGGCATATTTCGAATTTTCAAAGCCCTTGAAGCTCTGGCCTCTTTCCACCGCCAGCCGGTTGCTGGCGCGGATGGCATGATAGGTCACGGTGTAGAAATAGATATTGGTGAAATCGACGCCCTCTTCGGAACCGTAGAAGATGCGTTCGCGCGCCAGATAGCCGTGCAGGTTCATCTGGCCGAGCCCGATGGCGTGGCTCGCATCATTGCCCTTTTCCACCGAGGGGACGGAGGAAATGTGGCTCATATCAGACACTGCTGTCAGCGCCCGGATGGAGGTCTCGATGGTCTTGCCGAAATCGGCCGAATCCATTGCAGCGGCAATGTTGAGCGAACCGAGATTGCAGGAAATATCCTTGCCCATATGGCTGTAGGACAGATCGGCATTGAATTCACTCGCTTCGCTGACCTGCAGGATTTCCGAGCAGAGATTGCTCATGCTGATGCGGCCGGCGATCGGATTGGCGCGGTTCACCGTGTCCTCGAACATGATGTAGGGGTAACCGCTCTCGAACTGGATTTCGGCGATCACCTGAAAGAATTCGCGCGCCTTGATCTTCTTCTTGCGGATGCGGCTGTCGGCGACCATTTCGTGATATTTTTCGCTGACCGAAATCTCGGTCAACGGCACGCCATAGACCCGCTCCACATCATAGGGCGAGAACAGATACATGTCCTCGTTGTTGCGGGCGAGTTCGAAGGTGATGTCGGGGATCACCACGCCGAGCGACAGCGTCTTGATGCGGATTTTTTCGTCGGCGTTTTCGCGCTTGGTATCAAGGAAGCGCATGATGTCAGGGTGATGGGCATGTAGATAGACCGCGCCAGCACCCTGGCGTGCGCCAAGCTGGTTGGCATAGGAAAAAGAATCTTCCAGCAGCTTCATCACGGGAATAACGCCGGAAGACTGGTTTTCGATCTGTTTGATCGGCGCTCCGAATTCGCGAATATTGGTCAAGGACAGCGCCACGCCGCCGCCGCGCTTGGAAAGCTGCAAGGCCGAATTGATGGAGCGGCCGATGCTTTCCATATTGTCTTCCACCCGCAGCAGAAAACACGAGACCAGCTCGCCGCGGCTCTTTTTGCCGGCATTGAGGAATGTCGGGGTGGCCGGCTGGAAGCGGCCTGAAATGATTTCATCGACCAGATTGCGGGCAAGCTGCTCATCACCACGCGCAAGGGCCAGCGCCACCATGCAGACGCGATCCTCATAACGCTCCAAATAACGTTTTCCGTCGAAGGTCTTCAGCGTATAGGAGGTGTAATATTTGAAGGCGCCGAGAAAGGTCGGGAAGCGGAATTTCCGGGCATAGGCCTCGTCATAGAGGTCACGAACAAAATTGAAGGAATACTGGTCCAGCACCTCCTGCTCGTAATATCCCTCCGTCACCAGATAATCGAGCTTTTCCCTGAGGTTATGGAAAAATACCGTGTTCTGGTTGACGTGCTGGAGGAAATATTGCCGGGCGGCCAGCCGATCCTTGTCGAGCTGGATCTTCCCGTTCTCGTCGTAAAGGTTCAGCATCGCGTTCAGCGCGTGATAGTCCAGCCCCGCATCAAGCGGTTTCTGGCTTGCGGCTGCCGGCTGTTTGGCGTCCTTGCGCAGCGCGCTCGAGGTCAGCGTGTCCAAAATCGTTCCAATCCATGTTTGACGTTGGCGACGTCTTCTTCCGTGCCGAGAAGCTCGAAGCGATAGAGAAACGGCACCGCGCATTTGCGCGAGACGATATCTCCGGCGGATGCGAAAGCGGCGCCAAAATTCGTGTTTCCCGCCGCGATGACGCCGCGAATGAGATTTCGGTTGGAGGGCTCGTTCAAAAACCGGATGACCGGCTTAGGCACGGCCCCTTTGGTGCCGCCGCCCCCATAGGTGGGGGTGACCAGCACATAGGGTTCCGACACATGAGGCACGTCGTCCTCAGCGCCGAGCGGCAGGCGAAACAAACGCCGCCCCAGTTTCAGAAGGAAACGATGGGTGTTTTCAGAGCGGCTGGAATAATAGACGATCAGGCCCATCGCCTTACCGCCTCAGCTGATCGAGCCGATCATATCCGGCCGGAAACCCGCCCAATGGCGTTCGCCGGCGACGACCACGGGAACCTGCATGTAACCAAGACCCCGGACGTGATCGAGCGCATCCGCATCTTCGGATATATCGATGATCTCATAGGGAACACCAATGCGGTCGAGCGCACGATAGGTGGCGGTGCACTGGACGCAGGCGGGTTTGCTGTAAACGGTGACGGTCATGATTTCCTCTCTCGAAGCCGATTTCGGACACGGCTCAACATTGCCGATTACAATCGCAATCGGGTGGCGGTGGATCTGTCATTCTGGTGAGGCGCGTAGCCCAGGCAACTCTTCGCATTTTCGGATGGAAACCGGGGTCCGGTTTTCCCAAAATGCTGCAAGCCGCACAAAATCACTCTCTACGCCGACGAGCGCAGCAACTTAAAGAAATGCACTGGCATGACTTCACCCCGAAGCTTGTTCTGGAGGGGGCAGAAAAGGGCGCACGCAAATCATTTGCGTCAACACCTTCCTCCGGACACCCCGCCCGTGGACGTTTGCGCTCAAGGCAGGTCTCCTGACTTGCGGGTCACAACATCTATTCCGGCCTTCCCGGAGCTTTTGGCTCCAGTGACCCAAATCGGAACGATGCTCGCCGCTTACAGTTGCGGGGGCAGTTTCGGCCTTGTTCCGCCATGATGGCGTTACGCACCGAATTCCCGTCTTAGCTCCCAACCCTTGCGAATCGGAAGAACCTTGAACACCACATATAGTATATGAGGAAATTTTTACGTCAATGAATAGACACACAAAAGCCCCACCCTGTGGATCAAAAAGATTCAACACATGGTCAACAAAGGCTTAACGGCAAACGCGCTTTGCCGGTAAAGAACTGGAAAGCGTTAATCTATTCCCAGATATCGATATGAATATCGGCTGGACGCGCGTTTTCGATCACCCTTTTTCCGTTGGGAAGATCGTTTTCGAAAAGCTTGGCATGGATCTGAGCGGCATCGAGACCATAACCCTGCCATCTGTTCCGCAGCCTCTCTTCCAGCACGGCGACGGACGGGCCCACGAAGATGGTGAGGTCAAAGCTCTCGGAAAGGTTTGTCCAGGGCGCTTCGTTCAGCAGCAGATAATTGCCTTCGGCAAGGATAAGGCGTGTTTCCGGCGCAATCGCCCGCGCGGACGCAATGGCGATCTCCCGGGAGCGGTCGAAAACCGGAACAAGTACCTCCTGCCCGCCCTTGCGGACGGCGGACACGATATCAAGGAAGCCGCGCACATCAAAAGTTTCAGGTGCGCCTTTTCGCGGCAGCAGTCCCCGTTCCTCAAGAATGCCATTGTCCATATGGAAGCCATCCATGGGCAGGACGGCAGCCGTTTCGCCTCGCGCGCACAAGGCCTCGCAAAGAGCATCCGCCAGCGTGGATTTGCCGGCCCCAGGGGGACCGGCAATGGCTATGATGAAACGGGATTGACCCTCTGCCCGCCGAAGAACGTCTTCGACGATCGTCTCGAGCTTCAGCGTCATGCGGCAAGCGTTTCCTTCGGTGCTTCCTTGGCGCCGGTCATGAAGGCAACAGCATCCGACATGGAATAGTCCTTCGGATTGATGACGCACAGGCGCTTGCCGAGCCGATGGATATGGATGCGATCCGCGACCTCGAAAACATGTGGCATGTTATGCGAGATCAGGACAATCGGCAGACCGCGTGAGCGCACATCCAGAATAAGCTCGAGAACGCGACGGCTTTCCTTGACGCCAAGTGCCGCCGTCGGCTCGTCGAGGATGACAACCTTGGAGCCGAACGCGGCCGCACGCGCCACCGCCACGCCCTGGCGCTGACCGCCGGAGAGGGTTTCCACCGCCTGATTAATGTTCTGGATCGTCATCAGGCCGAGTTCCGACAGTTTTTCGCGGGCGAATTTTTCCATGGCCGGGCGGTCGAGCGCCCGGAACAGGCTGCCCTGAATGCCGGGCTTGCGGATTTCGCGGCCGAGAAACATATTGTCGGCTATGGAAAGTGCCGGCGACAGCGCAAGGTTCTGATAGACCGTCTCGATACCAGCCTTGCGCGCCTCGATCGGCGAGCGGAACTGCACGGTCTGGCCTTCGAGCCGGATTTCCCCTTCATCGGGTGTCACCGCACCGGAAATCGCCTTGATGAGAGAGGATTTGCCGGCGCCGTTGTCGCCGATCACGGCCAGGATTTCGCCCGGATAAAGATCGAAATCGGCATGGTCGAGGGCGGTCACACGACCATAACGCTTGACGAGATTGCGTGCTGTGAGAATGGGTTCTTTTGCCATCAGCCTGCTACCTTTCTGATCCACTGATCGATTGCGACAGCCAAGATGATGAGGACGCCGATCAACAGATAGGTCCATTGCGGGTCTGTTCCGATAAGCCGGAGGCCGAGCGAAAAGACGCCGACGATCAGGGCGCCGAAAATCATGCCCATGATGGAGCCGCGTCCGCCGAACAGTGACAGACCGCCGATAACCACCGCCGTGATGGATTCGATATTGGCGAACTGGCCGGCGGTCGGTGAAACCGAGCCGATACGGCCAATGAGGGCCCAGCCGGCAAAGGCGCAGATGAGGCCGGACAGGGTGTAAACGGTGGTCAGCATACGCTTGACGTTGACACCGGCGAGTTCCGCAGCATCCGGATCGTCACCCACGGCATAAAGATGGCGGCCCCAGGCGGTGCGGTTCAGCACATACCAGAGCAGGGCGACCAGCAGAACCATGGCAATGACGCCATAGGTGAAGACCGCGTTGCCGAAACGGATATTCGCGCCGAAGAACTGCAGGATCGGCGCCTGCTGGGCGATGTCCTGGGCCCGGATCGTCTCATTCGCGGAATAGAGGAAGTTGGTCGCAAGCACGATCTGCCACATGCCAAGCGTGACGATGAAGGGCGGCAGGCGCATGCGCGAAACCAGAACGCCGTTGATGAAGCCGCAAAATGCGCCGACGGCGAGGCCACAGAGAATGGAAAGCTCCGCCGGAAGACCGTAACGGAAGGTAAACTGCCCCATGACGACGGAGGACAGAACCATGATCGCGCCAACCGAAAGGTCGATGCCGGCCGTCAGGATGACCAGCGATTGCGCTGCGCCAACGATGCCGACGATCGCGACCTGCTGTAGGATGAGGGTTAGCGAGAAGGCGGAGAAAAACTTGCCGCCAAGGAGCAGGCCGAAAATAATCAGCGACAGCACCAGAACGATAAGCGGCACCGCCGCCGGGCTGGAATGGAGAAAATGCTGGAATTTTTCCAGCGCACTCTTGTCGTGCGTATCGAAAGCGGCGACCTGCGTCGAACTTTCCGAAAGCACCTTTTCAAATTCATTATGCGGCTGAGCCCGCACCGGCTGATCGCTCATTGGATTTTCCTCCCGATCGCTCTATCGCATCAGCCCTGACACCGGGGTCTATCTCCAAAGAGAATGATGCGTAGATTTCAAAGTGTTGTGAAGCGGCCTATGTCATCCCCGCAGGGGCGCGCAACGCGCTCGTTTATTCCTTTGTCCGATCCCCCGGATCGTGCCTGATATTCTCTGGTCCAAGGGCGGGGGCACGAATGCCCCCGCGGGTTTCAAAGGTGAGGCATCAGCCCCAGCACTTGTTGAGACCTTCCTTCGTATCGATCGAGTCGAGGCCCTTGACCGGCTTGTCGGTTACCAGCGTCACGCCGGTATCGACGAAGTTCTTGCCTTCGGTCGGCTTCGGCTTTTCGCCCGTATCGGCAAACTTCTTGACGGCTTCCACGCCGAGCGCCGCCATCAGCAGCGGGTATTGCTGTGAGGTTGCGCCGATAACGCCTTCCGCCACGTTCTTGACGCCCGGGCAACCACCGTCGACGGATACGATCAGAACATCCTTTTCGCGGCCGACCGCCTTCAGCGCCTCATAAGCGCCGGCAGCCGCAGGCTCGTTGATGGTGTGGACGACGTTGATGGTCGGGTCCTTCTGCAGCAGATTTTCCATCGCTGCACGGCCGCCTTCTTCGTTACCATTGGTGACATCGTGACCGACGATACGCGGATCGCTCTCGTCGCCGATCTTGTTGATGTCCTTCACGTCAATGCCAAAGCCCTTCATGAAGCCCTGGTTGCGCAGCACATCGACCGTCGGCTGGGAGGGGGTGAGGTTGAGGAAGGCGATTTTCGCATCCTTGGCCTTGTCGCCGAGGCTGCCGGCGGCCCATTTGCCGATCAGTTCGCCGGCGAGAAGATTGTCGGTGGCGAAGGTGGAATCGGCTGCGTCAACGGGTTCGAGCGGTGTATCGAGGGCGATGACCAGAAGACCGGCGTCACGCGCCTTCTGCACGGCCGGAACGATGCCCTTGGTGTCCGATGCGGTGATCAGGATACCCTTGGCGCCATCGGCAATGCAGGTCTCGATGGCGGCAACCTGGCTTTCGGAATCGCCGTCGATCTTGCCGGCATAGGATTTCAGCGTCACGCCCAGCTCTTTAGCCTTGGCGGTCGCGCCTTCTTTCATCTTGACGAAGAAGGGATTGGTATCGGTTTTGGTGATGAGGCAAACCGAAGTATCGGCCGCAGACGCAACGGACGCGAAAGAAACGCCAAGCGCAAGCGCGCCCAGAAGAGCGGAAACAGTGGTCTTCATGAGATCCTCCCAATGGATATTTGAGCACCGTGACGGTTACCCGACGATCCCGTCTCCTCCGAGAGCGATGATCGTTGACCCAGATGGAACCATCAAAGGAAACGGCTGTCAATAAATAAATCCGATTGAATTATTAATTCTCTATGGCATTCTAATAGGCGGCAGGGAGGAATATCGCCGCGTCGTTTAACGTTGCGATAGCAAGATTGCCATAAAGCCTGCTGTATCGGTCGCGACGGATATTGCGGGCGGGAGGATGACATATGAGACAATCTGTCGAGACGGCGCCGCCGGCGTCGCCCACTACCATGGATATAAGCAGCGGCGCCAACCAGATCGGGGTGCGCGCCTATAATGAGCGGCTCGTGCTGTCCCTCGTTCGCCGCCACGGCGGACTGTCAAAAGCCGAAATATCAAGACTTTGCGGACTTTCGGCGCAGACCGTCTCCGTCATCATGCGGTCGCTTGAAAAGGACGGGCTTCTCATTCGTGGTGAAAGACTGCGCGGCAAAGTCGGCCAGCCATCGACGCCGATGCGGCTTAATCCTGACGCCGTCTTTTCTTTTGGTGTAAAGATCGGCCGGCGCAGCGTCGATCTCGTGCTGATGGATTTTGTCGGCCGGATCAGGCTCAAGCTGCGCAGAACCTATCCCTATCCCCTGCCGGAATGGATATTACCATTCGTAATCGACGGCATAACGGAGCTCGAATCGAAGCTTTCGCCGGCCGAGCGAGAGAAAATTGCCGGCGTCGGCATCGCCGCGCCATTCGAATTGTGGAACTGGGCGCAGGAAGTGGGCGCTCCGCAGATTGAAATGGAGCGATGGCGGGGCGTCGATATCCGGTCGGAGATTGCTGAAAGCGTCAGCTATCCCGTTTTTCTGCAAAACGACGCGACCAGTGCCTGTGGCGCTGAACTGGTTTTCGGGACAGGCCAGCATTATCCGGATTTTCTCTACGTCTTCATCGGCTCCTTCATTGGCGGCGGCGTCGTTTTGAATTCGGCGCTGTTTTCCGGAAAGACCGGAACGGCCGGCGCTATCGGCCCCCTGCCGGTGCAGGGGCAGGACGGCAATACCGTCCAGCTTCTGAAAATCGCGTCGATCTTCGTTCTGGAAAACATGCTGCGAGAAAGGGGCATCGATCCTCGTCCCCTGTGGTTTTCTCCAGACGAGTGGATCGATTTCGGCGAGCCGCTGGAAAGCTGGATTCGAAAAACTGCTGCAGCTCTGGCGCAGGCCGTCATTGCCGCCGCCTCCATCATCGATTTTTCGAGCGTCATCATCGACGGCGGTTTTCCCGATTGGGTCAGAACAAGGATCGTAGCCGCCACCCGCCTTGCCCTTAAACACCACGATTTGCAGGGTGTCACGCTGCCTGACATCATCGAAGGTGCGGTGGGTAGCCAAGCGCGGGCAATCGGCGGTGCTAGCCTACCGCTGTTTTCGCGCTACCTCATCGATCAGAACGTTCTGTTCAAGGACACGACCGGCTGAGCCTTTGTCAGAGCCCACCGATTTTTGCTTACCCGGCTCTTCATTCGATTTCTGCCGGTCACTCGCCAGCGGCGTGCTGCATGATCGCCGCCAGAAAGGCTGGCCCGTAGCGCTCCAGCTTGGTGTCTCCGACGCCGGGGATCCCAGCCATTTCCTTCGCAGAGACCGGTTTTGCCGTGGCAAGTTCTATCAGGGTCTTGTCGTGGAAAATCACATAGGGCGGAACGTTCTGCGCACGGGCAATTTCCATGCGCTTCGCACGCAGTGCCTCAAAAAGACTGCGATCAGCTTCAGGCAAAATCGTCGATACCGTGTTGCGGGGCGTCTGTTGCCGGGCGGAACGCGGAGCAGATGGTATCCTCAGCATCAACGCAGGTTTTTCGCGCAGGAACCGCCGTCCATCTTCGGAAATGGACAGACCACCATGCCCGGACAGATCCACTTCAATCATACGTAACGCAACCAGTTGACGCAGAATGGCGCGCCAGGTGCGATTGTCATGTTCTTTACCTATACCGTATGTCGTGATGCGATCATGTCCGAAGCGGGAAATCCGCTCATCCTCGACACCCAGCAACACGCGGATGACATAGGCCTGGCCAAAACGTTCACCGGTGCGATAAATACAGGACAGAAGCTTCTGTGCGGCGATGGCCCCGTCAAACAGGTCCGGCGGCTCGGCGCAGGTATCGCAATTACCGCAGGGCTCACACCGGTCGCCGAAATAGGACAGCAGAACCTGCCTGCGGCAACTCGCGGTTTCCGCAAGGCCGAGCAGCGCATCGAGCTTCTGGCGCTCCATATATTTGCGCTGGTCTGCTGCATCAGACTCTTCGATGAAACGATTACGCAGGGCAATATCTTCGTAGCCATAGAGCATGAGTACGTCCGACGGCAGGCCATCGCGGCCGGCTCGGCCCGTTTCCTGATAATAGGCCTCGATGCTGCCGGGCAAATCGATATGAACCACGAAGCGCACATCGGGCTTGTCTATGCC
Organism: Agrobacterium sp. LAD9; assembly: GCF_003031125.1. Classification (NCBI taxonomy): domain Bacteria; kingdom Pseudomonadati; phylum Pseudomonadota; class Alphaproteobacteria; order Hyphomicrobiales; family Rhizobiaceae; genus Agrobacterium; species Agrobacterium sp. LAD9. Next base: position 1,101 of record NZ_PHGS01000001.1, on the reverse strand, counting down.
CATCCCAAAAGCGACGGTCGCGACAATGATGACCGCCTCGCCGTGCTGGAAACGGGTCTGGTTTTCCTCGCGGGCCGCCTTGTCCATGCCAGCGTGATAGGGCAGCGCGTCGCGCCCCTCCTCCCGCAGCCATGCGGCCGTTTCATCCACCTTTCGTTTGGAAAGGCAATAGACGATGCCGCTTTCACCGTCGCGGTCCTTCAGAAAGCGCTTCAACTGCGCGCGTGGATTATCCTTTTCCAAGATCGCATAGCGGATATTGGGCCTATCGAACCCGGCGATGAAGGCGTCGTCCTCTTCAATTCCGAGGTGACCGAGAATTTCGGTGCGCGTGGGGCCGTCGGCCGTTGCTGTCAGCGCCATACGTGGCGTGTCGGGAAAACGCTCGATCAGCGTATCAAGCTGGCGGTAAGGTGGCCGGAAATCATGCCCCCATTGAGACAGGCAATGGGCTTCATCGATAGCGATCAGCGACAGGGCAATGGGCTGGAGGGCGTCCAGGACATCCGGCTTGAGAAGGGTTTCCGGTGCGGCATAAAGAATGTCGACTTTACCGGCCCGCATATCCCGCCAGAGCGCGCGCCGCTCTTCAGGAGAGAGATCGGAATTAAGAGCCTCTGCCCGCACGCCCGCCTGACGTAGGGCAGCGACCTGATCGACCATCAGCGCGATGAGCGGCGAGACGATCAGCCCCATACCGTCGCGTGCAAGCGCTGGAATCTGGTAACAAAGCGACTTCCCACCACCTGTCGGCATCAAAACGAAAGCATTATTGCCCGCCACCACGTGCTGGATGATTTCGGCCTGCCGCCCACGAAACACATCGTAGCCATAGACGGTCTTGAGGATATGCAAGGGATCAGCGGTCACGGCAGCTTTTATCCGAACTGGAATGATGGCGCATCATCACCGTTTTGGGGTCTATGGCAATCCCGAAGATGGAATTGGTCATGGAAGTGCGTAGCGGGATTGATTTTACGACCAGGAACCCTGTTTTGCCGTTGGCAGCGGTGCGGGTCCGATTTTATATTCCGGACGCAAAAAGGGCTACGAGTTTCCCCGGAGCCCTTTGATATGTTTGGTAGGGTTTGGTTGCGGGGG
>NZ_PHGS01000046.1:0-761 GCF_003031125.1 Agrobacterium sp. LAD9 | reverse complement strand
TTTTGTGACTGTTTGATACGGTCTGTTTTTTGACAATTGAATATGAGAAGAAAGAGAAACGTGGGCGGCGAAGCTTGCGGGGTCTGAAGGAATTCGGATCTCTGGAATAGACTTTGACGGTCACGTTTTGAACAAGAGAATACACCTCATTATTATCGCAGAGATGCGGATGATGATGGGTGTGAGTTCTCGTCGATTCAGAATGACGTGATTTAGTTAAGATTGAATTCTCAACTTGAGAGTTTGATCCTGGCTCAGAACGAACGCTGGCGGCAGGCTTAACACATGCAAGTCGAACGCCCCGCAAGGGGAGTGGCAGACGGGTGAGTAACGCGTGGGAACATACCCTTTCCTGCGGAATAGCTCCGGGAAACTGGAATTAATACCGCATACGCCCTACGGGGGAAAGATTTATCGGGGAAGGATTGGCCCGCGTTGGATTAGCTAGTTGGTGGGGTAAAGGCCTACCAAGGCGACGATCCATAGCTGGTCTGAGAGGATGATCAGCCACATTGGGACTGAGACACGGCCCAAACTCCTACGGGAGGCAGCAGTGGGGAATATTGGACAATGGGCGCAAGCCTGATCCAGCCATGCCGCGTGAGTGATGAAGGCCTTAGGGTTGTAAAGCTCTTTCACCGGAGAAGATAATGACGGTATCCGGAGAAGAAGCCCCGGCTAACTTCGTGCCAGCAGCCGCGGTAATACGAAGGGGGCTAGCGTTGTTCGGAATTACTGGGCGTAAAGCGCACGTAGGCGGA
>NZ_PHGS01000044.1:0-974 GCF_003031125.1 Agrobacterium sp. LAD9 | reverse complement strand
CGCCCAGTCGCTGGTTGGCGATGTCTCGATCCTTGCCGGCTACGGCGTATGCGACGGTGGCAGCCTGTGCGCGAAGGGAACCGCTCCCGGCGATGTTCTTCTTAATGGAGCGCTGGTCAGCGCCTTCGACAAGCTCTCGATCGACGCCACCGGCAAAATCGATATGGGTGTCGTCAGTCAGGAAGTCCATAACAGATACAAGGAATGGGGTTTCAAGGGCCTGGGTTGGGGTTCGGTCAAGCAGACATGGAACGATGTCGATACGTCTGTCACCCGGCTTTCGGGCAATGACGTCTCGCTCAACGCCAAGGGTCCGATTACCGGTACAGGTGTAAAGATCGCCGCCGTCAACGACCTTCTGATGAAGACCGATGACACAATCCGGCTGGAAGCGGCGCAGGATGCGCTTTATTTTACAGAGAAGGGCTTTTACGTCGGTCTCAGCTTCCCGGGATCCGCCGGCATAGACGCCGCGTTGAAGGGCGGCTCCGGTGGCCAGATCCTGTCCGGCCTTGCCGGCATCAATCCGCTGACCGCCAAACTTGCAACGCTTGCCAATGCCGACAATGGACTTGCGGCTGGGCTGGCTGCCGTTAATCTGGCGACCACCGGTGCTTCCGTCTTCGGCGGTGCTGTGGACGCTACCCTCGGACCCAGCAAGGGCGGTGTGGTTGGTTCCGCACTCGATCCCCTCAAATCTTTCAGAGATCCTGGAACGGGGCAAATTACGGCAGGCTCGATAGCGAAGACTGTCGGCATCAACCTGTCCGTCTGGAAGAGCGAGCAGCGGTGGAGCGAGAGCCAGGTTTCCGAACTGACGGCTGGCGGCGATATCGTCATGAAGGCCGGGCTGGACGTCATTCTGGATCAGGGCACGAAGATGGTCTCCGGCGGCGATGTCTCCATCGATGCCGGCCGCGACATCCTCATGGCCGCACTTGTCGATTACGCCAAAGACAAGTCATCCTCCTTCG
>NZ_PHGS01000043.1:0-989 GCF_003031125.1 Agrobacterium sp. LAD9 | reverse complement strand
AGTCATTGTCCTTGAGTAGGGCGGGGCACGTGAAATCCTGTCTGAACATGGGGAGACCACTCTCCAAGCCTAAGTACTCGTGCATGACCGATAGCGAACAAGTACCGTGAGGGAAAGGTGAAAAGCACCCCGACGAGGGGAGTGAAATAGAACCTGAAACCGGATGCCTACAAACAGTCGGAGCCCGCAAGGGTGACGGCGTACCTTTTGTATAATGGGTCAACGACTTAGTGTAACTAGCAAGCTTAAGCCGGTAGGTGTAGGCGCAGCGAAAGCGAGTCTGAATAGGGCGATTGAGTTAGTTGCATTAGACCCGAAACCGAGTGATCTAGCCATGAGCAGGCTGAAGGTTGGGTAACACCAACTGGAGGGCCGAACCCGTATCTGTTGCAATAGATTGGGATGACTTGTGGCTAGGGGTGAAAGGCCAATCAAACTCGGAAATAGCTGGTTCTCCGCGAAATCTATTTAGGTAGAGCGTCGACCGAATACCCTCGGGGGTAGAGCACTGGATGGGCTATGGGGACTCACCGTCTTACTGATCCTAACCAAACTCCGAATACCGAGGAGTACTAGTCGGCAGACACACGGCGGGTGCTAACGTCCGTCGTGAAAAGGGCAACAACCCTGACCTCCAGCTAAGGTCCCCAAGTCATGGCTAAGTGGGAAAGGATGTGAGGATCCCAAAACAACCAGGATGTTGGCTTAGAAGCAGCCATCATTTAAAGAAAGCGTAACAGCTCACTGGTCTAAATAAGGGTCTTTGCGCCGAAAATGTAACGGGGCTAAAGCCATGCACCGAAGCTGAGGATTTGCAGTAATGCAAGTGGTAGCGGAGCGTTCCGTAAGTCTGTGAAGGCGGACCCGTGAGGGCTGCTGGAGATATCGGAAGTGCGAATGTTGACATGAGTAACGATAAAGGGAGTGAGAGACTCCCTCGCCGAAAGACCAAGGGTTCCTGCTTAAAGTTAATCTGAGCAGGGTTAGCC
>NZ_PHGS01000042.1:0-1114 GCF_003031125.1 Agrobacterium sp. LAD9 | reverse complement strand
TTGGGTTGAGACTGTTGGTTGATGCGAATTGTTGCCGCGCCTGGTTGATGAGACTTAGGTGATCGAGCTGGATGGGGCTGTAGCTCAGCTGGGAGAGCACCTGCTTTGCAAGCAGGGGGTCAGCGGTTCGATCCCGCTCAGCTCCACCATTTGTTTTGTCCTGACGCTGTCGCGATCTCCGGGATTATCTTCGATAACCCTGCGATCGCTGCGCTCCGGACGGGCCGCGCCACGAGGCGCGACGGATCATCGTCCTTTATGGGCGACTTGATCTGACGGCTGCGAATTGTCTTCTTTGAGGAAATAAAGGTTTGCATCTTTTGCTAAGAAAGATGCCTGTTTTGGATACATTGTGAAGAGAAGATATGTCTGGAAGCGTCCAGGTGTTTTGAACCCTTGTGGTTTGAAGCGTCCGAGCCCAGTCCCTGAGAAACCGTGTGATGGCTTAGTCGGCCGGAATTGGTGGAGGGGTTGGAGGTAGGAAGGATCGCTTGTCCTGGGCATTTTTGTTGTTGGAACCTCGGTTCCTCTGATGAAGATGCTGGATTGATGTTGCCTGACCGCGCATCACCGGATGATATCTCGAGAAGCTGGTCTTAATGATACGACCTCGAAGTGCACCGGCGTGCCTTCATATGAGGATTGTATCGAACACGTCGATGTCATCGTGACTTGATCTGGTTGTAAAAGGTAACCGGATCTGCCGGTCATTCCTTCGGAATGACGGCTTGATGATGAGCATAGACAATGAGAACGAAGAAGTGAATTAAGGGCATTTGGTGGATGCCTTGGCATGCACAGGCGAAGAAGGACGTGATACGCTGCGAAAAGCCGTGGGGAGCTGCGAATAAGCTTTGATCCATGGATCTCCGAATGGGGCAACCCACCTTAAATGCTTGGAAAATCCAGTCTGTTTTAACGAACGGCCTGGGTTTCCAAGCATTGTGATAAGGTATCTTACTTTCGAATACATAGGGGTAAGAAGCGAACGCAGGGAACTGAAACATCTAAGTACCTGCAGGAAAGGACATCAACCGAGACTCCGTAAGTAGTGGCGAGCGAACGCGGACCAGGCCAGTGGCAATGATGAATAAAGCGGAACGATTTGGAAAAG
>NZ_PHGS01000041.1:0-1607 GCF_003031125.1 Agrobacterium sp. LAD9 | reverse complement strand
GGGGATGCGGATAAAAAGTTGGACTAATTTATACTGTTAGGCCAAGGCTTTCTCGATACTCGACCGGACTGCGTGAGCCCAGTGATAATTTGATGCGCTTTTCATTGTACCATCGGATGTACGCATCAACCTCGTGGACAAACTGCTCGATTGTGATGGTCTTCCAGTCTCGAGGGTAGAAGAGTTCTGTTTTCAATCGGCCGAAGAAGCCTTCGCACCCAGCGTTATCTTGTGAGCAGCCCTTGCGGGACATTGAACGAACCAGCTTCGCATCGCTGATCCGCGTGAGCCAGCCGGGCCAGCGATAATGCGCTCCACGATCCGAATGGATGATTGTCCCGCTTTCGGCATCGGTGACTGTCTTGATAGCGGCGTCCAGCATCGTGTTGACTAACCCCGCATCAGGTTGCGTTCCAATCGACCAACTGATCACCATGCCATCGAAGCAATCTATGATAGGCGAGAGATACACTTTGCCGGCTGGGATCTGGAATTCGGTGATGTCCGTGAGCCATTTCTCATTCGGTGTTGCTGCATGGAAGTCGCGGTTGATCAGGTTCTCAGGCGCAGGACTGATTTCTCCCAAGTACGAACCAAAACGCCGTCGCCGTGGTCTGGCGGCGACCAGGCGCTCCTGTTTCATCAATCGCTGCACAACCTTTTCCGAGATTGTCACACTCTGCCTGGCCAGAGACGCCTGCAGTCTACGATAGCCGTAGCAGCGATGGTTGGTTTCAAAGATCTCCGTGATGCTGCGACGGATGGTGGCATACTTGTCTGCCAGGCTCGCTCGGGCGCGGTGGTAGAAGTAGGAGCTTCGCGCAATTCCCAACTGCACTAGCAGTTGTGGCAATCGATAGATGTCTTTGAGGGCGTCAACCAGCTGTGTCTTCTCCCGATTACTCAGGAGTTGCAGATCGACGCCCAGGCCTTTTTTTAGCAGTTCATTGGCCTTCTTCAGCAGATCATGCTCGAGTTGCAATTGGCGGACATCGCGTTGGAGGGCCTCAAGCTGTCGCTCGAGTTCCTCGCGCTCAGGTGCCGGCGCAGAGGTTTTGCGGCGTTTCATCGATGAGGCAACCTCATGACCGAGTGACTCATTCCTCCAACTGTACAATGTTGGCCGACATACGCCCAGCCGGTCGGCGACTTCCTGGGCACTCTCTTCTCCACTGCAAAGATCGAGGACCGCGACCTGCTTCAAGGCCTCAGGATAAGCTGGACGCCAGGATCGACCGGCCATCGAAGTCCTCGCCTCCGGAAACGCCTCTCGAACCCATGCCGTCAAAGTTCCACGACCGGGATAACCCAACGCTCTCATCGTTGAAGAGATACAGCGATCGTGAGTGCGGTAGTGCTCAAGTGCCACCTGCTTCTGGGCCTCGGAAAACTTCGGCGCGCGACCCACAGAACGAACCCGCAGGTCTTGGTGCTGCTCGTATTCGCGGTACCAGTTCCTCAGCGCATTCTTGGTCGGATAACCCAATTGGCGGATCGTCGCCTTAACCCGCTTGCCGAGCTTAATATACAGCTCGACCGCGCGAATTCTGTCTGTATGGGAATACATGAACTACCTCCTGGTGGTCCAAGTTTTCGTCCGCATCCCC
>NZ_PHGS01000040.1:0-1770 GCF_003031125.1 Agrobacterium sp. LAD9 | reverse complement strand
GGCGCTTCTGCTGTTCTTCCCGATCCTTTACGCCTTCCTCACCTCGCTCAAGACCGAGCCGGAGGCGATATCAGGCTTCAGCCTCATTCCGTCAGGCACGCTCGAAAACTACATCACCGTGCAGACCCAGCGTGATTACTTCAAGCCGTTCATGAACTCGGTGGTGCTGTCGCTCGGCTCGACGATCATCGCACTCATCATCGCCATTCCCGCCGCCTGGGCCATGGCGTTCTCGCCGACCAAGCGCACCAAGGACATTTTGATGTGGATGCTTTCCACCAAGATGATGCCGGCGGTTGCCGTGCTGGTGCCGATCTACCTGATCTTCCGCAATGCCGGCCTGCTCGATACCCGCATCGGCCTCACTGTCATGCTCACCTTCATCAACCTGCCGATCGTGGTGTGGATGCTTTACACCTACTTCCGCGAAATCCCCGGCGAGATTCTTGAGGCAGCCCGCATGGATGGCGCATCGCTGTGGAACGAGATCGTGCATGTGCTGACCCCGATGGCGGTTCCGGGCATTGCCTCGACGCTGCTTTTGAACGTCATCCTTGCCTGGAACGAATCCTTCTGGACGATCCGGCTGACGACCACCAATGCAGCACCGCTGACGGCCTTCATCGCCTCCTTCTCCTCGCCGCAGGGGCTGTTCTGGGCAAAACTTTCGGCCGCCTCGATGATGGCGATCGCCCCCATTCTCGTCATCGGCTGGTTCTCGCAGAAACAACTCGTGCGTGGCCTCACCTTCGGCGCCGTGAAATAAGGAACGACAATAATGGGCAGCATTTCCCTTCAGAACGTGTCCAAGCTCTTCGGCGAGGCAAAAGTCATCCCGTCGATCGATCTCGACATCCATGACGGCGAGTTCGTCGTCTTCGTCGGCCCATCCGGCTGCGGCAAGTCCACGCTGTTGCGCCTGATCGCCGGGCTGGAAGATGTCTCCGGCGGAAAGATCGTCATCGACGGCAAGGACGCCACCGAAAAGGCCCCGGCCGAACGCGGCCTTGCCATGGTGTTCCAGTCCTATGCGCTTTATCCGCATATGAGTGTCAGGAACAACATCGCCTTCCCGCTGAAGATGGCCAAGCTCGACAAGGCGGTGATCGACAGGAAGGTCGACGATGCCGCCCGCATCCTCAACCTTACCGATTATCTCGAACGCCGGCCCTCGCAACTGTCCGGCGGTCAGCGCCAGCGTGTCGCCATCGGCCGCGCCATCGTGCGCGAACCGAAGGCGTTCCTGTTCGACGAACCGCTCTCCAACCTCGATGCGGCGTTGCGCGGCACCATGCGGCTGGAAATCTCCGAGCTGCACAACACGCTGAAGACGACGATGATCTACGTCACCCACGACCAGGTGGAAGCGATGACCATGGCCGACAAGATCGTGGTGCTCAACCGCGGCAATATCGAGCAGGTCGGCTCGCCGATGGAGCTCTACAAGACACCGCGCAACCTCTTCGTCGCCGGTTTCATCGGTTCGCCGCGCATGAACCTGGTGACCGGCGATTACGCCCGGCAAAAGGGAGCGACTACCGCCGGCGTGCGGCCAGAGCATCTGGTGCTGTCGAAAGAAAGTGGGTTGTGGCAGGGCAAGGTGACCGTCGCCGAACATCTCGGCTCCGATACCTTCCTCCACCTCGACGTCCAGGGCATCGGCCCGATCACTGCAAGGACCGATGGTGAGTTCGAATGCAGGCATGGCGATACCGTGTTTATCACCCCCGATGATACCAAAATCCACAGGTTCGATGAAAAGGGCATCGC
>NZ_PHGS01000039.1:0-1972 GCF_003031125.1 Agrobacterium sp. LAD9 | reverse complement strand
CCTTGGCTTGATTATAAAGCCCGCCTGTGACCGCCTTCGGGCTCGGTGTGAGCGCCCGTGAAGACGGCTATAAGGCGGTACAAAATGGACGCTGCTTGACCCCAAGTATTACATTCACGTCTGCCAAAATGGGGCATAAATGATGTCGAAGTGGTAATCTTTTTATTTAGTGTATTGGTTCGACGTGTTTGTTACTGGCATAATATTCTCTACTCTTTCAAAGAGTTGCTGCTTTTTCTCTTCGTCTCCGTTGTCGTTCAGGTTTGGGTTGGACGCTTTTTGTTTCCCGTTTATCCCCACCCTATTTGCTTAATGTATACTGCTCGTGTTCGCCGATTAACGGAGGAAGATAGTGATTGGGCACTGATAATATCTCATTTTCTAGGTGGCGGTTTTCAGTTCCTCGTTGCAATGCTCGTTAAGCTGAAAGGCTGATGGGAAAAAGAGATGAAGCTCATGACACGGTCGCAACTGCGTAGCGTGATAGGAAAGGTGTGTTCAATGGGTCTCTATGAGATGTACGTCCTTGCTGCTCGTGCAGATACCGCCCTGGGGAAGAGGAGGTGGGCACGATCTCTTTATGCCAGGGCAAAGATTCGAAATCGGCAGCTCAAGAAGCAATATTTACACAACCAAAGGGAGAATCCTGATTCATCGGCAGACATGAAGAGGGCAGGCCAGCTGCGATCTGGGCGGTTTCCGCAAACATATATTTATATAATAACCAGCGCGGAAACATATAAAATATATGTTTCGATAAATTATATATACGCGACTGAAAACGGATGAGAATCTGTGAGCAAAATTGGCTTTTACGGACCTGCAATTTGCGGATTGTGGGCCGACTGCGTGTAAATATATGAATTTTATGTTGAATTTGCTGATCTGGGTGAGGAATTGTTGTGCGCGGAAACTATATGGGTGAGATGGATTTGATTGAAATGGAATTCAGATTTGAGCGGCGATCGATCACAATAACAATATCATGATATTGTTATTGTGATCGATCGCCGCTCAAATCTGAATTCCATTTCAATCAAATCCATCTCACCCATATAGTTTCCGCGCACAACAATTCCTCACCCAGATCAGCAAATTCAACATAAAATTCATATATTTACACGCAGTCGGCCCACAATCCGCAAATTGCAGGTCCGTAAAAGCCAATTTTGCTCACAGATTCTCATCCGTTTTCAGTCGCGTATATATAATTTATCGAAACATATATTTTATATGTTTCCGCGCTGGTTATTATATAAATATATGTTTGCGGAAACCGCCCAGATCGCAGCTGGCCTGCCCTCTTCATGTCTGCCGATGAATCAGGATTCTCCCTTTGGTTGTGTAAATATTGCTTCTTGAGCTGCCGATTTCGAATCTTTGCCCTGGCATAAAGAGATCGTGCCCACCTCCTCTTCCCCAGGGCGGTATCTGCACGAGCAGCAAGGACGTACATCTCATAGAGACCCATTGAACACACCTTTCCTATCACGCTACGCAGTTGCGACCGTGTCATGAGCTTCATCTCTTTTTCCCATCAGCCTTTCAGCTTAACGAGCATTGCAACGAGGAACTGAAAACCGCCACCTAGAAAATGAGATATTATCAGTGCCCAATCACTATCTTCCTCCGTTAATCGGCGAACACGAGCAGTATACATTAAGCAAATAGGGTGGGGATAAACGGGAAACAAAAAGCGTCCAACCCAAACCTGAACGACAACGGAGACGAAGAGAAAAAGCAGCAACTCTTTGAAAGAGTAGAGAATATTATGCCAGTAACAAACACGTCGAACCAATACACTAAATAAAAAGATTACCACTTCGACATCATTTATGCCCCATTTTGGCAGACGTGAATGTAATACTTGGGGTCAAGCAGCGTCCATTTTGTACCGCCTTATAGCCGTCTTCACGGGCGCTCACACCGAGCCCGAAGGCGGTCACAGGCGGGCTTTATAATCAAGCCAAGG
>NZ_PHGS01000038.1:0-4308 GCF_003031125.1 Agrobacterium sp. LAD9 | reverse complement strand
GCGGGAAGGAAGCCGAAGACGATTCCGATCAGGGTCGAGCAGGCGAAGGCCACCATGATGGAGCCGGAAGAGAAGATCATTTTGAAGTCGGGGCTCAGCAAATTGAAAAGAGCGCTGATCCCGAGGGCGAGCATCACTCCCATGAAGCCGCCGACAAGGCAGACCATGACGGCCTCGATCAGGAACTGGGAAAGGATGTCGCTGCGGCGCGCGCCGACAGCCACACGAACGCCGATCTCCTTGGTACGTTCGGTCACGGACACCAGCATGATATTCATCACGCCGATGCCGCCGACAATCAGCGAGATCACGGCGACTGACGAAATCAGCAGCGTCAGGGTTTGCGTGGTGGTCTCGATAGTCTCGCGAATGGTCGCCGAGTTGGTGAGGAAGAAGTCTTTCGCGCCATGCCGACGTTCGAGAAGGCGCGAAACCGCGGCCTCGACATTGCCCGGATCGACATCGTCTCTGATACGGACCGTTATGCCGTCGACGTTCGGACGACCCAGCATGCGGCCCATGACGGTTGTGTAAGGCGCATAAACGGTCAACGTATCAACCGCCGGGCCGAAGGAGTTTTCCCGTTTCGTCACACCCACAACCCTCGCCGGCATTGTGCCCAGAAGGATGACCTGTCCCACCGGGTTTACCCGGTCTGGAAACAGGTCTCGCGCGGCGTTTGCATCGATCACCACATTCTGGCTGTAAGCGGTAACGTCCTGGGCGTCGAACAGTTGTCCATACGCCAACTCAAGGCCCCGTACACGAAAGAAGTCGGCGCCAACTCCGGAGACTGACACATTGACGGCCACGGCGGCGCGCTTGACGGTTACGCTCGTCGTGACGGTTGGTGTCACGCTGTCGACATAGGGCTGGTTCACCAGCGCTTCGGCGTCGGCGGGAACCAGCGTCCGTATCTTGCCCGCTTCCAGGTCGCCAAAGCCTTTACCGGCCCGCACCTCGATCGTGTTGGTGCCGAGCGAACTGATACTACTCAGGATTTGTTGCTGCGAACCGGCTCCCAGTGCCGAGATTGCCGCTACCGAGGCGATACCGATGATGATACCGAGCATGGTCAGAAGCGAGCGCATCTTGTGCGCCCATATTGCCGCGCCCGCCATACGAAAGGCCTCAGTCATCCGGTCAATTGCGCCACGCCAGCCAGCGCCCGGCGCGTGTTCGCGGATGGGCCGAGCCGTCGCGGCGGATTTGGATATATTGCGCTCGTCGGAAATGATTACGCCGTCGCTGATCTCCACAACCCGATCCGCGTGTTCGGCGATCTTCTTGTCGTGAGTGACGAGAATGATGGTGTGCCCCTCGGCGTGAAGCTCGCGCAGGATCTTCATGACTTCGGCGCCACTGTGGGTATCCAGCGCTCCGGTCGGTTCGTCGGCCAGAATTATCTCGCCGCCATTCATCAGGGCGCGGGCGATCGACACACGCTGCTGCTGGCCGCCCGAAAGCTTGCCCGGGATATTGCCCGTCCGGTCGGCCAGGCCCAGCCGGGTCAACAAGGAGATCGCTCGCTTGTGCCGGTCGGATCGGCTGCGTCCGGCATAGATGGCCGGCACCTCGACGTTGCTGGCCGCGCTGAGATCGCCAAGCAGATGATAGCGCTGAAAGATGAAACCAAAACGCTCACGGCGTAGTGCCGCGAGTTCATCCACGGACATCTTCGAGGTCTCGCGTCCTTCGATCCAGTAGCTGCCGTCCGTCGGACGATCGAGGCAACCAAGGATGTTCATCAGCGTCGACTTACCGGAGCCAGAAGCACCGATGATGGCCATCATCTCGCCGGCCTCGATGTCGAGGTCGACGTCTTTCAGCACCTGCACCATCTCGTCGCCTGCGGGGAAAGCGCGGGATACCCCACGTACGCGGATCAGTGGTTCCGTCATGGCGCGCCCTACCGCTTCGCCGCGGCCAGTTGAGCCTGGCCATTCGTGCGTTCGTCCGTGGATGCTCCCAGGACGATGGTCTCGCCTGCCTGAAGACCGCTAAGGATCTGGATGTCCGCGCCGTTGTCGATACCGACCTGGACCTCCCGGATCTGGACCTCGCCCACCGCGTCCAGTATGCGGACACGCGCCGTATCGCCGGCCCGGGACGCCCCTTCCACTGCGCTGAGCGGGACAAGCACGACGCCGCTGACGCGGCTCAGAACGATGGACACCTGCGCGGTCATGGAGGGCCGCAGAACCCCGTCCTCATTCGCCACGTCGATCAGCCCGGTGTAATAGACAGCGCCGTTGGTTGAGCCAATCCGGCTCGCGGCGGCGCTGCTCTCGTTGGCGATGGAGGCTGGGGCCGGTTCCACCTGTCGCAACTCCCCATCGAAACGGCGCTTCGGATCGCCAAGAATGCTGAACCAGACCGGCAGGCCCCGCCGTACACGCACGACGTCAGCCTCGGAGATATCCGCGCGCACCGTCATTGTATCCAATCGCGCGATCATGACGATGGTCGGCGCAGTCTGCAGGGCATTCACGGTTTGACCTTCGTCAGTGACGATCGCCACTACTGTGCCGGCTATTGGGGCAGTGATGCGCGTATAATCCAGTTCTATACCCGCAGACTCCAGCCCGACCTGCGCCTGGGCGACCTGAGCGTCCAGCGATTGAACCTCAGCCCGCGCGGTGTCTCGCATCGCAACCGCGGCGTCATACTGGGCGCGCGGCGTGGAACCACCTGCCAGCAGGTCACGCTCGCGCTCGAAATCCTTCTCGGCTTTCACCAGACCGGCGCTGCGCGCAGCGTGAACGGCGCGGATGTTGGCCAAAGCGGCCTTGCGGTCCCGCAAGGTGTTGCGCCGGGTCTGGGAATCGATCTCGGCCACCAACTGGCCAGCCTCGACGATGTCACCGATCTTGACAACCAGATGCTCAATGCGACCCGAGGCCTGGGCACCGACACGCACCAGCTCGAGCGGTTCGAGAACCCCGGTCGCCAGCACCACCTCTTCAAGGTCACCCGTCCGCGCCTGCGCGGTCACCAGTTCAAGCTTCGCCGGCGGACGCAGAAACAGCAGCCCGACACCCAGCAGACCGACAAGGGTTGCCGCCGCCAGGATCAAACGCTTGCGGGTAATGTGTCGTGTCATTTAGTCGTGGTCCATGCTATTGAAATTTGCGGGCTTTCTCTGTCACGAGAGTTACCTGAAAATTACGGGGAGCCGTCGTCGTGCCTGATCCGTTTGGTACGCGTTGTAGAATCAACCGATCGGCAAAGTGTTTGCAATGTGGGGGGGCGTGCCAGAGATTGCCCGCCAGACATCAAGCGATCGCGGCCGTGCTCAGCCAACGTCGACGGATGAAAACGCCTTGACCTGTTGGCGCAGGCGACGAACCTACCGCTGCTGGAAAACGCGCTTCTCGCGCCAGCGTACGGCAAATGTGCTGCCCTTGCCTGGAGTGGACGAAAGCTCAACGTAGCCGCCGTGACGGGTGACGATCTCGTTGACCATGCTGAGCCCCAGACCCGCACCTGAGCCGTGAGGGCTGACCCGGTAGAACGGTTCGAATATGCGCGACTGCTTATCGCCGGCAATTCCGCAGCCCTGATCGGCGACAGTCACGCTGCCGTCAGCCTCGATACTGACCGATATCTGTCCTCTTCCGCCTCCGTACTGGACTGCATTACGGACCAGATTGATGAATGCACGCTCCAGAGCTTCGGCATCCCCGGGAACGAACAGGTTTTCGGCATCGCTATCGAACGAAATCTCGTAACCTTCGGCAATCGCCAGGGGAGCAAGGTCGGCAACCACCTTCGACACAACGCTGTTGAGATCGACAGGTGCATTCTGCTGGGGCTTCTGCCGGTACTTCTCGGTGTCGAGAAGCTGGTTCGCGATTGCTGTAAGTCGCTTGATGGCCGTCTGCAGGTGTGTCTTGTCCGCACCTGGTGAAAGTGTATCGATTCTCACCTGCAGGACAGCAATCGGCGTTCGAAGTTCATGGGCCGCGTTGACGAAGAAGCGCTGCGTCGCCTCGAAGCCGCTATCGAGACGACGCAGCGCCCTGTTGATATCGCGCACCAGGCGAAGCACCTCATTGGGCAAGCCCCGCTCTTCCACCAGGGCGCCACGTGTGTCGAGGTCGATCCTGTCGAGACGCCTGGTCAGATCGCTGAAGGACCGCAAAGCCCAGCGTGTGACAAACGGAACGCCAATCAGGGAAATGGCGACAAGGATCAGCGCCGGCACGCCGATGGCAAGGTTCCCCAACAGCACGGTCACACCATATTGGGACATCGAAACACCGCCAGCAAAAATCGTTGCCTCACCGGCCTCTGTGTCGAAACGCT
>NZ_PHGS01000037.1:0-733 GCF_003031125.1 Agrobacterium sp. LAD9 | reverse complement strand
AATTCCCCCTTGTGCAGAAGGGCCCTTAACGTGAGTTTTCGTTCCACTGAGCGTCAGACCCCGTAGAAAAGATCAAAGGATCTTCTTGAGATCCTTTTTTTCTGCGCGTAATCTGCTGCTTGCAAACAAAAAAACCACCGCTACCAGCGGTGGTTTGTTTGCCGGATCAAGAGCTACCAACTCTTTTTCCGAAGGTAACTGGCTTCAGCAGAGCGCAGATACCAAATACTGTTCTTCTAGTGTAGCCGTAGTTAGGCCACCACTTCAAGAACTCTGTAGCACCGCCTACATACCTCGCTCTGCTAATCCTGTTACCAGTGGCTGCTGCCAGTGGCGATAAGTCGTGTCTTACCGGGTTGGACTCAAGACGATAGTTACCGGATAAGGCGCAGCGGTCGGGCTGAACGGGGGGTTCGTGCACACAGCCCAGCTTGGAGCGAACGACCTACACCGAACTGAGATACCTACAGCGTGAGCTATGAGAAAGCGCCACGCTTCCCGAAGGGAGAAAGGCGGACAGGTATCCGGTAAGCGGCAGGGTCGGAACAGGAGAGCGCACGAGGGAGCTTCCAGGGGGAAACGCCTGGTATCTTTATAGTCCTGTCGGGTTTCGCCACCTCTGACTTGAGCGTCGATTTTTGTGATGCTCGTCAGGGGGGCGGAGCCTATGGAAAAACGCCAGCAACGCGGCCTTTTTACGGTTCCTGGCCTTTTGCTGGCCTTTTGCTCACAT
>NZ_PHGS01000036.1:0-520 GCF_003031125.1 Agrobacterium sp. LAD9 | reverse complement strand
TGACAACGATCGGAGGACCGAAGGAGCTAACCGCTTTTTTGCACAACATGGGGGATCATGTAACTCGCCTTGATCGTTGGGAACCGGAGCTGAATGAAGCCATACCAAACGACGAGCGTGACACCACGATGCCTGTAGCAATGGCAACAACGTTGCGCAAACTATTAACTGGCGAACTACTTACTCTAGCTTCCCGGCAACAATTAATAGACTGGATGGAGGCGGATATCGTTGCAGGACCACTTCTGCGCTCGGCCCTTCCGGCTGGCTGGTTTATTGCTGATAAATCTGGAGCCGGTGAGCGTGGGTCTCGCGGTATCATTGCAGCACTGGGGCCAGATGGTAAGCCCTCCCGTATCGTAGTTATCTACACGACGGGGAGTCAGGCAACTATGGATGAACGAAATAGACAGATCGCTGAGATAGGTGCCTCACTGATTAAGCATTGGTAACTGTCAGACCAAGTTTACTCATATATACTTTAGATTGATTTAAAACTTCATTTTTAATTTAAAAGGAT
>NZ_PHGS01000035.1:0-282 GCF_003031125.1 Agrobacterium sp. LAD9 | reverse complement strand
ATCAACAGCGGTAAGATCCTTGAGAGTTTTCGCCCCGAAGAACGTTTTCCAATGATGAGCACTTTTAAAGTTCTGCTATGTGGCGCGGTATTATCCCGTATTGACGCCGGGCAAGAGCAACTCGGTCGCCGCATACACTATTCTCAGAATGACTTGGTTGAGTACTCACCAGTCACAGAAAAGCATCTTACGGATGGCATGACAGTAAGAGAATTATGCAGTGCTGCCATAACCATGAGTGATAACACTGCGGCCAACTTACTTCTGACAACGATCGGAGGA